>CAJUEG010000059.1 GCA_910584835.1 uncultured Oscillospiraceae bacterium | reverse complement strand
CATGCCCACGAACATCTCCACAAATTCCGAGCCGGAGATGGAGAAGAAGGGCACCTCCGCCTCCCCGGCGACAGCCTTGGCCAGCAGGGTTTTGCCGGTGCCCGGAGGGCCCACCAGCAGCACGCCCTTGGGCATTTTCGCGCCGATCTCCTGGTATTTCTGAGGATTGTGGAGGAAGTCCACCACCTCCATCAGGTTTTCCTTGGCCTCGTCCTCCCCAGCCACATCGGTGAACTTCATCCCGGTCTCGCTGGCGATGTAGACCTTGGCATTGCTTTTGCCGAACTGCATGGCGCTGCCCATGGGGCCGCCGCCCATCCTCTTCATCATCGCCCGGCTCATCAGTTCGCCAATGGCCACAAACACCACGATGGGCAGGATAAACGTCAGCAGAAAGCTGAGGAAGGGATTCATTTCCCTGGGCATCACCTGGTCGAATTTGCAGCCGCTCTCCCACAGGCGGTCCACCAGGTCTGGGTCGTTGAAGGGGACGGTGGCATAGACATCCTGGTCCTCCGAGGTATCGGTGAAGTAGATGACATCCTGCTCCACCTCCACCACGGCCACCTTCTTGCCGTCCAGCATGGTGAGGAAGGTGCCGTAGTCCACCTGGGTAATCTCCTGCCGCATCAGCCGGGGGAACAGCAGTGTATTCAGCAGGATCATAACCAGCAGGACCACCATGTAATAAAATATCAGCGGTTTTTTTGGCCTTTCCACTTTTTTCATGTTCATCTTCCCTTTCAAAATCCGTTTAGCCAAGGGTTATTTTACAGAAAAGCCCGGGTGAAATCAAGTGCGCTTTGTACACAATAAAACCATGTGTCAACAGCCTCCCCGGCAGCTGATGCGATGCAGCATTTTTGCGGGCGGAGATACAGCGCCTCTGCCCGCAGCATATAACAGTTTTTTGTTCCCCCTCAACAGGCCGCGCACCGCAGGTTCCCCTAGAACACATAGTTGCGTTTTTTCCGACCCGCCGCACGCAATTTCATTACTCTCACCTCCGCTTTGCAAGGTATCTGTTTTCTCATTTTAACCCGGCCTAAACTTTGAGGGTATGGGAAAATCAGCTTTGCTTGTCCAAAGTTCAGGCAGATCCGCCTATCTGTAAATCATCAAATTGTATTTGATTTCCTTTACCATTGCGCCGCATGGATTTTTTGTGTTATAATAGCATCATTCAGCGGTCGGGCAATGAACCGGATGCGGATACCCCCTCAAATTGGGACTATCTGAACCCCATACCGCAGAGGCGTCAATCATGGATGCCTCACCCTTTGCCCGAAAACCTATGCAGATTTATGCAGATTTGCGCGGGGTGCGGACAGCACAACCAAAATGGGAAAGACGCCAAACCCGTTGATATAACGGCGTCTGCAGACTTATAAAGGGAAATGTGAGATATGACGAAAATCCTATTTATTTGCCACGGCAACATATGCCGGAGCCCCATGGCCGAATTCGTGATGAAGGACTTGGTGCGGCAGGCCGGACTGGAAGCTCAGTTTCACATTGAGTCCGCCGCCACCAGCACGGAGGAGATCGGCAACCCGGTCTATCCCCCGGCCCGGCGCAAGCTGGCGGAGCACGGCATCGGCTGCGCGGGCAAAACCGCCCGGCAGCTCAACCGTGCCGACTACGGGGCATACGACCTGCTCATCGGCATGGACCGGGCCAACCTGCGCAGCATGGAGCGCATCTGCGGCGGCGACCCCCAGGGCAAGCTGCGGCTGCTCTTGAGCTTTACCGGCCGTCCCGGCGACGTGGCCGACCCCTGGTATACCGGGGATTTTGAGGCCACCTGGCGAGACGTGCTGGCCGGGTGCCGGGGGCTGCTGGACAGCCTCCCGGCCTCTGCCGACAGTTGCTGAACCCATCCAGCCGGCCTTTGGGCCGGCGCCGCAGGCGGCGGAGCACTGCCCAGGGCCGGCTCTGCCGCCTTGAGCATCGAAATCACCAAAGGGTGGAGCGCCGCAAAACGGCACGAAACCAAAAGGAAAGACACCCAAAGGGTGTCTTTCCTTTTGAACACTTTTGGATGCGCCGCGTTTAAACGTGTGCCCAAACGGGGCCCCCGCGAAAGCGCCCTTCAGCTTTCGTGGGGAAAGGAGGAGCAGCGAAATGAGCGCACTCCGGCGTTTTTGCAAAAAAACGCCGGGGCAAGCGATATGGAGCTTGCTCCGACGTGGTGCAGTTAAGCAATCCAAATCCGAACCAGTTTTTTTGCTATTCAGCGCCGCTTTCAGGTCATCAAATGTGATTGTGTCTGTTCCTTCCTTGTAGTTGAAGGTAATCACCATCTTGTCATCATACAGGAAAATCGCGTTGATAAAAGTGTCAATCAGCATCTTCCTATGGATTTTCTGTCGTACATCCAGCTTGCGGAAACGGTGCAGCCAGAATGTCATGAACTCGGCGCTGACCTTGGGCTTTGCCAGCTTCTCGCAGGCAATTTTCGTTTCCAGCTCCTCCTTGACGGCCTCCAATTCCTCCAACCGTCCCTTGGTGGATTTGGTGAGGATACCCTGCTGGATAGCGTTGAGCAGGTTCTGGATGGCATTGTCGGCCTCCGCAAGCTGCTTTTCATACAGTGGCAGGCTGACATTATCCTGTTCCTGCAAAGCCATCAGCATGGACACAATGGCTTCTACCGCCTTATCGTCCATCACCATCTTCATGGTTTCATTGACCACCAAATCCTCTATCCATTCCTTTCGGACAGACTTCTTGCGGCAGTCTGTCCGCTTCTTTTTGACGGACACGCACTTGTAATAGTGATGGACAATCCCCGTCCGGCTGGTACCGCTCTCGCCGCAGAGATAAGCCCCACAATATCCACAGAACAGCTTGGTAGTCAACAAGTAATCGTCCTCGGCTTTATGGCGGGCCGGGGCCTTTTTGTTTTTAGCCAGCTTCTCCTGTACCCTGTCAAACAGGTCTTGTGGTACGATGGCGGGGATGCCGTCAGGGACTACCGTTTCCCTGTATCGGAACTCGCCGATGTATCGCCTGTTCTTCAAAAGATGCTCCACGCTGTTGTAGCTCATATGCTGACCCCGTGTATTTTTTACCCCCTGGTCATTGAGCCAATCTCGGATTTCCGTCATGGTAGCGCCCTCGTCATATCTCTTGAAGGCTTCCAAAACAAAGGGGGCCGTCAGCGGGTCAAGCTGAAAATGCTGCTCCTCATCTATGACATAGCCCACAGGCTTTGTACCGCCGTTGAACTTGCATTTCAGCGCATTGTCGGTCATGCCGCGAATCACTTTCTCGGACAAATCGGCGGAGTAGTATTCGGCGTAGCCCTCCAAAACAGATTCCAGAATGATGCCCTCCGCGCCCTCGGAAATAATTTCGGTAGCGGATACCACTTTGACGCCATTCTTTTTCAGACCCGCTTTATATCTGGCGCTGTCATAGCGGTTGCGAGCGAACCTGTCCAGCTTCCAGACAATCACCATGTCAAAGAGCCGCTTACCGCTGTCCTTTATCATGTTCTGGAACTCAGGCCGATTGTCGGTCTTGGCAGAAACGGCCCGGTCGATATAGTGTCGCAGGATGGTGATGTCGTTCTTCTCAGCAAAGGCAGTACACTCGCGGATTTGGCCTTCGATAGATTCTTCACGCTGATTGTCGGAGGAATAGCGGGCGTAGATCACTGCTTTCATCTTGCGTCCTCCTTCAGCATTTGCCGCAGCGTTTCTTTCAGCTTTGCACTCATGGGCGAGGATGGATCAAAGCACATCTCGATAAACTTGTCCATCTCAGGATAGCTCTGCTCCACCTTTGGCTTGGCCTCACAGTACATCCCATGCGGGTCATCAGTACGCCCGAAAATATAGTCCATAGACACATCAAAGTAATCTGCATATTTCACAAGCAGCTCTGCCGGAACGCCGGCTTCTCCGCTTTCATAGCGGTAGATGCTCGACTGCCCCGCACCGAAAGTCTTGGCCATTCGCATTTGAGAAAGACCCACGCTTTCCCTCAAGGCCTTCAATCGTTCACCGACGATTTTCATTTTCAGCACCTCCAATCACTATGGACAGTATAGCAAATCAGGGCTTCAAAGTCAATCTGAAATTAACATAATATAAGTATTCTAAAAATGAATTTTTTAAGTTTGTCCACTTGATAATTTTTGCAATTTTCCAAAAATAACGATAGGGGGAAATCTCAAAAAGCGCCGGAACGGTGCGCAGCCGCAGATGCAAATCTGCGAAAAAGGGGTTTGGGGACGAGAGCCACCAACAAGCCAAAACAGGGATTTCTGCTCCGGCAGAAATCCCTGTTTTTCCGCATCTGTATATACAGATGCCCAGCTTGCAGGGGCCCAAGGTATGATGGAGATCATGTCCCCCCTCATAGGCACCCTGTTACTTTCTGCACCTGTGTGTATCTGAAGTTTGTTTTATGTTCGATTACTCAGTTTGAAAATACGAAACCGCTGCAACTTCCATTCTACATAGAGATGAAGATTGCAGCGGCTCCTTAAATTTATTCGTTTATCATTTGCAAGAGAAGATAGATGGCCGGTTGATGCGTTTCAATCCATTCCATATCATGTTGCTCCCCAACGGATACTGCGGTGTCTTTCCATGCGTCGAAGTATTCCTGCCCGGTTTCCGCATACAACTTGAGCTGAGCTTCCGGCGCGATGTCATCTATGGCGGCTCTCATAATATGTCCGCGCAAATCAGTTTGTCCGCCCTTCAAAAATTCGGTGAAGCAGTATTTCAGGGTGTACCGACCATAGTAGGTCAGCTCCCGGAACTCAATGGGGTGTTCCTCAATATAATCCCCCGGATTTGAGGACAATGCGGGGCCGCTGCAAATCGTCTCAATAAAAGAACCGATCACCTTATCGGTATTCAGATTCGTAGACAAGACCGCCCATGCATAGCACTCCTGCATCTGCTGAAGGATAAACTTCTGGTTGTTGAGGGCGTCCTCGGCAATGTGCGCGGGAAACCTTTCCCGGATGTCCGGCGCGTAGTAGCTGCCGTCTCTGGGTTCCCAATATTCGGTCAGAGTATAACCGCGCTCGTCCAAGTCAAAGGAAAGCGCCACAGGAACATGGCTGCCGCTGACTGTTTCCAAGCCGTTATCAGTAACCCTGTATTCCTCATAGAGCGCCCACCCGTAATAGGTGATTTTATGGGTGCTGCTTCCCGCCAGAGGTGTGGCGGAGAGTGTCTCCAACGTGATAAAACTGCAACAGGCCACATCGTATTCCAGTGGGTAGGATGATTTGTTATGCTCCAGAATCGCCTGACGGATCGCGGTCTGTTCTTCGGATAGTGTTGTAGCGGCTGCGTCCGGCCCGACAGTGGCTGGCGTATCTTCCCCTCCGGCGGAACCCATCGAAACACCATCCAACCCCAGCATAGCGCGAATGTTGTTGATGTATTCCGGGTCTTTCACCGTGTCCTCTGTGACCATATAACTTGAAATAGGATTTTGCCACGGGATCACAAAAATATCTTTGTCCTCAATATCGAAGGTGGACAGAATCAGCGCCATTTCCTCCGCTGAAGCGCCTTTCAATGCCATTTTCTCTTCCTGCGTTTTCTCGCGGTTGGTTCCCTGCATCAGCCCAAAACGGTAGTCATTCTCGGCCATTTGCCAGACATAGACCTCCAGCCCCTTGAAGGTCCCAAGTTCAAAGTATTCCGGGTACTTAACCCGCAGTTCTTCTATTTCCAGCGAATGTTCCTGTGAAACCACCCTCATGCTATAAATTGTACCGAACTGGGCCGGATCACTCTCCAGAATGACACCATCATAGGCGATTTCCAGGATATCCCCCACTTGGGGTTCAGGGGATGGGGGCATATTTGTGATGGAAACACGGAACAAATCGCTGGAGGACAATTCCCGGGAACCCTCC
Source organism: uncultured Oscillospiraceae bacterium (assembly GCA_910584835.1). Classification (GTDB taxonomy): domain Bacteria; phylum Bacillota; class Clostridia; order Oscillospirales; family Oscillospiraceae; genus Enterenecus. The sequence goes on along the minus strand of CAJUEG010000059.1, from coordinate 10,256 downwards.
ACCGGTGCGACAAGGAAGGAGCGATCTTCAACTCCAGTAATCCGCACTTGAACTGAACACTGCTCTTTGGGAATGTCCTGCTTTGGATTTGTCGCAAAACACACCGTCACCACCGCACAGGCGGCAACCGCCACAACAATGATCCAGAAGGCCGGTTTTTTGTAATTCAGCACATTTTTCACCCTTTCTTTTACGCCAATTTCTCCAAAGGCAAGGGGGCAGGCTGCAATCATTCGCCGGTTTACGCTGCAAGCGAGGAGCGCTTGGGTATAATCGGCTCTCTGCTCACTGCCCAGCTCCTTGATGACCTTTTCATCACAGGCCAATTCAATGTCCCTGCACAGCAGTACATAAGCTATCCACATCAATGGGTTAAACCAATGGAGTGTCAGCAATAGAAACCCAAAGGGCTTCCACCAGTGGTCTTTGCGGCGAATGTGCGCCTTCTCATGCGCTATAATGTGTTCCAGGTTCTGATCGTCCATTTTGAATGGCAGATAGATTTTTGGCTTGAGGATGCCCAGAACAAAGGGGGAGCAGACATTTTCGCTTAGGTAGATGTTTTCCCTGAAAATAACCGCTTCGCTGACCTTACGCCGCAGACGCCAAAAGCTGATAACTGTATATAAGACCAAGACTGTAATGCCGGTAACCCACATAACGGAGAGAACAGGTACAACCGTATTTTTAATGGTAGCCGGTTCACCTAACTGGTCGTGCTTTGTCACAACATAGTAGCCGCCCTCGCCATCATAGATTGGCTCTCTGCCGGCGCCGATTGCTGCGTCATAATACACAGAGTCAGAGTGATGAATATCCACATTGCCAACGTAATCATCCATCCATTCCGAAACAAATTTGCCGCTTCCAACAGAATCGGGAATCATAGAAACTGGGCTTTCAATCGTAAACGGGCAAATCAGTCTGATTGCTACAATGCCCCACAGCAAAACATTCATCCACTTAGGGGTTTTCTTCAGGACGAGCCTGAGAATCAGTACAGCCAGGACGAGCCAACTTGCTGATATGCTCATGACGACGATTTTCAAAAAGAGTCCGCTCATTGTTCTCCTCCTCTCCGGATGCGATCAATCATGCGCTGCACCTCGTTAAGATCATCTTCGGACATATCTTGGTGCTTTGTAAAAGCGGCGATAAAAGCAGGCAGAGAACCTTCAAATTTCTTTTCAAGCAGTTCGTCGATTTCGCACGCCTGGGCTTCATCTTTAGATACAAGAGAAGTGACTGTGCCATCCTCATTCTTCAGCACACCACGCTCTCCAAGGCGCTTGATAACGGTATAGGTTGTGGTTCGCTTCCAGCCAAGCTGCTTCTGGCACAGCTTTACAAGTTCCACCGCAGTAACTGGCTCATGCTCCCATAGAATCAGGCAAAAGCGATATTCACTTTCGTGGATCTTCGGAATTGTCATCCTTAAGCCCTCCTTGTCTACACTGTTAGACTTTAATTATAGTCTACTCTATTAGACAGAAGAAATCAATGGGCTGCATCAAATATTTACAAATTGTTCATAGGAGATCATCCTATATATGTACCGCAGGGAGATCAAATTGTATCCTGTTTATAGGACGATGCTCATTTTTAATTTCGGTAGCTGCTACCGAAATTAAAAATGAGCAGAATTTTCTCAATTACTCCCCTCATTCGCAAAGGCTTGACACCACCCATCCCCTATGCTAAAATAAACTCACATAATACAGTGCAGACACCATAAGCCCTGCGGGGCAAAGCGTGTCTGCACTTTTATTTTTCAGTAGAAAGGGGGCGTGCCTTTGGGGAGAAGAAAAAAGCTCATCAACCACACCGACATCCCGCAGTATGAAATTGAGAAGATCGCGCGGTGTATTCTGCCGGACATTCTCGCCTACTATGACAGCGAGGAGGGTCAGAGGGAGTTTGCCGAATGGAAAGCGCAGCGGGAACAGGATCAGACACAAGATAACGATACTTAAAATATTCCGGGTAACGGCCATGACCGTTGCCCTCTACATAGAGGCAAACCAACGGGCCAAAACGGCCCGTTGATTTATGCTCAGTTTCCATGTGGTCAATTTGACCACATGGTTTCATAACAGGTCCTTGTTTAATTCTCAAACGGCTTATACTCTGTAACAGCTTTCAGGTATCTTTCTGGATCACCATTTAGAATCAGGTCAGCATACTCCAAAGGCGCGTTGTAGATGAGGTAGTCCAATTCTGATCGCTCATACAGGTTGTCGGCAACTTCATTTTCGACGGCGATGCAGTCGATGGAGATCATGCTCCCGTCAGAAAACCTCAATTCCACGCAGGCGGTATCCATATTGAACTTACAGCTCAGTAACATCTTCATGCTTGCTTCCCTCTCGCTTTTTTCGGTTTCCTCGGCCCTCTCGGTTTGGACTCAGGCCGCTTGACCACGCCGTTTCTGAAATGGGTATTCTCAAAACGCTCAAAATAAACAAATAATCCGAACCCATCTCCCACAGGGAAGATTTGGTTCGGATTATATGGGTTTGGCAGGGACGAACACTTTAGAACCCCCGGCGCAATAAGCATCCGATCATCCGCATGGCCAATTCCGCAGCGCAACTCACCAAATTCTAATCACCGCAGTCCTTTGACACGAGCTTCGACAGCGCCTGATGGATCCCTTCCGCAAAGGCCAGATGGCCCGATTCAGAAAAATGCACACCGTCATATGCGAGGTCGACACCCCAACCGCCCGCATCGGCAAAGCCGATGCCCAGCAGCCGCGCGGTGTTCTCATAGCATTCCGCCAGACGGCGGGAAACGGCTATGGTTTTCTCGTCCTGCACCCAATCGCCCAGCGCCATAGGCGGCGGGGCAACCAGGAGAACCTTGCGGGGCTTTTCCCAACTATCTGCGTGAAGCAGTGTAGTCAAGAACCGCTCCATCCGATCCGCGCATTCTCTGGCAGACGGGCTGGATAGCTGAAGCAGATCGTTGCTCCCCAGCATGACGGTCAGGATATCCGCTTCCACACGGCACAGGGACTGAATCGCCGCATGGATTTCACCATCGCCGCGTGGGATAGAGCGGCCATTTTCTCCCCTGTTGATAACGTCCCACCCATATTCCCTCAGCAGGGCCGTCCAGCGGACGGATTCCGGGTACCGCCCGCCCAGGTAGGAGCGGGGATCGTAACCATAGGTATTGGAATCGCCGTAGCACAGCAGACGGCGGCACATGGCACTCACCACTCCCGTTTGATCTCACTTTCTTCCACCTGATACCGGCTGAGGAACTCGGCAAGGTCTTTTTCACCGCGGATCAGCATCAGTTCCTCAAACTTCCCGCTGACGATGTCCTTGAACCCCGCCACCTGTTCGCCGGTGCAGATGCTGGAGCGGATGACCGGGACCTTTCCAGTCTTGTCATAGGGACTGATGGCCTGCCGCTTCCTTCTGCCGAACATCATTTGCCCTCCCTGAAGCGCAGTTGCTCCAACAGCCCTTGACAACACTCCAGCACATCCCGCCAGGTGGTTTCAAAATCACCCGTATACCACGGGTCGGCCACATCGCCGGGGTGGTCGGTGTAGTCCATCAGCAGATGCAGCTTCCCGGCGAAGTCGCCGCCGCAGATGCGGTGCATATTCCGCAGATTGGCCCGATCCATCCCGATCAGCAGGTCGAACTGATCGTAGTCCGCATTGGTGAGCTGCCGCGCCCTCTTGCCCTCGCAGCTGATGCCGTGTTCGGCCAGCTTGCGCCTGGCCGGGGGATAGACCGGGTTGCCGATCTCCTCCGTACTGGTGGCGGCGGACTCGATGTGGAATTGGGATTCCAATCCAGCCTGCCGAACCAAGTCCTTCATCACGAATTCGGCCATGGGGCTTCGGCATATATTCCCATGGCACACAAAGAGGATCCTCGTCATCGTTTACACACTCCATGGTACTGTTTTTCCCAGTATAGCACACTTCCGGCTCGAAGTCGAGAGCCATCTCCAGATGGGCGGCAGACGCGATCTCCTCCGCCAGCGTTACTTTGCTCCACCCGAACCGGCGTACCGCCTGGATGTACCACAGCTTGTCCTGGAGCGTCAGCTCCGCTTCCAGGATGACCACGTTCTGCGTCCAGCCGATGGACATGGCCTCGTGCAGTACCTCCGGGGCCGTGGCGTAGACGCGGTAAAAGTCCCTCATCCGCCGCAGGTTCCGGGGGGAGAAGCCGGAACTGTCGGGATAGGTACCGTGTAGGTATTCCGCAGCCGCCACCGCCGCGCCCTTCTCCGGCCTGCCGCAAACCAGGCGGCCAATCTCGCGGTACAACTCCATCTGGGGCAGCTCCGCCGCCATCAGCGTATTCAGCGCCGCAAACAGGGCGCTGTAGTCGGTGGGCTTCCTGACGTTCATAGACTTCTCCTTTCTGGCGTTGCGCGCCTGTTTTTGAGACCGGCAAAGAAAAACGCGGGAACTCAATCCCGCGCTTTTCTCTGCCGGCCTATTCAGTTAGCTGAATAATATCCTCGTACAGCAGAATGTGCTTCTTGTCGATTGCCCGGTTGGCGTGGTAGTGCCCAAACAGCCAGCAGCCGAACTCCAGCCGTTGTTCCACGGTCTCCAGGAAGTCCGTCAGCTTGTCCGGCTGGTAGTGCCGGTTCATCTGCCGGGCGATGCTGGTGGGGGCACAGTGCGTTAGTACGTAGTCCGCCTTCCAGCCCGCCCGTTCTAAGGTGTCCAGCGCGGCGGCGTACTCCTCGTCGGAGGGCAGCTCCTCCGGCCACCAGGACTTGCCGATGATCCGGAACCTGCGCCGCCCCTCAAGGAGCAGGTGGAGGTACCGTGTCCGGAAATCCGGGTCGTTCTGATCGAGGATGCCGTCCTCCACATCATGGGAGGTGGCCCCGCCCATGGAGAAGAAGGTGCACCCCCCAATGTCATAGAGCTGGCCCCGCATGAGGTGCAGAATATTGGGCCGGACGCGCTGCACCCTGCCGCCGTGCCAGTCCTCCACGGGGAGCTCCCGGAGCATCCAGTAGTTTTCGTGGTTCCCGCTGACGAACAGGGTGGTAAAAGGCTTTTCATTCAGCCAGTCCAGCCGCTTCCGCTCCTCTGAGGAGCCGTTCCATACCCCGCCGAAGTCGCCCAGAATGATGATATAGTCATCCCGGCCCATACCTTTCTGCTGGGGAAAGTGCTTGGAGCCGAACCGCTGGAAATCGCCGTGGCAGTCTCCTGTGGCAAAGATCATGTTTCGTTCCCTCCTATCGTTTGCTCGATCTCCATCCCGCCCCGAAGGCAGACCAGGAGCCTGTCCGCCGACAGCACCACCACCGTGTCCACCAGCTGGCGGATATCGCTCTCGTTCCACTCGGTAAACCGGGGATCGCCCGTGTTCAGGATGTCCACCGCGTCCCGGATGCGCCTGCTGGCGGCGGAATTGCCCTCCTGCTGGGCCAGGATAAAGGCTTTTTTCTCCTTCAGCGCCCCCATTTCCTCCGTGATCTGCTGGAAGGCGTCGGCGTGGCCCAGATACCCGCCGTCCTCCTTGGAGGTCTGGAACAGCGCCTTGAACTCCCGCTCCAGCTCTCCCAGGCGCCGGTCGATACCGGATAGACTCATAGTTTCGCCGGGGATGGGGGCCAGCTCCGTCCGCATGGCGTCCTCGATCTGCACCACCAGCCGGTCCTTCTGGCTCATGACCGAGCTGAGGGCGGCGAGGATGGCGGCCTGCAAAGGCCCTTCCTGGAGGGTGGGTGACTGGTGGCAGTACGCCGAGCCGTAGTCGATCCGGCTGGCGCACCGCCACACCGCCTTTTTCTTCCCCCGCTTGCTCCACACGCACCTGCGGTACAGGGTGCCGCACTCGCCGCACACCAGCCGCCCGGTGAGGGCATACTTGGCGCTGTAGCAGGAGCGGCCTGTGGGGGCCTGCTTCTGGCTGGGGGCCCGTCCGGCGCTGCGGCGGGCGAACTCCGCCTTGGCCGCGTGGAAGGTATCCCGGCTGACGATGCCCTCGTGGTGATCCTGGGTCAGGTACATGGGGAGCTGGCCCACATTGCGCACGTGCTTGTGGCTGATGCAGTCGGCCACGAAGCTCTTTTGCTGGAGGACGTCGCCGCAGTATTTCTCGTTCTGCAAAATGCCCCGGATGACGGCGATGGACCACTCCGAGCCGCCAGTGACGGTGGGGATGGCCTTTGCTTCCAGGGCGTCCTTGATCATGCGCAGGCTGTGGCCGCCCAGGAAGCTGTCATAGATCTGCCGCACCACCTCCGCCTGCTCCGGGATGATCCGGGGCTTGCCGTCCTCGCCCTTCTCGAAGGCGTACAGCCGCTTGTACTGGATGGCGGCTTTGCCCTCCCGCATGGCCTGACGCTTGCCCCACTTCACGTTCTCGCTGATGGACTCGCTCTCCCCCTGGGCCACGGCCCCCAGCAGGGTGAGCAGCAGCTCCCCATCGGTTTCCAGGGTGTTGATATTCTGCTCCTCGAAGATGATGGCGATGCCCAGCTCCCGCAGGGCCCGCACATAGTTGAGGCAGTCCACGGTGTTCCGGGCGAACCGGGAGATGGACTTCACCAGCACCAGGTCAATCTTCTTCTGCCTGCACTGGCGGATCATCCGCAGAAACTGGGGCCGTTTGGCGGCGGAGGTGCCTGTGATGCCCTCGTCAGCGAAGATCCCAGCCATAGTCCAGGCCGGGTTGGTCATGATCTTGTCGGTGTAGTATTTCTTCTGGGCCTCATAGCTGGTGAGCTGCTCCTCGCTGTCGGTGGACACCCGGCAGTAGGCGGCCACCCGGAGCTGACGCCTGACGGCCCTGGCCTGGGCCAGCGCGGGGTTGGCGGGGATGGTGATCACCCTTGGGGCGGTGGCGGTCATTTTGGGTTCCTCCTTCCGTGTTTTCGCTGGGTTCTGGCCACAACAATACCAGGATTTGAAGTGCAAATCTATCACGATATCCACCAAAGACAGTCCGCCAAAACCAAGCGAAACCAACAGGGGTGGCGGTTCATCCTCCTATCGTCTGCCCATTTTTGAGCTTCAGGCTGACAGCCCCAGAGGGGTGGATCAGGACGGCGGCGGCGACCTGCCGGAGCAGGGCGGTATCCAGATCATCGCAGGGCTTTGCACTGTCCAGCAGATGGCGCAGCCGCATGGTTTCATAGTCCCCGGAACCCAGGGTGTCGAACCGGGCGGAGGCCAGGGCGATGACCTGGGCTTTTGCGGCGGTTTCATCGAACTCGGTGCGCTCCAGCTCGTGGGCAAGGCCCTCCTGGGCCACTTGGACGGCTTCGCTGTCACCATCAGACGCGGGGGCGGGGGCGGGGGAGATGGTCTCGGGATGCTCCCGGAGGCTGCGGAGAAGCCGCTCCACACACAGGATCAGGGCTTCGTCCATGATTTTGCCGGGAGACGCCATGCAGTTGGAGCAGTACCAGTAGTTTTTGCGCATCCGCCGCATAGGTTCGTGGCACTGGGCGCACCGGGCCAAGACGCGGATATCTTTGATCTCCGGGCACTCCAGCCTGCCGGACACATCCGGTCTGGCGCTTTGGGCGTGGTGGAACAGCTCCGGCGAGAGGAGCCGGGGATACTCGGCGCTACCCAGGTAGCGCCCGTCCTGCAAAACCCGCGCCACCATGTTCTTGTTCCACGACCTGCCGGGGGCGTAGGGGCAGCCCAGGGCGTTCAACTCATCGGCCAGCGTCCCATAGGATGCGCCCTCCCCGTAGCGGCGGAAAATCAGCCGCACCATCTCCGCTTCTGTTGCCTCCTCCCGCACCTGCCCGTTGCGCAGGCAGTAGCCAAAGGGCAGCTTTCGGTTCGCCATCAGCGCACACTCCTCTCGGTGGTTTCGGTCAATTCCAGCCCGTTCTTCAGCCGGAACCGCAGGCGGCCATCGCCCTCCGCCGTGATCCGCTCCACCAGGTCGGCGAAGATCTCACCGTCGAAGGCGGGGAGGAACTCGGGCAGGGTTTCCAGCGTTTCCAGCAGTTCCCGCGTCCTGGGGATGGCGTCATCATCCCCATCGGCCAGAAGCCGCTCCTTTTCCTGTTTTGCGGCCCGGAGCTGGCGGGCCAGCTCATTGCTCTGGGATATAAAAATATCAGGGTCGACCAGGCCGCACTTGTTCATGTCGGCCAGCATTCGACCCTGATCGGAGAGATCAGCGATAGTTTGGTTCAATGCAACGATGTCCCGGCTCCAGAGCATCCGCCGTTCCCGGACGGACTGGAGGTCTGAGATCATCTGCTTGAGGATGGGCTCCCCGTGGAGCCGGAGCTTGTGGTACACCCGGAGAAAGGCGGTGTGGATCTCTTCCTCTGGGATCCGCCCGGAGGGGCAGATATCCTTGCCGCGGTCATGGCCATAACAGACCCAGAAGGTCTTGCCGTTCCAGACCTTCTCCCGATACGGCGCCCCGCACTCGCCGCAGGATATCATGCCCTTCAGAGGGGAACTCCGGCGCTGTCTGGTGCCCTGCTGTTCGCCCCTTCTTCGCTTCAGCTCCTGGACGGCCTGGAAGGTGCCCCGGTCGATGATGGGCGGGTGGGTGGCTTCGGCGTAATACTGTTCCCGCTCCCCGCGGTTTTTCACCTGCTGGGTGGGGAGAGTGTCGGTGGCGTAGGTTTTCTGCCAAAGGGAGTCCCCGATGTACCGTTCGTTGGACAGGATGTAGGATACGGCGGTGTGGGCCCACTGCCGATCCGCTTTGCCGATCCGCACCAGGACGCCCTCCCGGTTGAGCCGGGACGCGATTTCCTCCATACTCTGACCGGCCAGATAGTCCCGGAAGATGCGGCGGACGGTTTCCGCCCGTTCCTCGTCAATCTCAATTTTCCTGTCCCGGAGGACATAGCCGAAGGGGACGGCGGCAGGGAGGAAGGTGCCGCCCTTCATGCGCGCCTGGTAGCTCCAGCGCATATTTTCCGAGATGTTCTGGCTCTCTCGCTGCGCCATGGCGGCAAATACGGCGGTGAGCAGCTCACCGCTCATATTGGACGTGTCGATATGCTGCTCCTCGAAGCACACCCCCACGCCGATGGACTTCAGCTCCCGGATGGTACTCAGGCAGTCCCTGGCGTTGCGGGCAAACCGGGAGACGGACTTGACCAGCACCTTATCCACCCGCCCACGGCGGCAGTCCGCCAGAAGGCGCTGGAAGTCCGGGCGCTTCTCCGCCGAGGTGCCGGTGATGCCCTCGTCGGCATAGAGGTCAGCCAGCGTCCAGTTCTCCTTGGAGCCGATCAGGGTGGTGTAGTAGCTGAGCTGGGCCATGAAGGAGTTGAGCTGGTCGGAGGAGTCCGAGCTGACCCGACAGTAGGCCGCTACCCGGAGCTTCTCCGGCGCTTGGTGCGGGGCGGCCTCGATCACAATGACATTCTTCTGTTCCAGCGCGAGGCTCCCGCTGGTCTGCGGCTGTCTGCCCATGGTCTGCACCTCCTTCTGTCAGCAACAAACAGTACCACAACCCGGCCCGAATAGCTATGAAATTCGAGCGGTGAAACCTAACAAAAAACGATGTCCGCGCCCGTGGTTTTGACGATCCGGGCGGTGATTTTTTTCAGCTCCTGCTCGGTAAACCCATGCCCCAACAGCAGGTGGAGCAGGTTGCGGATACCGCAGCAGTCGATATTGGCGTTTGGCATTGATATTTGTTCTGCATTCATCTCTTGTAATGCCTCCTCGAATGGTGGAAATAGTTTGTACCGTTGGGAGAGCTATTTCAGTTCAGCCTGCGCAAAGAAATGCGCCGTGCAGCTTGCGCTGGACGAGCTGGCGGCGGAAAGGGGACAGAATGAAATTTAATGCTTTTGTAACACTTCCGCGTAAACTTTTGTAATGAAGTACCTCTATCATAAAACTTGCAAGAGATGCTCTTTCTTTTTCATTCTATCCTCCATCCTCAAGAGCCGGGGCGTTGCCGCCCCGGCTCACTTTTTACCCTGGAACATCTTCTTCCGGGTCATCATCCAACGCGGTACAGTATTTTTCATTTGGGAAGATAAGCTCACATTCTCCCCCGGTAATCCCGCACTTCCAGCCATGAAACTCGTCTGTTGGTTTGGCATATGGGCAGCTCATTTCTACACCTCCTCTGCTATTGTACAGTTTGGCGCTTGATTTCAGAAAAACGGGGGCCGCCTGTTTGATGGGCAGACGACCCCCGTGGCTTCCAAAATCAAAAGGTTCTCGAAAGATATTTGTATTCCTGATCTTTCGTCCGCCTGTATTCGACACTACTCCCCCAGGCGTGGGCGGCAGACTGAAACCGCGCTGT
>CAJUEG010000058.1:7690-16328 GCA_910584835.1 uncultured Oscillospiraceae bacterium | reverse complement strand
ACCTGAAGGACCTGGGCGTCCACACCGAGATGTATGTGGACGGCTTTGTGGACATCGCCCTGGCGGGCAAGATCACCGGGCGGCGGAAAAATCTGGATAAGGGCCGCCAGGTGTACGCCTTCGCGGCGGGCACCCAGAAGCTGTACGACTACGTAAACCGCAACCCGGACGTGATGGCGGCCCCCGTGGACTACACCAACGACGTGCGGGTGCTGGCCCAGCTGGACAACTTCATCTCCATCAACAACGCCATCGACCTGGACCTGTTCGGGCAGGTCAACGCCGAGTCCGCCGGCCTGCGGCAGATCTCCGGCACCGGCGGCCAGCTGGACTTCGTCATGGGCGCGTACCTGTCCAACGGCGGCAAGAGCTTCATCTGCCTGTCCTCCACCGTCACCGGCAAGGACGGCACGGTGAAGAGCCGCATCGTGCCCACCCTGACCCAGGGCTCCATCGCCACCGACCCCCGGTCCTGCGTGCAGTACCTGGTGACGGAGTACGGCATGGTGAACCTGAAGGGCAAATCCACCTGGGAGCGGGCGGAGGGCATCATCAACATCGCCCACCCGGATTTCCGGGAGGAGCTCATCGCCAGCGCGGAAAAGATGGGTATCTGGCGCAGGAGCAATCAGCGGTAATACATACCCACACCATACCTGCTCAGGCCACGTCTGCGCAGATCATACCTGCCCAGGCCATGCCTGCGCAAAATCATATCTGCCCAGATCAAAAGCCCGCACGGTGCAAACCGTGCGGGCTTTCCTTATCCCTTTGCCTTGACCACGGGAATCCACACCTCAAACCGGGTGCATTCCGGGTTGAGGTAGACCTCCACATCCGGCCCCTCGGCGTACTCGTAGCCCGAGGTGGGCAGCCATTCCGTAACCACCCTGCGCTCCAGGGCCTGGACGGCGGGAGCGCCGTCCCCCTTTCCTGGGAACACGGCCCAGGTGAAGGCGGGGACGGTATACTCCTCCAGCCCCTCCCCCGCCGGGGCGGAGGAGGCCGCGGCGATATAATATTTGGAGCTGTCCAGCCCATCGCACACACCCAGCAGCCCTTTGGGCTCCCCGTCCATCAGCGCCGCCAGCCGGGGGATGGTGCCGTCCGCCGCCGCCCTTCCCCACAGCTCGGGCACACATTTGAAGTTCTCCTCCATATCCTTTCGCAGGGGGGCGGACACCCCCACGATGCGGAAGGCCTCCTTTTTCTCGATCCGATACTCCATTTCTTCCACTCCTTGTACCGTAATGGCGAAGCGCAGCGGCGGCTGGCTTTTCAGCACCGTCCCCGGCGTCCTGGCCGCCGAGGGCGGCAGGCCGTGGACCGCCTGGAACGCGCGGTTGAAGGCGGTGGGCGAGCTGTAGCCGTATTTCAGCGCCACATCCACGATCCTTTCCCCGCCCTGCAGATCCGCCGCCGCCCGGGACATCTTCCTGCGGCGGAGGTACTCCGACAGCGGCGCCCCCGCCAGCAGGGAGAACATCCGCTGAAAGTGGTAGGGGGAGCAGCAGGCGATTTTCGCCGCTTCCCCCAGGTCGGGGTCCTCCAGATGCTCTTCCAGGTATTCCACGGCCCGGTTGAGACGGTCAATCCATTCCATGTGCCTCGCTCCTTTTCTGTTGCGCAACTGGGTATAGTATACTCCATCGCGGCGGCGTTGTCCTCTCTTTTTGAAGACAAAATTTGAGAGGCCCTACTTTTTCTTTATAAAGAAAAAGCAGGCAAAAGGAAACTTATAAACTGTCTCTTCTTTTCCCTGTGCAATGTTGTCCCGTGGAGCTTCGCTTTTTGTATTGTTGAAACCAAACCGCCCTGTTTTGCGTTATGATAGATGGAAGCGCGTTTCACGTGAAACATCGGGAGGTGATCCTTTGACGGAAGAGCAGCTGGTCAAAGCCCTGGGACGGAGCGACCTGTCCGCCCTGGAGGCGCTGATGGACCGCTACACCCCCTATGTGTCCTCGGTAATCGCCCGCATTCTGCGAAACCGCCCGGCGGACGCGGAGGAGCTGACGGCGGACGTGTTTCTGGCCGCCTGGGACAACCGGGACAAGCTCCGTCCCGGAAAGGTGAAGGGCTACCTGGGGGCCATCGCCCGGAACCGGGCCTTCAACCTGCTGCGGGCAGACCGGGAGAGCCTGCCCCTGGAGGAGGACGCGCTGCTCCTGGAGACCGACGGCCCCGACCGGGAGCTGGACAAAAGGGAGACGGCCCGGCTGGTCAACCAGGCGCTGGCCCGGCTGGACAAACCCCAGCGGGAGCTGTTCGTCAGGCACTACTACTACGGCCAGACGATGCAGGAGGCGGCGCTGGCCATGGGGCTGAACCCGTCCACCGCCAAGACCTGGCTGCGCCGGGGGCGGGAGACGCTGAAAACCATTCTGGAACAGGAGGGCTATGGACATGAAGCGGCTGGATATCTCCAGGCTGATGGATGAATATGTGGACAACGAGTTTTTCCCCCAGGGCGGGGAGGCCGCCGACACCCAAGCGGTGAAGGCTCGGGTGCTGGCCCAGGCGGTCCCGGCGAAGCGGCGGCGGGTTCCGCTGAAAATGGCGCTGCTGGCGGCGGCGCTGGCGGTGGGGTGCGCACTGTGTGTCGCGGCGGGACTGCCCGGGATATTTGTGGTCTCACCCAACGGCACACAGATCACCTTGGAGGACGGAGGCCTTTATCTGGACTACACCCGGCACGACGACTACTGGCTGTTGGCGGAAGATGGGCGCTTTTTCCTGGACATGGGCGGCGAGCGCATCGAAATCACCGGGAAATTTGACGCGGACACCCCGTATATTCACACCGTTGAGGACGTTTCCGGCATCACCTTCCACTATGTGGTGGGCGGAACGCCGGACAATTACGGGTTCACAGAGTTCGAGATTGTCCCGGACAACTCCCGGAGCGAGGTCATGCCTCACAACACGTTCGTCACCTTCGATGCCCAGGGCAGGCCGCTGCTGGAAAAGAACATGAACCTGCGGGACCGTGACGGAACTCTGCTCTGCCCCTCCACCATCCGCCTGTCTGACTTTGATGATTCCTATTGGATGTATCCTTACGAGGATGGGACTGCCGTGGAGTGGCGCTGGTACACAGCGGCCCGTGAGCAGCTTGGCTTCAACAGCTTCTATGCCGGCTGAGCCCCTTCCCTTTTCCTCCATCCTGTGATAAAATGGACTCCCCCAAACCAGGGGAGTCCATTCTTTTTGGGTCCCCGCAAAGCCGCCCTTCAGGCTTTGTGGGGGAAGGAAGAGCACGGGAGCGAACGCAGTTTTCGCCGCGGGCGGAAGCGCAGCTGAGCGGACTTTGCGGCGACGTGGTTTCACGTGAAACATCAGGAGGTTCCCTTATGACCCATGAAGCATATATGCGCGAAGCGCTGGAGCTTGCCAGGCAGTGCTTGCCTAACGGCGACGTACCTGTGGGCTGCGTGGTGGTCTCCCCCGGCGGCGAGATCATCGGCCGGGGCCGCAACCGCCGGGAGCAGGCGGGCCTCGCCACCGCCCACGCCGAGATCGATGCCATCAACCAGGCCTGCGCCGCCCTGGGCAGCTGGCGGCTGGAGGGCTGCACGCTGTACGTCACCCTGGAGCCCTGCCCCATGTGCGCCGGGGCCATCATCAACTCCCGCATTTCCGAGCTGTATTTTGGGGCGAAGGAGGGGAAATCCGGCTGCTGCGGGTCCATTTTGAACCTGTTCTGCGAACCCTTCAACCACCACCCCCGGGTGTACGGCCCTCTGCTGGAGGGGGAGTGCCGCGCCCTGCTGACGGAATTTTTTCAATCCCTGCGGAAGATTTAACACAACTGTAACACTTTAACGTAAACTTCTGAAATATCTCTGCGGTATCTTAATACTTGCAAGAGATAATCCTTTCTTTTTCATTCTATCCTCCATCCTCAAGAAAACCGGAGCCGAGAGGCTCCGGTTTTCTTGCTGTCCCGGCGCTCAGCAGAACTCAATCCTGCCCGGCGCCATGGTTTTGATCCTCGCCAGCGACTCCACCCGCACCCCCTGGGCCCGGATGCGGTCCCCGCCGGGCTGGAATGCCTCTTCCACGGCGATACCCGCCCCCACCACTGCGGCCCCGCCTGCCGGGCCAGATCGATCAGCCCCTCCAGCGCCGCGTCCATCTGGTGATTCAAAAAGCTGTCACCTTGAGCACGTCCCCGTCCTCCACAATGCCGTCCCGGCGTATGCGCTCCTCCAGCTCCCGCATATCCCTCTCCCCTTTTTGTTGATGCCCCATTGTATCAGAACCGCCGGCCCATTTCCACCGTTTTCCCCCAAAATCCCCTTGCCCTTCCCAACATTTTCTGCTACAATAGGCGGCGTCCGGAATGTTTCACGTGAAACACGTCGTCGCAGGCTCCATATCCCTCGCTTCCGCCGCTCCTCCTTTCCCCACAAAAGCTGAAGACCGCTTTTGCGGGGACCCCCTTGTGCAGGCTCCATATCCCTCGCTTCCGCCTCCGGCGAAAGCTCTCTCATTCCGCCGCTCCTCCTTTCCCCACAAAAGCTGAAGACCGCTTTTGCGGGGGCCCCCTTGTGCAGGCTCCATACAAGCAAAGTCCGGTTTCGCGGAAGCCTTTGCCCACCCCTCAAAAACGCTCCGAAAGGAGACCTTTACCATGCAGCGTCTCAAGCAAACCCTGCGCCAGCTCCCCCTGCTCACCCTGGGCACCTTCCTGGTGGCCGCGGGGGTGTATTTCTTCAAGTTCCCCAACCACTTCAACACCGGCGGCGTCACCGGCCTGGCGGTCATCCTCAACGCCATCATCCCGGCGGTGAGTCCGTCCACCTTTGCCTCGGTCATCAACATCGCCTTTCTGGCCCTGGGCTTTCTGTTTTTGGATAAGAGCTTTGGCCTCAACACCGTGTACTGCTCCGTCCTGTTTTCCGCCATGCTGTCCGGGCTGGAGTGGCTGGTCCCCCTGTCCCACCCCCTGACGGACCAAAAGACCCTGGAGCTGTTTTTTGCCGTCATCCTCCCCTCTTTGGGCGCGGCCATTCTGTTCAATATGCAGAGCTCTACCGGCGGCACCGACATCCTGGCCATGATCCTCAAGCGGTTCTCCAGCATGGACATCGGCAACGCCCTGCTGTGCGTGGATGTGCTCATCGCTGCCTCCACGCTGTATTTTGTGGGCATCGAAGCCGGGCTCTATTCCATCCTGGGCCTGGTGCTGAAATCCGTGGTGGTGGACACCGTGATCGAGTCGCTGAACCGCCGCAAGAGCTTTATCGCCGTCACATCCTGTCCCGACCAGGTGTGCGACTTCATCACCCACACCCTCAACCGCTCCGCCACCTACTGGCAGGCCCAGGGCGCCTATTCCCACGAGCCCAAATGGATTGTGCTCGCCGCCCTGTCCCGGTCCCAGGCGGTGGCCCTGCGCCTGTACCTCAAGTCCGCCGACCCCCACGCCTTCATTTTGGTCACCAACTCCAGCGAAATCTTTGGCAAGGGGTTCATGCGGACGTAGAGGCAGCGGTACTTTCTCCCCCGCGGGAGAAAGTGCCCAAAGACCGCGCCCCCTCTCCCCGGCCCTCTTCCCTTCGATGGATTTCGCCCCCCTGCCGGTGGTATCATAAAGCCACCTTCATAAAAAGCAGGGAGGCGTTTTTATGTCCCTCTTTACAAAAGCGGTCAAGCGGCAGGTGCTGGACCTGCCCGTATCCGACATCCGGCCCAATCCCCGCCAGCCCCGTCGGGACTTTCCCCCCGAGGAGCTGGCCGAGCTGGCCCTGTCCATCTCCCAGGTAGGGGTGCTCCAGCCCCTCAGCGTCCGCCGCACCTCCAGCGGCTGGGAACTCATCGCCGGGGAGCGCCGCCTGCGGGCGGCCCAGCTGGCGGGGCTTACCCGTGTCCCCTGCCTTCCCGTGGAGGCGGACAGCAACGCCTCCGCCCTGATGGCCCTGGTGGAAAACCTCCAGCGGCAGGACCTTACCGTCTGGGAGGAGGCCGCCGCCCTCCGCCAGCTCATCGACCGCCACCACCTCTCCCAGGAGGAGGCCGCCCAGCGGGTGGGCAAGAGCCAGTCCGCCGTGGCCAACAAGCTGCGGCTGCTCAAGCTGCCGGAGGACGTCATCGCCACCCTGCGCACCCGCCGCCTCACCGAGCGCCACGCCCGGGCCCTGCTCCGGCTGGACAGCCCGGAGGAGCAGCGCGCCGCCCTGGAGGAAATTTTAAAGCGCGGCCTCAACGTGGCCCAGACGGAGGCGTAC
Organism: uncultured Oscillospiraceae bacterium; assembly: GCA_910584835.1. Lineage (GTDB taxonomy): Bacteria > Bacillota > Clostridia > Oscillospirales > Oscillospiraceae > Enterenecus. Next base: position 10,095 of record CAJUEG010000058.1, on the reverse strand, counting down.
ATAGACCGCCTGATCCAGAGCCGGAAGGCCCCCCGCAGGGCCGCGCCGGTCTACCGCATCCGGGACGTGCGGCTGTTCCTCAATACGGTAAAGAAGAGCCTGGCGGTGATGCAGTCCGCCGGGGTGGACGCCCGCTGCGGGAAGGAGGAGACGGACCGCGAGATCACCCTCACCATCCACATTCCAAAATAGGGCGGGGCTTGTGGGGTGGGGATTTGGAATTTTGCATAATGGGGCCCCCGCAAAAGCGGTCTCCAGCTTTTGTGGGGAAGGGAGGTCCAACGGAGCGGGATGGGGGATGCCCGGAAGGGCGTCCCGAATCAGAGCGTACCTTGGACCGGCGCGTTTCACGTGAAACATCTTTACCAAAAAGGGCAGGCCGGGGCCTGTCCTTTTTATTTTGCAAAACGGTTGAAATCACGTTCGGAACAGGATATAATGAATTTCACTGCCCCAGCGCCGGATTTCATAAAGAGAGAAGGGGGATGCCCCATGGGCAAGACCATCGCCATTGTCAATCAAAAGGGGGGCGTGGGCAAAACCACGTCCTGCGTCAACCTGGCCGCCGCCCTCACCGCCCTGGGCGTCCGGGTGCTGGTGTGCGACTTCGACCCCCAGGGAAACGCCACCTCCGGCTTCGGCCTGGACAAGAGCCGGTCCCCCAGCGTCTACGACGTGGTTTTGGGGGACGCCCCCATGTCCAAGGCGGTGATCAGCACCAAGTGGGGGGACGTGGTGCCCGCCAACAAGGCGCTGTCCGGGGCCACGGTGGAGCTCATCTCCCTGGACCGCCGGGAGTTCCGGCTGAAGGACGCCATTGAGGAGGTCAAAGGGAGCTACGACGTGATTTTCATCGACTGCCCCCCCTCCCTGGAGCTGCTCACCCTGGACGGTCTGTGCGCCGCCGACACCCTGCTGGTGCCCGTCCAGTGCGAATACTACGCCCTGGAGGGGCTGTCCGACCTGCTGTACACCGTCCGGCTGGCCAAGCAGCGGCTCAACCCCGCCCTGGAGCTGGAGGGGGTGGTGCTCACCATGTACGACGGGCGGACCAACCTGTCCCTCCAGGTGGCGGAGGAGGTCAAGCGCCACTTCCCCGGCAAGGTGTACGCCTCGGTGATCCCCCGGAACGTCCGGCTGTCCGAAGCGCCCAGCCACGGGGTGCCCGTGTCCGTCTACGACCCCCTGTCCCGGGGGGCGGAGGCCTACGAGGCGCTGGCCAGGGAATTCTTAAAGAAAAACCCCCTTACCATAAATAAATAGAAAGGAATGAAGCAGATGGCTAAGGCCAAAGGCTTAGGAAAAGGCCTGGACGCCCTGATGGGCGATTCCGCCACCCTGCAAAACCAGGAGGCAGGGTCGGTAACCCTGCCCATCTCCCAGGTGGAGCCCGGGCTGAACCAGCCCCGGAAGCGGTTCGACGAGGACGCCCTGGCCGACCTGGCCGCCTCCATCCGGGAGCACGGCATCATCCAGCCCCTCACCGTCCGGCGGCTGTCCACCGGGTACTACCAGATCATCGCCGGGGAGCGCCGCTGGCGGGCCGCCAAGCTGGCGGGCCGCCGGGAGGTCCCCGTGGTCATCATCGAGGCGGACGACCGCAAGGTGCTGGAGCTGGGCCTCATCGAAAACCTCCAGCGGGAGGACCTCAACCCGGTGGAGGAGGCGGAGGGCTACCTGGCCCTGCTCACCGACTTCGGGCTCACCCAGGAGGAGCTGGCCGCCCGGATGGGCAAATCCCGCCCCGCCATCTCCAACGCCCTGCGGCTCACCGCCCTGCCCCCCGCCGTGCGGGAGATGATGATCGAGGGGAAGCTGACCGCCGGCCACGGCCGGGCGGTGCTGATGGTGGAGGGAGAGCAGGCCCAGACCGCATTTGCCCAAACCATCGTGGACCAGGGCTGGAGCGTCCGGCAGGCGGAGGCCAAGGCCAAAAACTTTACCATCCCCTCCAAATGGGACCTGCCCCCCGAAAATACCCCCGACCCCCACGAGCTCTACACCAAGGCGGTGGAAAAGAGCCTGTCCCAGCGGCTGGGCCGGAAGGTCACCATCAAAAACGGGGCCAAAAAGGGGCGGCTGGAGCTGGAGTTCTACAACGTGGACGACCTCAACGACCTGCTGGACCTGCTGGAACAGCTGCGTCCCGCGGCAAAGGAGGAGGTTGAGGCATGAGCGAGAAGGAACACATTGCTCCCGGCGAGGCCCTCAGGGACGGCCCCGCCGGCACCGGCAAACCCAGCAAGGGCACCGGGGGCCCTGCCGGCGTTTCACGTGAAACATTCTCGGAGGAGGGGCCCGGCAGTCCCGATGTTTCACGTGAAACACACCAGGGCGAAATCAACTCCGATTCGGAACGACCTGCCGGGCACTCCTCACCCGGCGTCCCCCCTGTACCCGCAGAG
>CAJUEG010000058.1:0-7680 GCA_910584835.1 uncultured Oscillospiraceae bacterium | reverse complement strand
ACGCCCCGGATGCCCCCACCCCTCCCCCGCCGGGAAAGAATAAGCGCTCCTCCTTCTATGTCTATCTGGCGGTGCTGTTCGGCGCGGCGTTTCTGATGCTGCTGCTGGCCTACTTCGTCCAGCGGCGCAACAATGAGACCGCCATCAGCGCCCTGCGCTCCACCATGAATCTCTCCCAGGACGAGCTGATGGAGGAAATCCAGGGGCTGGAGGAGGAAAAGCAGGGGCTGCTTACCGAAAAGGAGGCGCTCCAGGCCCAGATGGACGAGCTGAACGCGCAGCTGGAATCGGCCAACAAGCAGTATGAATTTCTCAGCGGTGCCTATGATAAATATGTGGGCTACACCTCCGTTCTTCAGGCGCTGTACGCCGCTGAGGTCAGGCAGGAGGCACGGGACTACGACGGCGCCGCGGCAGAGCTGACCGATATCGAGTATCAGTATTTTGTGGACACCATAGGGGACTACGATGCGGAGATGGAGCACTACAACCCGGAGGGGTTGTTCCTGCGGCCCCGCTTTGACGCCCTGGTGGAGGAGCTCACCCGGCGCGGCGCACTGGATGAGGGCTGGGCCGGACAGGAGCAGGCCCCCTGACAGGGCCCCCGCGAAAGCCCAGCCCGCGCAGCGGGCGGGTTTCGTGGGGAGAGGAGGAGCAACGAAATGAGTGAGCTTTCGCCTAAAGGCGGAAGCAGGGATATGAAGTGCATAATGGGGCCCCCGCAAAAGCGAACCTCAGCTTTTGTGGGGAGAGGAGGAGCAGCGAAATGAGCGAGCTTTCGCCTAAAGGCGGAAGCGAGGGATATGAAGTGCATAATGGGGCCCCCGCAAAAGCGAACTTCAGCTTTTGTGGGGAGAGGAGGAGCAGCGAAATGAGTGAGCTTTCGCCAAAGGCGGAAGCGAGGGATATGAAGCTTGCGACGACGCGTTTCACGTGAAACATGGAAGGAGGCCCGGCATGAAAGAGGATAACCCCCTGGAGGATATTTTCTCCCAGATTGCGAGCACCCCCAAGCCTGCCGCCCCCGATCCCCCCAAGGGCCCCCGGTCCCGCTATGACCCGGAGCCTGGCCCGCCGCCCCCCGCCACGGAGGGGCCCCCGCAGGGCATCTCCCCGGACGGTTCGGCCCAGGCGGCCCCCGGCAGAGGAGCGGCCCTGCTGCCCTGGCTGTGCCTGCTGCTGGCGGTGATGGCGGCGGCGCTGGCCGCGTGCCTGTTCCAGCTCTCCGGGGTGCGGTCCCGGCTGGCGTCGCTGGAGGAGGCGGTGGCGTCCGTGGCCGCCATCGACCAGCTGCGGAAGGAAAACGAGTCCCTCGTCAACGAGAAGGGCCGGCTGGACGCCTGGGCCGACCAAAAGACCGAGGAGGCCAAACAGCTTCAGGACGCCCTGGACCAATACTATTACCGGATGGACGACCTGCTTCTGAAAGAAAAGGCCCTGTACTATCAATGGTATATCCAGCGGTTCATGGAGGAGAAGGACTATCCCATGGCCGCCGCCGCAGTCGCATTTTCCGCTGATTTTTGGTATATCATCTGGATGCACCAGGTTTCAGTCAACTCCGCCTTAATGGAACAGTACCAGGCATACTGCCAGGAGCTCTTCGACATGGGCTACCTTCAGCAGGCGGACCCCCTGCGGTATGGCGGCAGCAACCTCTGCTTCGCCGAAAAATGGGACCCGGGTGAGAACCATGATATGGCCGCGCTGTCCATCCTCTGGTGCGCGCTGGACGCCCACTTCGTCCGGGAATCCGATGAGGAGGCCGCCCAGTATCTGTGCAATTACCACCTTGCCTACCCGTCCTCCGGCTATCAGGAGCGGGTGGAACGGCTGGCCAGCGGCTTTACCCTGGAGCAGTTCCAGCTGCTGAAGGACGAGCTGGCGGAAAGCCAGTGGCTGACCGTAGCGCCGGACGGCACAATCAGCGAGGGTCCCGGCCCCGCCGACGGCTTTAGAAGCGACACGGCGTACTCCCTCCCCTTTGAGCCGCCCATGCTGCCCTTATAAGAACCTGTTTCACAACCTCAAGCCACCGTCCGGGCGGGTCTTTTTCCGCCATACTTCGTTAAATTTTCTTGCCGTACACACAAGTATGCCCGCGAAAATCTGCCTCGTCCGGCGAAAAAATCCCTCGCCCACCCGTCAGTTTCGGCTGCGAATACAGGTTCTAAATCAATGATAAAAGGTGATTTTATGTTAGACATCAAATTTGTCCGGGACAACCCGGAGATTGTCAAGGAGAACATCAAGAAGAAGTTCCAGGACGAAAAGCTCCCCCTGGTGGATGAGGTCATCGAGCTGGACCGCCGCAACCGGGACGCCATGACCGAGGCCAACAACCTGCGCTCCGAGCGGAACAAGCTGTCCAAGCAGGTGGGGATGCTCATGGGCCAGGCTAAAAAGGACCCCTCCAAGCTGGCGGAGGCGGAGGAGGCCAAGGCCAAGGTGAAGGCCAACGCCGACCGGTTGGCGGAGCTGGAGCAGCTGGAGACCGAGCTGGCGGCCCAGATCCGGCACATCATGCTCCAGATTCCCAACATCATCGACCCCTCCGTGCCCATCGGCCCCGACGACTCCGCCAACGTGGAGGTGGAGCGGTTCGGGGACCCCGCGGTGCCCGGCTTCGACATTCCCTACCACACCGACATCATGGAGCGCTTTGACGGCGTGGACATGGACGCGGCGGGCCGCGTGTCCGGCGCGGGGTTCTACTACCTGATGGGGGACATCGCCCGGCTCCACGAGGCGGTGCTGGCCTACGCCCGGGACTTCATGATCGGCAAGGGCTTTACCTTCTGCGTCCCCCCCTTCATGATCCACGGCAATGTGGTGGAAGGGGTCATGTCCCAGACCGATATGGACGCCATGATGTATAAAATTGAGGGGGAGGACCTGTACCTCATCGGCACCTCCGAGCACTCCATGATCGGCAAATTCATCGACCAGATCATCCCCGAGGAGAAGCTGCCCCAGACCCTCACCTCCTACTCCCCCTGCTTCCGCAAGGAGAAGGGCTCCCACGGCATTGAGGAGCGGGGCGTCTACCGCATCCACCAGTTCGAGAAGCAGGAGATGATCGTGGTGTGCCGCCCCGAGGACTCCATGGACTGGTATGAGAAGATGTGGCGGTACTCCGTGGAGCTGTTCCGCTCCATGGACATCCCGGTGCGCCAGCTGGAGTGCTGCTCCGGCGACCTGGCCGATTTGAAGGTGAAGTCCTGCGACATTGAGGCCTGGTCCCCCCGGCAGAAGAAGTACTTTGAAGTGTGCTCCTGCTCCAACCTGGGGGACGCCCAGGCCCGCCGCCTGAAAATGCGGGTAAAGGGAGAGGGCGGCACCTACCTGCCCCACACCCTGAACAACACCGTGGCCGCCCCGCCCCGCATGCTCATCGCCCTGCTGGAGAACAACCTCCAGGCCGACGGGTTGGTGAAGGTGCCCGAGGTGCTGCGGCCCTACATGGGCGGCACCGCAGTCCTGATTCCTACCCACTAACGGCTGAAAAGGAGAATCGTGATGAAAAAGTTTTGGAAAACCCTGGGCCTCACCGCTCTGGCCGCCACGCTGATTCCCTACCGCATCGAGGGAGATAAGGAGACCGGCGCCCTCACCGTACAGGCCCTGCTCTGGAAGCTCACCGAAAAGACGGACGCCAACGGTACAAAGAACGTCAGCATCAAGTTCCTCTCCTTCGGCGCGGACGAGGAGGACGGCCTGTTCACCGACGACCCGGAGGAGGCGGTGCTCTTTGCCGACCACGAGCCGGAGGCCGCTGTCATCCAGCACGAGGCCAACGTGGCGGAACATGAGGCCGCTGTGGCCGAGCACGAAGCCGCCGTCGCCGAACATGAGGCCGCCGTCGCTGAGCACGAGGCCGCCGTCGCTGAGCACGAGGCCGCCGTCGCCGAACACGAGGCCGCCAGCGCTGAAGAGGAGGCCGGAGAGGCCGACTTTGACCCGGAGCTGTAAGAAAGGGCCGTACCAATGAAAAAGTTCTTCAACGAGTTCAAACAGTTCATCGCCCGGGGCAACGTCATGGACATGGCGGTGGGCGTCATCATCGGCGGGGCGTTCTCCGCCATTACTACCTCCCTCATCAACGACATTATTATGCCCTTGCTGGGCATCTTTACCGGCAGCATCTCCTTCGCAGCGCTGTACTTTGAGGTCAACGGGGCTGTCTTTGCCTACGGAAATTTCATCCAGGCCGTCCTCAACTTCCTGGTGATGGCTTTTGTGGTGTTCTGCCTGGTGAAGGGGCTGAACAAGCTCCACCGCAAAAAGGAGGAGGCCCCCCCTGCCCCGCCCGAGCCCTCCAACGAGGAGAAGCTGCTGAGCGAGATTCGCGACCTTCTCAAGGAGCGGGGAAATGGCTGAACGCAACATCTTTGCGAACCTGCGGACAGGGAAGACGAAGCACAGCGGGGTTTCCGATCACAGCGGGGTTTCCGATCACAGCGGGGCCCCCGCGCAGACCCAGCGGAGCGGTCTGCGCGGGGAGAGGAGGGACAGCGGAATGAGCGAGCCTTGCGGTGAAGCCAGAAGCGAAGAATGTGGAGCTTCCGGCGGTGAAGGCTATACCCCCGCCTCCTTTGAAAAACGGGCCGCCGCCTGGATGGGCATCGTGTACGTGCTCATGCTGCTCTTCATCCTGAACTTCACCCTGTTCACCGGGGGGCGGGAGCTGCCCGGCACCTTCCCGCTGTTTTTGGTCCCGGTCTGCGTCACCCTGGCCATCGTGGTGGGCCGCCGCCTGAAGGGCGGCCTGCTCCCCGGCGGAAAAGCGGCGGGCATCGCGGTGCTGGCCGGCTGCGCGGCCGGGGCCCTGCTGGGCCTGGCGCTGGGCGTGCCCCCCCTGCTGGCCGCCCTGGGGGTGTAGGGATGGAAGCCCTCATCCGCTCCGGGCTGGAGGAGCTGGGGCTGAACGGGCGCGTCCCGGAGGACGCCCCCGCCCTGCTGGCCCGGTACGGGGCCATGCTGCTGGAGAAAAACCGGGTGATGAACCTCACCGCCATCACCCAGCCCCGGGACGTGGCCACCCTCCACATGCTGGACTGCGCCGCCCTGCTGAACTGCGCCGATTTTTCGGGCAAAACCCTTGTCGACGTGGGCACCGGGGCGGGCTTCCCGGGGATGGCCCTGAAAATCCTGGTCCCGTCCCTCCGGGTCACCCTGCTGGACAGCCTGAACAAACGGCTGGAGTGGCTGGATGAGGTGGGGGAGGCGCTGGGGCTGGAGGGGCCGGAAACCGTCCATGCCCGCGCCGAGGAGGCCGGACAGGACCCCGCCCTCCGGGAGCGGTTCGACTTCGCCGCCGCCCGGGCGGTGTCCGATCTGCGGCTGCTGTGCGAGCTGTGCCTCCCCTTTGTCAAGGTGGGGGGCCGCTTCCTGGCCATGAAGGGCCCGGATTCGGACGGCGAGATCAACGCCGCCCTACCCGCCATCCGGCTGCTGGGCGGAGAGATTGCGGAGCGCTTTGACTATACCGTCCCCAACACCCAGGTCACCCACCGGGTGGTGGTTGTGGAAAAAATTACCTTTACGCCGGAAAAATACCCCCGGCGCTGGGCAAAAATGCAAAAAGCGCCGCTTTAAACGGAGACCTGAAGGAGCCTCTGAACAGACTGGCAAAAGTGGTTAGTGAAAGATTTTTTGCCCCGGCGGCCGGGATTTCGCCAGAATGGCTGCGTTTATTTTAAGAAATTACAACGAAGCTGAGGCGGAAAGAATTTACAAAGCGCCGCAGACGGCATTTATTTAGAAGGCCTTCCGCTCAGCGGCTGGAAATTCACGGATATCCTTTCAATATTTTCAGAATTTTTGTTGCCATTTTCATAAATTCATGTTATGATTTTGGAGAGTATCGGAAGGAGGCGTCCCATGGGAACCGCCGTCATGGTCACATCTGGAAAGGGCGGCACCGGCAAGACCTCCCTCACCGCGGGGGTGGGGTCCTGCCTGGCGGCCCTGGGCCGCCGTGTGCTGTGCGTGGACGTGGATATCGGGCTGCGCAACCTGGATCTGGTGCTGGGACTGTCCGACCGGGCGGTGATGGATTTCTCCGATGTGATGGACTACCGCTGCTCCCTGCTGGAGGCGGCGGCGGAGCAGCCCGAGATTCGGGGGCTGTTTTTGCTCACCGCCCCCCTCTCCCCCGACGCCCTGGACCGGGAGCGGTTCTGCGCCGTGGTGGGCGAGGCCAAGGACTATTTCGATTTCGTACTCATGGACTCCCCCGCCGGGCTGGGGGACGGGTTTCAGCTGGCCCGCGCCGCGGCCGACCGGGCCATCGTGGTGTCCGCTGTGGACCCCGCCGCCCTGCGGGACGCCCAGCGGGCGGTGGCCGAGCTCCACGACCTGCCCCAGCTCCATCTGGTGATGAACCGGGTGCAGCCCAAGCTCATCCGCAAGCTGCGCACCTCCATCGACAGCGCTATGGACACCGCCGGGCTGCCCCTGCTGGGGGTGGTGCCCGAGGATGCCGCCGTCACCATGTCCGCCGCCTCCGGCGTGCCCCTGGTGCTGGCCACCCACAAGGGGGCGGCTCCCGCCTACCTCAACATCTCCAAACGCCTTTTGGGCCAGCGGGTCCCCTTGCTGCGCATCCGCTGATCCAGCGACAATATAGAAAGGACGATCTGTATGAATATTGCCCTAATGAGCCACGACAACAAAAAAGAACTGATGGTCCAATTCTGTATCGCCTACTGCGGCATTCTGTCCAAGCATACCGTGTGCGCCACCAGCAACACCGGCAAGCAGGTGGCCGAGGCCACCGGCCTGCCCGTCCAGCTCTTCCTGGCCCACACCCAGGGGGGCAGCCAGCAGATCGGCGCCCGGATTGCCTATGACGAGATCGACATGGTACTGTTCTTTAACGACCCCACCAGCGACGAGCTGGACAAGGACCTGAGCTATATCATCAACCTGTGCGACCAGCACAACGTCCCCATTGCCACCAACGCCGCCTCCGCCGAGATGCTCATCCACGGCCTGGCCCGGGGCGATCTGGACTGGCGGCTCATCAGCCACCCCACCGCACCCCTCAAGGTGTAATCAAACACGCAATTAAATACGCCGCGTTGAGGCCGGATGAGTACCGCCCACGCCGCCGGACAGAGAAAAGCGCCTTGGCTGGAAGCGCTTACGGCAGGGGGACGGGAAAGACGCCGGCTGAGCGGGCCCGGAGACGGGCCGGTCCCCTTCCCGCACCAGAAGGCCGGAGGGCGGATTTCGGTCCGCCGAATGTGGGTGGCACCACGAAAGTGTTTGCAAAAACGCTCTCGTCCCATAGCTTTGGGACGGGAGCATCATTTTTTATGGACAAAGGAGAATTTCAAATGGCAAAACAAAAACCCCGCACCCTGTCCGGGTTTATGGAGCTGCTCCCCGCCGATCAGATGAAGTTCGACCGGATGGCGGAGCTGCTGCGTCAATCCTACGCCCTGTACGGCTTCACCCCCCTGGACACCCCCGTCATTGAGGCCAGCGAGGTGCTGCTGGCCAAGGCGGGCGGCGAGACGGAAAAGCAGATCTACCGCTTTTCCAAGGGGGACTCCGACCTGTCCCTGAGGTTTGACCTCACCGTGCCCCTGGCCAAGTATGTGGCCCTCCACTACGCAGAGCTGTCCTTCCCCTTCCGCCGGTTCCAGATCGGCAAGGTCTACCGGGGGGAGC
>CAJUEG010000057.1 GCA_910584835.1 uncultured Oscillospiraceae bacterium | reverse complement strand
GAACATGGTGGCCATGTACGGCATGAGCGAGGAGTTCGGCATGATGGCCCTGGGCAGCGTGCGCAACCAGTACCTGGACGGGGGCTATGGCCTGGACTGTGCCCAGGACACCGCCGCCATCATGGACAAGGCGGTGAAGGCGGTCATCGACGTGTGCTACAAGGAGGCGGTGGAGGTCATCCGCGCCAACCGGGAGGACATGGACAAGGTGGTGGCCTACCTGCTGGAGAAGGAGACCATCACCGGCGGCGAGATGGTGGCCATCCTGGAGGGCCGGGACCCGGCGCTGGTGGAGGGGGCCTACACCTCTACCCGGGCCAATCAGCTCTCGGGGGACATCGAGCCCCCCGCCCGGCACGTCCACATGGTGGATGAGCCCATCCCCATGCCCTCCCATGAGGAGGACGGGGAGGAGGCCGCGGACGGCGAGAAGCCCCCGGAAGGGGAGGGGCCGGAACAGCCAGACAAACCCAAAGAGGAATAAAGGGCATTGAATTTGTATCTGTTTCTTGAAAGAGAAGGGAAGCCGCGCGTCGCGAACAGGCGAAGCGTGACAAAAGGAACCGAAAAAGAACTTTTAACCCCGCCCGGAGCATTGCTCCGGGCGGGGTGTTCTACTTTTATCTGTGTTATTCAGCCCAAGTCGTGGGCGTCTGCCAGGTCAAGCTGGGAAAGCTGGTCCAGCGCGGCATCCAGCCAGGGATAATTGGCATAGGAAGAATAGATACCGCCATCTTCGTCTGCCAATTCCGCCCTCTGCGCATCGGTGAGTTCTGCGAAGGGAACCTTGCTTCCATCGGGAAGCGTGACCCGGGTGTCTCTTGCGTTCTGCTCTGTCCCGGCGGCGATTTTGCCGTCTATGACGGCACATTCAATCCAGCCGAAGTTTTCCACTGTGCCGCCCGCGATGATATAGCCTTTTTCGCCAGTGGCGGGGTCGCTACGCTCGTAGATATAAGGGGTGTTTTCGTCCACTTGGTCGGTGATGTCGATTTTCTGTCCGTCTGCCTCGAACCACAGCCGTCCGCCCTCAGCTTTGACGGGGGCGACCACATCGCCCACCGTCATGCCGGTCTTATCCGTCCCCGGCATCATGTAGAACTGGCTGCCAGTGGCGAAATGATACACCTTAGCGGGCAGGCCCGCCGCGATGGACAGCACGCACCCCACCGCCAGAGCCGCCGCCAAAATCAGCTTGCCCGCGCGGGGCATACGCCGCTTCTGAGCACCCTTATTCTCCAACATTTCCATGATTTCCTCCTTTTTCCGGTCACTCAGCGTGACCTGTTCCATCATGTGCCAATAGCTCTTCATCGTCGCTCAGCTCCTTTCTCAGCATGGCCCGGGCGCGCTGCATGCGCGTCTGGACCGCCGTGCGGGAGATGCGGAGCACGTCCCCGATCTCCCCCTGGTCAAGACCCTCCCAGTAGTAGAGGTGGATCACCGCCCGGTATTTGGGGGGCAGGGCCATCACGGCCTCCCACAGCTCCCGGTCGGACTCCTCCCGGAAGGGGACGGACTCGTCCAGCTCCCCCACGTTCCGCCGCCAGAAGGACCTCAGCTGGCTTTTGCACAGGTTGGCGGCGCAGGTGAGCAGCCAGCTCTTTTCCTTTCCCGGAAGAAGGACCGTTTTTCCCTCCGCCAGTTTGAGGAACACGCTCTGGCACACGTCCTCGGCGTCGGCGCGTGAGCCCAGGTAGCTGTACGCCAGCCGGAACACGTCGTCGCCGCAGCGGCGGAACAGGTCCGCCAGCTGTTCGGAATTCATCGCGGGTCACTTCCTTTCGCCGTCGCTTGTCGTAATGGTCAGCGCGCTGTTGTCACGCTCGGATTGGGCGCATGGCCGGGTCGCTTTCCCTGCGTTTCAGGCAAAACCCGGCCCCGCTTCGCGGACCCTGGGCTTTTGCCTTCGCTCCGGTCCAAGCTCCCCTATGCGCCTATCCTCGCGCTTCTTTGTGATCACGTCTATAAAACGATTGAGGGGGCCCGATTATCACGGGCCCCGGAAAATTTTTAAAAAAAGCGGCCGGCCGGAGCGCTCCGACTGGCCGCTTTCTTTGTTGTCACGCTTTGCCTGTTCGCGACGCGCGGCTTTCGTCGAAGCAAAGTCTGCCCGGCTCCGTTTCCGCTTTCAGCGAAAACTACGCTCGCTTCCTTGCTTCTCCTTCTCCCCACAAAGCAAAAGATCGGCTTTGCGGGGGCCCCATTGGGGCTTCCGCTGCTCACGACGGCTCAGCGCTTCCCATCGCCCGGTTGAGGAAGTACCGCTCCCGGTCTATGACGTGGCTGCGCAGGTAGTCCGCCCAGCGCTTATATGCGTCGTAGGCGAAGTGGCACCCGTCGCTGGCAAGCTCCGCGGGGAGCTGGCCGTCCTCGCCCGCATACGCCTCGGCGGTGTTGAGAAGAACCACCTTCTTTTCCGCAGCCAGCAGGGTGATGGCGTCGTTGAACTGGCTCAGTTTCTCATTATTAATGTAGTCGGCCAGCTTGTTCTTCCGGCACAGGGCGTCGTTCATTGGGGGCATGATCTGGAGGTACACCACCGCGTCCGGCTGGAGCTCGATCACCTTGTCCAGCAGCTGGCCAAGACCCTCCTGATAGCTTTCGGCGGGGTAGCCCAGCTCGTTTATCCCCAGCATGATGTACACGCTCTCATACTGCTTCAGGGCCAGGGCCTCCAGAAGATTGTACTTTTGGCCGTCCACCTCGAATACCCGGTAGTCCTCGCTGCCCGCCTTGAACACCGTCATTCCCCGGGCCCAGTAGAAGTCGCCGTGCTTCAGGCCGCTGAAGAGCTGAAGCCCCTCGGTGCGGGAGTCGCCCAGATACACCGCCGTGTCAAAAAAAGCGTCGTCCTCCACCGCCTCGCTCTCCTCCAGCGGCGTGCCGAACTCATAGGGCTCCACCGGCATAAGGGTGGGGGAAGGCTCCGGGGTGGGCGTGGGCGCGGGTTCCGGCGTGGGTGTGGGCGTGGGCTCCGGGGCGGAGGGGACCGCCGTGGGGGCGGCGTCCGGGGAGGGGCTGGGCGCATCGTGCCCGGAGGCGGTCCCGCAGGCGGCCAGCGGGACCAGCAGCAGCATACACAGCAGCAGGGACAGGGCTTTGACGTGCATTTCGGTCAGGACTCCTTCTTTATTGTACTTCCATGCCATGTTAACATAATGCTTCAGGCCGGTCAAGGAGGGAAAGGTTACGAAGTGGAATCAAAATAATGACAGGGAAGCTCACGCCCGCCGCCTGCGCTGCCAGAGCTGGAGGGACGCGGACACCAGCAGCAGCCCCAGCGCCAGGCATCCGGCAATGCCGAAGGTGCGGAAAAAGGTGTTCCAGAACAGTTCCGTGTGCCCCCGCAGGCCATAGTCCATGGCCTGATAGACGGTCAGGCCGGGGACCAGAGGGAAAATGCCGATGACCAGGTAGGAGGTGGCGGGGCAGCGCCGCCGCCGGGCCATGGCCTCCGACCAGACGGAAACCGCCACCGCGGCCAGCAGGTTGGCCAGAAAGATGTTGGCGCCCAGCCCGGAAAGGAGCAGATACACCGCCCAGCCCAGCGCGCCTCCCAGCCCGCACAGCACCGCTCCTATGCCCTGGGCGTTGGCGGGCAGGCAGAAGCCCAGGCAGGCCACAAGGGCCAGCAGGCAGGACACCGCCGGAGGGTAGGCCGCGGTGCTCCCCCCGGCCTGGACGGGCCACAGCCCCCGGAACAGCGCCATGGCGGCCCCCGCGCCCAGGGCGATGGCCGACGCGGAGAGCAGCGCCCGGGCAAAGGTGGTCAGCCCCGACAGCATATCTCCGGTGAACAGATTGCTCATAAAGTTGGTGAACACCAGCCCGGGCACCAGCACCATGATGCCGCCGGCCAGGGTGACCTCCAGGCTGATGGGCGCGCCAAAGGCCCGAAGAGTGCAGGCGGCCGCCCCCAGCACAAAGGCCGATGCCAGGGTGCCCAAAAAGGCGTTGGCGTCCGCCTGCTCCAGATAGGCCAGGCACGCGCCGCAGGCCAGCCCCGCCAGCCCGGCGCACCAGGCCTCCGCCCAGCCGCCGCCGAAGAACAGCGCAAAGAAAAACGCCCCCACGAAATATCCCGCCACCCGCAGATACATCGGGTAGCGCCGCAGCAGCGCCGCCTCCCGGCGGCACTGGGAGAGCAGCTCGCCCGGGTCGTCCGGAGGGGCGGCGCACAGGCGGCGGGACAGGTCGTTGAAGCGCTCGATGCCCTCAATATTTAAGGTGGAGGGGGGCACACGGCGCATCACGGTGCACACCCGGCCGTCCGGCTCCCGGGCGCTGGCCCAGACGCAGTTGGGGATGGCGAATACCTCCCCCTCCAGGCCGTAGGCCGCCAGCAGGCGGCGCATGGTGTCCTCCGCGCGCTGAATTTCCGCGCCGTGGCGCAAAAGCTCCCGGGCCACCTCGCAGCAGCCGGAGAGCAGGGTGTCGTAGTCCATAAAGGGCCTCCTCAAGGGGAAAGGGGCCGGTTATCCGGCCCCTTTTGGTGGGTTACTGCTTCAGCCCGGAGATGTAGGCGTCAATCAGGTCTTTCAGCTCTTTTGCGGTGTAGGTTTTGTCGGGATTCTGTTCAAAGATCCGAATCAAGTCATACGCCATGGCTTTTTGAACGTCCTTGCGCTCGTTTTCAGTGGGCATTCTGCCAGCCTCCTTTCCATTTTGGAGCATAACTCATTATACCATATGACGGTGCGGGCGGTCAACACGCTTTTGGGCCTTGACAGGAGGAAAAAGCAAGCGCCGTCCCCCGCTGGAAGGGCGTGGAAAAAATTCCATGGAATTTTTCTAAAAAGTTTTGTTAATCCCTTGCAAATTTTTGCCGATAGAGTATAATAGTAGCCGTATAACTGTGGCGTCGGAGGCGTCAGCCAATCATTCCGATGGAAGGAGGGCCGAATGCCCGGCCACATCCCGCATACGGGACAAACCAAGCCGGCCGGACCGGCGTACCCCAAAGCACTCTCCAGAGAGATCTAAACCAGAACAGGAGGAATACGTACATGAAGAAACGGATTTTGTCAGCCCTGCTCGCGCTCGTCATGGTGCTGGCATTATTGCCCGCCACCGCCTTGGCGGCCACGGCTCCCGACGCGAGCAGCCCCGGCGACAGCGGCAGAACCAACGTCAGGTACTACGACAAGAAGCAACCCACCCTGCTGGACGCCAGCGGCCAGTCCATTGGGCCCGGCTGGTACTACCAGTTCCAGATGGACGTGGGCAATAACCGGAAAGAGACCCGGTATGCCGAGATCACCTACGGCGTCGTCTCCGGCAACAGCACCAGCGGCACCTGGTACGCGAGTGCCGACGCCGCGCTGGCCAGCCAGGCCAGCTTCACGCTGCTGGACAATCAGAACATCAGCACGCTGGCCAAGAACCTCACCGTGGACACCAACGGCCATACCCTGTCCATTACCAGCGCCGACATGACCAAGGTGACCAGCCTGATCGTGGAGGACTCCCAGTACGCCGCCGCCATGAAGGCGGGGGATACTTCCAAGACCCAGGGCGCGGTGAGCTGGAACATCAGCAACAGCGGCACTGGCACCCAGACCTTTAACATCACCCTGCGGGACGGCGGCCAGCTGGCCGGCGGTGTGAGCCTCACCAACTACGGCAACCACACCATCACCATGACCGACTACGCCAAGCTGAGCGGCAGCGTTACCATGAGCGGCAACGCCACCACCAACGCCAACGCGCAGAACGTCAGCCTGACCAACAACTGCGAGATCACCGGCAATGTGACCCTCACCGGCAACAACACCCGGGTGTCCGTGACCAGCAGTAAGCTGACCGGCGGGCTGAGCCTCAACGGCACCGGCACCCAGCTGACCGTCAACGGCATCATCTCCAAGGTGGGCGCGGTGACCTTGTGCGGCGACCAGAACAAGGAAACCGGCACCAGCGCCACCGTGACCATCAGCCAGGGCACGGTGGACTCCATCGCGCAGGATAGCGCCGACAAACTGAAGAGCCCCATCAAGATCACCGTGGGTGAGAACGGCTCCGTGTCCGGCGCCACCACCATTGACAAGAGTGCCACCATCATCGTCAACCAGGGCACCATGGGCGCCGTTACCCTGCCCAGCGGCTCCCTGACCGTCAACGGCCCCAGCGCCAGGCTGGGCGCGCTGACCCTGAACGACACCGGCAGCACCACCTTCAAGGTGAGCGGCTCCGGCAACAGCATCGACAGTGTCACCGCCAGCAAGGGCAGCAGCCTGTCGGTGGACATCGCCGCCGAGCCCACCAACACCTTTGGCAATGTGAGTCTGGACGGCTATAAGGGCCATGGCATCAAGGGCGGCACCTATACCGGCACGGCCCCCACGGCCGACAGCCTGGCCAATTCCGGCGCCAACGCGCTGATCTACCAGTGCACGAGCGCCAGCAGCACCACCTTCTACACCTCGGCCCAGCTGGCCGACGGCCTGTACAAGCAGGCCACCACCCCCGGCAGCACCCTGACCATCGTGGGGCAGAGCACGCTTTTGGGTGGCGGCACCATCACCTTCAAGCGCGGCAACGATACCGCGGGCGTGCTCACCTATAAGGGCGTGACCTCCATCGCCATGCTGCCCAATAAGGCGCTGGGCACCCCGGTCACCACCTGGACAGACGCGAATAACAAGACCTACAACGCGGGCGGCAGCTACGATTTGCCCCAGGGCGGCGGCGATGTGGTCCTGACCACCCAGGGCGCCAGCCAGGTGGTCACCAAGATCAACGGCCTGAGCGCGGCCAGCGACAATGTGAACGCCAACATCACGGCCTCCCTGAACGGCAACGTGATCACCCTGTCCGGTGCCGTGAAGCCCATCGGCGGCATCGCCAGCTTCCAGCTCAAACTGCTCACCGATCTGGTGGACAGTAACCAGAAGCAGGTGGTCATCCCCGTGTGGGTGAACTATGACAGCGTGAACGGCCGCACCTACTTCGGCAACCAGACCCTGACCGGCGGCCTGACCGTCAACGCCGACGGCTCCCGGCTGACCCTGTTTGACGGCAATACCTACTACACCCTGAACGGCTCCGGCCTGCGGGTGATGGACGAGAACTTTAATACCCAGGTGGCCAGCAGCGGCGAGGTGAAGGCCACCTATACCGGCGCCGGCGACAACGCCACCAAGAAGTATGTCGCCGACCTGATTCAGGGCACCCTTCCGGAGAACAACCCCGCCGATGCCGCCTCCTTTAACTGGAGCGACAGCACCGCCGTCAAGCAGGCGGTCAACGCCGTCCAGGCCGGGATCACCAGCAGCCAGGTCCAGAACTGGCGCGACCAGGCCCAGCGCACGGCGTATCAGAAGGTGTACGCGGGCAGCGCCACCAAGGACAAGTACAGCACGGATCCTGTGTCCAAAGATTACACTGAGGTTTGGCTGGTGCCCTATCTGAATGTGACCGCCAGCAATTACAACCAGAACGGCACCCTGACCGCCGCCCTGAGCGTGTATTACCGCGTGGAGGTGCGCAGCACGACACCCGGGCAGAACCCCATTGAGGTTCAGGCAGGCCGCGCCCTGGGTGCCCTGGGCGAAGAGCTGGGCGCCGGCGTGGTTGTGAAGTTCGGCAGCACTTTGAACACGCAGATTACCAACAATGCCTACATGAGCCAGGACGACACCTATGTGTACAAAATTGATGGCAGCAGTCAGTTCACCATCAGCCACAGCGGCAGGAACGGCCTGGGCACCATCGTGATCAACCAGACCGCCCCGCTGGTGAGCCTGACCCGTTCGGGCAGCGCCACCAATGAGACCCGCTTGAAAAAGGGGCAGACGGCCTACTACAACAGCCTCCAGGCGGCGGTGAACGACACTCTGCCCCAGCCGACGGGAGCAGAGGACATCATCACCGTGTTTAACGGCTACAAGGCCAGCGACACCATCGACGTCACCGGCCTGGCCCGGACGTTCAAGATCAGGACCCAGGGCAACACCACCATCACCCGCGCCAGCAACAACTTCACCATGACCCCGAACTCCACGGGCAATGAGTTTACGGTTCAGCTGGCCAGGGAGACGGCGGGCGGCACGATTCCCATTTACGTCAGGGACGTGGCCAACGGCAACGCCAGCGCCAGCGTCAACTACGCCAAGCCGGGCGACACCGTGACCATCACCACCAGGCCCAACGGCAACTACTCCACCCTGGGTGTGACCGCCGTAGGCAGCAACAACGTGAGCATCAGCGTCACCGGCTCCGGCAATACCTGGACCTTCAAGGTGCCTGACAACGTGGTTTCCATCACCGTCACGCCCAGCTTCGGCGTGGCCGGGCAGGTTACCATCAACGTGAACAACGTGAGCAACGGCACCGCCTCCGTGTCCACCAACGTTGTGTCCCAGGGCACCACCGTTACCGTGTACACCGTGCCTCAGGCCGGCTACCGCGCCACCGGCGTGACCGTGCGCTTCAGCAACGGCACCACGGTGAACGCCACCAACATCGGCACCAACACCTGGAGCTTCACCGTGCCCGCCAACACCGTCACCGCGTCCATCACGCCCAGTTTTGCCATGGACAGCGGCCTGCCCTTCACGGATGTGCCCGCCAACAACTTCTATCTGGACTACGTGAAGTTTGTTTACAAGCATGGCATGATGCAGGGCGACGGCAGCAACTACATTTTCAACGGCAACGGCAACGTGACCCGCGCACAGCTGGTCCTCATCCTGTACCGCCTGTCCGGCAGCCCCGCGATTTCCTCCAACACCAAGTTCAAGGACGTGCCCGCCAATGCGTGGTACAGCCAGGCTGTGGCGTGGGCCTCTGCCAACAAGATTGTGGACGGCCGTCCCGGCAACGTCTTTGACCCCGGCACGGCGGTCACCCGTCAGGAGTTTGCGACCATCCTGTACCGCTATAACAACTTCCGCGGCCTGGGCACCGGGAACAAGTCCAACCTGAGCCAGTTCACCGACCGGGGCTATGTCCAGAGCTACGCCCTGGAGGCCATGCAGTGGGCCGTGGGCAACGGCATCATCAGCGGCACCACCAACACCACCCTCAGCCCCAACGGCACGGCCATCCGCTTCCAGGCGGCCGCCATGCTGACCCGTTACTGCCAGAATTTCCTGAAGATGAGCTGAGCGGCAACAGAGGCTGAAACAGCGAAAACCTAAAAAAGCGGCCAGCCGGGAAACCGGCTGGCCGCTTTTTGATGTAAGAACCTGCATTCACAATGCCGGGGCCGTTTGACAGGGAAAATCCCGTCCGGCCGGTAAGCGCGGTTGTGAATGCAGGTTCTGAAAGGCGGGCCTGGAAGCCAGGGGGCACGTGGGACGGAGTGCTCCGGGGGGATTACCCGGCGGGTGATGCGGCCAGGTATTCCTCCCTGGTGAGCAGCAGGTGGCGTATGCCGTCCGCCGTGCCCATGTCCCGGAAGCCCGCCGCCAGGTGGGCTTTCCAGGCGGCCTCCCGGGTGGTCTCGAAATAGTTGTGGATGCGGCTGATGCCGCAGTCCCGAAAGGCGTGGTCCAGTATGAGCCGCAGGGCGGGCACGGCATAGCCCTGACCGCGGCAGGGGGCGTAGATCACAATCCCCATGTCCCACCAGTCCCTGTCCGGCGTGTGGTGGAAGTTGACGTCGCCGACCCATGCGCCATCGGATTTCCGCCGGATGTAGGCATAGAAGCGCTCCGGCTCCCGGCCCACCCATTGGGCGTACCATTTGTCCCACTGCTCCCGGGGAAAGTCTATGCAGCCGGTGTCCCGGTGGTAGCCCGGCCAGGGATCGTAGCCCGCGTTGTAGGACATGGTGGCGGGATCGGACATCATTTTCTGATAAAACCACAGCTCGTCCAGCTCCGGCACGTAGAGTTCCAATTCCATGCTCAACCCTCCGTATAGTAGTTGATGAGGCAGCCTGCCAGGATGATGTCCCGCTCCTCCCGTGTCAGGCCGGGCAGACGGAGCGTCACCGGGGTTTGCCTCTTTTCCCCGTTCCCGTCCCGGAGCAGAAGAACTTCAAGCTCGTCCCCGTCCCCCTCCAGCAGGGCGCGGACGCCGGGGAGGTACACCCGGTCGCCGGGCCGGAGGTTCAGCTCCTCCAGATTTTCGGCCACAAAGGGCAGCATCCCCCAGTTGACCACGTTGGAGCGGTAGCGCTTGGTGGCGTACTCCTCCGCCACGTTGGCGCATCCGCCCAGCACCCGCTGGCAGGAGGCGGCCTGCTCCCGGGCGGAGCCGTCGCCGGGCTTCAGGGCCATGACGAAGGAACCCAGGCCCGTGCGTGCGGGGTCATAGCCCTCCAGCGCCTGCCGGACCTCGGGCGCGGCGGGGTTTTCCCTGCGCAGCTTCTCCACCGCCTGGACGGCTTTGGCGCGGGGGACGTACTGGGGGTCCTTCCGGGACAGGGCAAACTCGGCCAGACGCAGGGGGTTGGAGCGGTAGGAGGAGGTCTCCCCGGAGGGGATGAGCTCGTCGGTGGTGGTCACCGGGTCGTAGATGGCGGCGCAGCAGGTGAGCAGCAGGTTTTCCGGCAGGGGAATCTGTTCCGGCCAGTCGGCGATGTTGGGGCCGAACACCAGCTTAGCGTCCGGCTGGGGGCGGCCCACCCCAAAGTAGACCCGGGCCTTGTAGGCGGAATCGTCATAATTCCAGTGCTCGTCCGCCCGGTCGGCGGGGATGCCGGGCAGCTCGTCCGCCCCTGTGAGCACCCCTCCCATCCGGGCGGTGGCGGCGATGGACCGGGCGTCCATGAGGGCCACGTAGGAGATCTGGCCGTCCCCGGGCTTGGAGCCCTCCCGGTTGGGGAAATTCCGGGTGGAGTGGCGGATGGAGAAGGCCCCGTTGGCGGGCACATCCCCGGCCCCGAAGCAGGGGCCGCAGAAACAGGAGCGGATGGACGCCCCCGCCGCCATCAGCTGGGCGATGCAGCCGTTTTTGGTCAGCTCCAGGTTGATGGGCATGGAGCCGGGGTAGCAGGACAGCCAGAAGCTGCCGGAGCCGGTGGAGCAGCCATTCAAAATCTCGGCGGCCCGCTTCAGGTTCTGGTAGGTGCCGCCGGAGCACCCGGCGATGACCCCTTGGTCCACCAGGAACTGGCCGTCCACAATTTTTTTCACCAGGGAGGGGGCGTTTTTCACGCCCAGCTGCTCCGCCGCGTCCACGTCCACCTGGTGGAGCAGGTCGGCCATGTTGGCCTTGAACTCCCGGATGGTATAGGCGTTGGAGGGGTGGAAGGGCAGGGCGATCATGGGCTCCACCTTGTCCAGCTCCACGGTGACCAGGCCGTCGTAGTACGCGCCCTCCGCCGGGGCCATCTCTTTGCAGCTGTCCCTCCGGCCCAGCAGGGTGAGGGCGGTCTTGGTCTGTCTGTCGGTCTGCCACACGGAGGACAGGCAGGTGGTCTCGGTGGTCATCACGTCGATGCCCGCCCGGTAGTCCATGGACAGGTTTGCCACGCCGGGGCCGAAGAACTCCAGCACGGCGTTCTTCACCGCGCCGCTTTTGAAGGTGGCCCCCACCAGGGCCAGGGCCACGTCCTGGGGCCCCACCCCGGGCCGGGGCGCGCCGGTGAGGTAGACGGCGATGATTTTGGGGTAGGCGATGTCGTAGGTCTTTTTCAGCAGCTGGCGGGCCAGCTCCGGGCCGCCCTCGCCGATGGCGAGGGTCCCGTAGGCCCCGTACCGGGTGTGGGAGTCGGAGCCCAGAATCATCTTGCCCGGGGCGGCGTACCGCTCCCGCATGTAGGAGTGGATGACGGCCTGGTGGGCCGGGACGAACTCGCCGCCGTACTTTTTGGCGGCGCTTAGTCCGAACACGTGGTCGTCCTCGTTGATGGTCCCCCCCACGGCGCACAGGGAGTTGTGGCAGTTGGTGAGCACATAGGGCAGGGGGAATTCCCTCATGCCGGAGGCCCGGGCGGTCTGGATGATGCCCACATAGGTGATGTCGTGGGATGCCATGGCGTCGAAGCGGATGGACAGGCGGCCCGGGTCAGCCGAGGTGTTGTGGGCCATGAGGATGGCGTGGGCCATGGTGCCCTCCCGGCCCTGGGGGACCTGGGCGGGGACAAAGCGTCCGCGGTCCAAGCGGACGGGGGTGGTTTGTACGGTAATCATATGCGGTTCCTCCCGTGGGGTGATTTGCTTTAGTGTAGCAAATTAGCGGACAAAAAGCAAGAAAACCGGGGAATTTTACCGGCATCAAAATGCACAATAAAATTCCCCGGCCAAGGTCAGTTCCCATGGAGGAAATACAGCAGGTCGCGGGAAGAGCGGCCAATGATAAAATCGGTGTTATCCGTGTTGTCCACAGTGTAGACGGCCTCCCCGTTTTCGTAGAGGGAGGAGGTTTTTGTTATGGTCCCATCGTGGGAGATGGCCAGGATGCAGCGGCTGCACGGGGTACGGTCATCCGGCACGGGGGTGGAATAGTCCACACAGATCACCAGGCCGGTGACGGACAGGCTGGTCACGCGGGCGCGCTGTCCGCCGATTCGGAGGGCTTCGGCATCCAACAGGCCCACGGGCAGCTCATGGGCAGGCGGGTCCACCTGGCCGGGCTTGGGATAGAAGGCTGTCACGTTCTCATTGGCCAGAAGCTCCGCGGCCAGCTGGAATTCCTGCCGGGTGATGAGGGCGAAGGGGCAGGTCTCGGCGGCCTGGGCGGCGGACGCGGTTTGGGCCTGATAGGTGTAAACCCGGTTGGGATTGAGCCAGAGCAGCAAAAATACCGCCGCCGCGCACAGCGGCAAAGCTGCCGCGGCCAGGAGCAGGCGCCGCCGGGAATCCTTTTTTGCCATGGGACGCACCTCCTTTTTCAACAGTATACCACAGCTACGGGGGGAGCGCAAGGGCGGGGGAAAAGCGGGGGCAGGGCGGCCTTTTTCGATTGGCACTGGAATTTTGCGGCGAAGTGTGATAATATAATAAATTAAGCGTGTGCCGCGCCTGCGGCAGTTTGAGAATGAGGTGAATACATTGGAATTTTGGATGGCAATTGTGCTGGGACTGGTGCAGGGAGTGGCGGAATTTCTGCCCATCTCCAGCTCCGGGCACCTGTCCCTGCTGCAATCCTTCTTCGGCATGGAGGAGCCCGACGCCCTCTATAACATTCTGCTCCACTTTGCCACGCTGCTGGCGGTGTGCGTGGTGTACTGGGGCGACATCGCCGACATGGTTGTGGAGTTCTTCCGGGGAATCGCGGCCCTGTTCACCCGCTCCGGCGCGCGGGAGCGGGGCAATCCCCCCGAGGCCCGGCGGCTGGTGCTGCTGCTGATCCTGGGCACCCTGCCCCTGTTCCTGGTGCTGCCCATCAACGACTTTGTGGAGGAGCTGGGGGCGAACCCGGTGTTTGTGTCCGTCATGCTGCTGGTCACCGGCTGCATCCTGTTCCTGTCCGACCGCTACGGCGGCGGGCGGAAAAACGGCCGCACCGCCACGGTGAAGGACGTGCTGCTGGTGGGGCTGGCCCAGGGGGCGGCCACCATCCCCGGCCTGTCCCGCTCCGGCGCCACCATCTCCGCCGGGATGGCGCTGGGCTTTGAGCGCAACTTCGCCGTGCGCTTTTCCTTCCTGCTGTCCCTGCCCGCCGTGCTGGGAGCCACCCTGCTGAAGGTGGTCAAGGTGGCGGGCGCGGGGGAGATCGACATGAACCTGCTGCCCATGTACCTGGCGGGGATGGCGGTGGCCGGGGTGGTGGGCTACTTCTCCATCTCCCTGGTGAAGCTGCTGGCCAGGAAGGGCAAGTTCGGCATGTTCGCCTACTACTGCTGGATCGCCGGGGCCGCCGCCCTGGCCGCCAGCCTGATTCTTCCCATTCTGGCCCCTGCGGCGTAACATAAACAGGAGGATTTCCCCATGGCTTCCACACAAAAGAGAAGTTCTGCGTCAAGCGGCGGCGCCAAGGGCCGCTCCGCGTCCAACGCGGCAAACAGCGGCGGCAAGCGTTCCTCGTCCAGGTCCGGGGCCTCGTCCCAGGCCAAGGGCCGCTCCCGCAAATCCGCCGCCCAGAAAAAGCCCTACCGCCGGGAGGTGGGGGGGGCGGTGTGCCTTCTGCTGGCCCTGTTCGGGGCCATCGGCTATTTCAAGACGGAGGAGGGGGCGGTCATCGCCCTGTTCTGCGACCTGCTCAAGGGGCTGTGCGGCTACGGGTTCTACCTGGCCCCGCCCATGCTGCTGGCCGCCGCCGTCATCCTCATCCTCCACCGGGGCCGCCCCGTCCGCCTGCGGGTGGCGGGGGCGGTGTGCCTGCCGGTGTTTGCCGGGGCCCTGCTCCACCTGCTGCTGAGCAAGGGGGACTATGCGTGGGGCTGGGAGCTCTTCGGCCAGCTGTGGACGGACGGCAGGGCGGTGAGCTGCGGCGGGGTGGTCGGCGGCACGCTGGCCATGGCCTTCCGCTTCGCCTTCACCACCGTTGGGGCCGTCGTGGTGCTCCTGCTGCTCACCACGGCGGCGGCGCTGTGTGCGCTACGCCTCACCCCGGCGGATATTCTGGACTATTTCCGGGAGCGGCGGGAGCAGCGCCCGGAGTACGACCCGGACGACTACCCCGAGCCGGAGGAGCGCCCCCGCAGGCCCGCCCGAAAGGAGCCGGAGCCCGCTCCGGCCCGGCGGAAGAACGCCGCCATCGACATACCGGTGGACGACGGCCCGCTGCTGTCCAAGAAGCCCACCGCCCCGGTGACCACCGTGCGCAGGAAGTCCTTCTTTGACAAGGTGGCCGGGGTGGTCCCTCCCGGCCAGGGGGACAGCCCCCCCGCCGTGGAGGAGGAGCCGCCGGAGTATGAGGACGTGGCCGAGCTGCGCCCCATGAGGGAGCCCCCCCGCACCCCCAAGCCCTCGCCGGTGGCCCCGCCCCCGGCCATGGACGACCTGGTGGCCCCGGCGGCGCCCACGCCCCTCCGCACGGAGGCCCCGACCGCCCCGGCGGTCCAGGAGGACCCGGTGCCGCCCCCTGTCATCCGGGAGCCGGCCCCGGTTTCCCAGAAGCTGTCCAAGGAGGAGGAGCAGGCCCAGGTCCGGGAGGAGATGGCCCGGGAGATCGAGGCGGGCATGGAGCAGGACGCCCCCGCCTACCGCTACCCCCCGGTGTCCCTGCTCAACCAGGGGGGAGGGGGAAGCGCCTCCGCCGCGGAGGGGGAGCTGCACGCCAACCAGCAGCGCCTCCAGGACGCCCTCCAGTCCTTCGGCGTCAGCGCCCGCATCGTCAACGTCATCCGGGGCCCCGCCGTCACCCGGTACGAGCTGGAGCTGGACCAGGGGGTGAAGCTGAACAAGATCACCAACCTGTCCGGCGACATCGCCCTGGCCCTGGGGGCGTCCGCCGTCCGGGTGGCCCCCATACCCGATAAAATCTCCACCGTGGGCATCGAGGTGCCCAACCGGGTGGTGAGCCCGGTGTGCATCCGGGACGTGCTGGGCTCCAAGGCGTTCACCGACAGCCCCTCCAAGGTGTCCTTCGCCGTGGGCAAGGACATCAGCGGCCAGCCCATCGTGGGCAATATCGCCCGCCTGCCCCATATGCTCATCGCCGGCACCACCGGCTCGGGCAAGTCGGTGTGCACCAACTCGCTCATCATTTCCCTGCTGTACAAGGCCACCCCGGAGGAGGTCCGCCTTATCATGGTGGACCCCAAGATGGTGGAGCTGAGCGTCTACAACGGCATCCCCCACCTGCTCATCCCGGTGGTCACTGACCCGAAGAAGGCCGCCGGGGCCCTGCAGTGGGCGGTGAGCGAGATGATGAAGCGCTACCAGAAGTTCTCCGAGGTGGGGGCCAAGGACCTGGCGTCCTACAACAACCACGCCGCCCAGCGGGAGGACCTGGAGCCCATGCCCCAGATCGTGGTGGTCATCGACGAGCTGGCCGACCTGATGCTGGTGGCGGCGAAAGAGGTGGAGGAATCCATCTGCCGGGTGGCCCAGATGGGCCGCGCCTCCGGCATGCACCTGGTCATCGCCACCCAGAGCCCCCGGGCCGACGTGATCACCGGCCTGATGAAGGCCAATATCCCCAGCCGCATCGCCTTCGCGGTGGCCTCCAGCCTGGAGTCCCGCATCATCCTGGACACCACCGGCGCGGAGAAGCTGGTGGGCAAGGGGGACATGCTGTACGCCCCCCTGGGACAGGACAAGCTCCGGGTCCAGGGCTGCTTCATCACCGAGGAGGAGGTGGCCAACGTGGTGGACTTCATCAAGGAGGGGGCCTCCGCCCAGTACGACGAGCAGGTCATGCACGAGATCGAGAAGAACGCCGAGGACAAGAGCAAGGCAGAAAAGGGCGTGGGCGGTTCCGACCCCGCCGCCGGGGGCGGGGACGACTACGACGAGCTGCTCCCCGCCGCCATCGACGTGGTGCTGGAGGTGGGGCAGGCCAGCGTGTCCATGCTCCAGCG
>CAJUEG010000056.1 GCA_910584835.1 uncultured Oscillospiraceae bacterium | reverse complement strand
GCATATAGTTGATCTCGGCGGGGGTGAAGTCCAGCAGGGTCAGAAAGCTCCTGCCACGAATGTTGATGCCCATAATAAATTCCTCCTAAATAGAATTAAGTGATGGGGCGGGAAAGCGGTGCAGATTACTCGGCGCGGATCAGCGGCATGGACATGCAGCGCGGGCCGCCGCGGCCGCGGGACAGCTCGGCGGAGGGCATCTCCAGAACCGTCAGGCCGTTGTCGCGCAGGATGGCGTTGGACACGTCGTTGCGCTGGTAGACCACGATCTTGCCCGGGGCGATGCACAGGGTGTTGGAGCCGTCGTTCCACTGCTCCCGGGCCGCCGCGATCAGGTCGTCGCCGCCGCAGAAGATCAGCTTCACGTCGTCCACATGGGTGTACTGCTCCAGGATGTGCTTCAGGTCGGAGTCCACCCGCTTGATGTGCAGGTCGGCGGGGTCGTCCTGGCCCGGGGTGATCTCGTACACGGTGAGCGGGCCCAGGATGGCGGGATGGACGGTGTATTTGTCCACGTCGATCTGGGTGAACACGGTGTCCAGGTGCATGAAGGCGCGGCTCTTGGGGATGTCGAAGGCCAGCACGGTGCGGATCTTGGCCTCGGGATCAGTGAACAGGTTGCGGGCCGCCGCCTCAATGGCGTCGGGGGAGGTGCGCTGGGAGATGCCGATGGCCAAGGTGTCCTCGGTGAGGTTGAGCACGTCGCCGCCCTCGATGTTGGCGTGGAGGTCCCGGTCGTAATAGCGCTTCACCAGCCCCTCGAAGTCGGGGTGATACTTGAAGATATAGTCGGCGTAGAGGGTCTCGCGGCAGCGGGTAACGGAGTACATCTTGTGCAGGAACACGCCGGTGCCCACGCTGGCGAAGGGATCGCGGGTGAAGTACAGGTTGGGCATGGGGCGGACCACCAGGTCGTCGGGCGGGGCCACCAGGTCCTGCAGGGAGTAGGCGCGGGCGGCGTCTCCCATCTCCTTCAGGGTGATGCCCTCCATGGTCTTTTCCACCAGGGCCTTGCCCTTGAAGTTGGTGGTGAGGTACTCCAGGCACTTGTCCTGCCAGCGCCGGGTCTTGATGTTGCCCTCAAACAGCCACTGGCGCAGGAAGGGCTCCACCAGCTTGGGATTGAGGCTGAGCACGTCGGTCATCAGATCCTCCAGATAGACCACCTCGGTGCCGTTGTCGCGCAGGATCTGGGCGAAGGCGTCATGCTCTTCCTGGGCGACCTTCAGGAAGGGGATATCATCGAACAAAAGCTCTCCCAGGGTGTCGGGGGTCAGGTTCAGCAGCTCTCTGCCGGGGCGGTGCAGCAGTACCTTTTTCAGCGGGTTGATCTCGCTTCTGACACAAATGCCTTTCATGGCTCCTCCTTATACGGTTTGCATGAATAATATTTTTGGCCGCGCCTGCGCGCACCGACGCGGTCAAATCATGACCATCCTTATCATAGCGCATCCCCAAGAAATTATCTGGAAATTTAAAAAGCCCCGCATTGTATATTTTCGCTAATATCGCCTGGTGCGCCGCCGGGAAAATTGCGCACTCTAACGGGGACGGCCGGGGCGTCCCCCGACGTCTGCCCCTAGTTTGCGCAGCGGCGCGCCGGACTATGCAACAGCAAACGCTCCCTGCGGCCCGGAAGGGCCGCAGGGCGGCGTTTCAGCTCAAGCCCAGGAAACTGCCGCGCGCTGGGCATCGCGCCGGTTCCCCGGATATATTGATGTCCGCTCCTCATTTTTTGCCGAAGGGCCATCGGAAGCCGCGGCGCCCCTTGGGCTCGGCCGGCTTCCCCTGGGGCGCGGGCGCTTTGCGCGCCTTTGGCCCGTCCTGGGCCGGCCGGGCGGCCAGCCGCTCCAGGGCCTCCTGGGCCCGCTTGTATTTTTTGCCCGCGGACTCCCGGTACAGTTCCCGGGCCTTGTCCGGGTCCCTGTCCACGCCCAGGCCCTGCTCATAGCAGCTTCCCAGCAGGTATGCCCCCCGGGCGCTTCCCTGCCGGGCGGCCTCGGCGTACAGGGAGGCGGCCCGGGCCTCGTCCCGCTCCACGCCCCGGCCCGCGGCATAGCACTCCCCCAGCGAACAGGTGCCGTCGGCGTGCTTGCCCTGGTGGGCCAGGGTGTAGAGCTCCACCGCCTTTCGGTCGCTCTGCTCCACGCCGTAGCCGTTCTCGTAGCACTCGCCCAGCAGGAATTCCGCCCGATGATGGCCTTGGGCCGCGGATTTGGCAAACCACTCCGCCGCCTGGCCGTCGTCCTCCTCCACGGCGATGCCGTGGTAGTAGAAGAAGCCCAGATTGCACTGGGCCCGGGCATTGCCCGCCTCGGCGGCCTGGCGGTAGAGCCGGGCGGCCTCCGCCTTGTCCTCCGCCACGCCCCGGCCCAGCTCATAGCACAGTCCCATGGAACAGGTGGCGGCAGTGTAGCCCCCCTCATGGGCGGTGCGGTAGAGGCGGAAGGCCTCGTCAAAGTCCTCCTCCACCCCGTAGCCGTACTCATGGCACTCGCCCAGCAGGAAGCTGGCCCGGGCGCTGCCCCGCCGGGCGGCCTGGGTGAACCACTTCACCGCCTCGGCGTCGTCCATCTCCACGCCGATGCCCTGGTAGTAGCAGTAGCCCAGATTGCACTGGGCCCAGGCGCTGCCCTGCTCCGCCGCCTGGCGGTAGAGCTCCGCCGCCCGTTTGGCGTCCCGCTCCACGCCCTTACCGAACTCGTAGCACACCCCCAGCGAGCAGGTGCCGGCGGGGTAGCGCTGCTCGTGGGATCTGCGGTAGAGCTCCACCGCCTTCTCCATGTCCCGCTCCACGCCGTAGCCGTTCTCATAGCACTCCCCCAGCAGCTGCTGGGCCCGGGCCTGGCCCGCCTCGGCGGCCTTGGCAAACCACTTCACCGCCTCATCGTTGTCCTCCGGCGTGCCGATGCCCCGGTAGTGGCAGAAGCCCAGATTGCACTGGGCCTGGACATAGCCCTGCTCCGCCGCCTCCCGGTAGAGCTCCACCGCCCGGGCCGGGTCCGCCTCCACCCCGGCGCCCAGCTCGTAGCACAGCCCCAGGGAACAGGCCGCGGGGGGATAGCCCGCCTCGTAGGACAGCCGGTAAAGCTCCGCCGCCTTTGCCTCGTCCTTTTCCACGCCGTAGCCGTTGTCGTAGCACTCCCCCAGCAGCTGCTGGGCCCGGGGGTACTCCTGCCCGGCGGCCTTGGCAAACCACTCCGCCGCCTGCTTGTCGTCCTGGCCCACGCCGATGCCCTGGTAATAGCAGTAGCCCAGATTGCACTGGGCCCGGGCGTCCCCCGCTTCGGCGGCCTTGCGGTAGAGCTCCGTCGCCCGCCGCCTGTCCTGCTCCACCCCCCGGCCCAGCTCATAGCACAGCCCCAGCGCGCAGCTCCCGGCGGGGTGGCCCTTCTCGTCCGCCTCGGCGTAGAGGGAGGCGGCCCGGTCCATATCCTGCTCCACGCCGAAGCCGCCCTCATAGCACTGCCCCAGCAGAAACAGCGCCCGGCCGTGGCCCTGCCGGGCGGAGCGGTCAAACCAGAGGACGGCCTGGCCGTTGTCCTCCTCCACCCCGATGCCCCGGTAGTAGCAGTAGCCCAGATTGCACTGGGCCCGGGCGTCCCCCTCCTCGGCGGCCTGGCGGTAGAGTTCCACCGCCCGCGCCATGTCCTGCTCCACCCCGGACCCCAGCTCATAGCACAGCCCCAGGGAGCAGGCGGCGGGGGGATAGCCCGCCTCGCTGGCCGCCCGGTACAGCTGGACGGCCTTCAGGTGATCCTCCTCCACGCCGTAGCCGAAGTCGTAGCAGTCCCCCAGCAGCCCCAGGGCCCGGGGGTAGCCCTCTTCGGCGGCCAGCTCAAACCAGCGGACGGCCTGCCTGTCGTCCACCTCCACCCCGATGCCCCGGTAGTAGCAGAAGCCCAGGTTGCACTGGGCGGGGACATAGCCCCGCTCCGCCGCCTCCCGGTAGAACTCCACCGCCCGGGCCGGGTCGGCCTCCACCCCGGTGCCCAGCTCATAGCACAGCCCCAGGGCGCAAACGGCGGGGGGGTAGTCGTTCTCCCTGGCCCGGCGGTACCACTCCACCGCCTGGGCCGGGTCCCGCTCCACCCCCTGGCCCAGCTCGTAGCTCTGGCCCAGCAGGAACTGGCCCTTGGGATAGTCCTCCTCGGCGCACCGGCGGTACAGCCGGGCCGCCTCCTCCATATCCCGCTCCACGCCGATGCCCCGGTCGTAGCATACGCCCAGGGCGCAGGTGGCGGCCTCAAAGCCCTGTTCATGGGCGGCACGGTAGAGCTCCACCGCCTTTTTTTCGTCCTTTTCCACGCCCAGGCCGGCCTCAAAGCACTCGCCCAGCAGCTGCTGGGCCCGGGGGTACTCCTGCCCGGCGGCCTTGGCAAACCAGCTCACCGCCTCCTCGTAGTCCTGCTCCACGGCGATGCCGCGGTAGTAGAAGAAGCCCAGATTGCACTGGGAGGGGGCGTGGTCCTGCTCCGCCGCCTCCCGGTAGAGCTCCGCCGCCCGCTCCTTGTCCATCTCCACCCCGGAACCCAGCTCGTAGCACAGCCCCAGCTCGCACTGGGCGGGCGGGTAGCCCTGCTCCGCCGCCTGGGCAAAGAGCCGGGCGGCCCGGTCGGGGTCCTTTTCCGTGCCGATCCCCCGGCCGAAGCACATGCCCAGGCCGTACTGGGCGGCGATGTAGTCCCCCTCCGCCGCCCGGGTGAACCACTGGAAGGCCAGGTCTTCATCCCGCTGGGCCCCCCCGGTGCCGTTGCAGTAATTCATGGCCACCCGGTACTGGGCGTCCAGGTCCCCCTCCTCCGCCGCCTCCAGCAGCTCCCGGAAGCTCTGCTCCTTTTTGGCCGACACATCCGCCATGCTCTGGATCAGCTCGGGGTTGATGTATATCATCACCGCGTCCTGCCCCTCGGGCAGGAATCCGTCGTTGCGCTCTTCCGCCATATGTATCCGCTTCCTTTCCGTCTTTTCCCACGCCGCGGGTGCGTTTTGGAGCATTGTACCACATCCTCCGAGAAAAATCCATATGGGATTAACGGCATGCCGCACAGATGCGAAAAGCCGGCCCGGGCGTCTTCGCCGGGCCGGCTTTTCATATCTGATGGGCCGGGCTGTTCCCGCTTTCGGCGGCGAGGGGCCATGCCGCCGTCAGCGGCCCGCCGCCCCCTCTTCCGGCCCCCGGCCCCCGCCGGGGGCGGACTCTTCCAGCAGCTCCGCCGCCTCCCGGAGGCTGAGGTTCCGGGCCCGGGCGATGGCGGCCAAATCCTCAAACTCGTATTTCTGCCGCGAAACCCCATAGCCCGCCGCCCGCTTGCGCCGCACGGGGCCCAGGGGGGTGTCCACCGCGGCGCACTCCCGCGCGAGCACGTGGCGGCGCAGGGCGCATTCCCGCACGCCCAGGGTGGTGGTGTGGCGGAAGAGCAGGGCGCACAGCGCCTCCCGGTCCGCCGGGGCGCACATCACCCGCACCAGCGTGCCGGGGCGGGATTTTTTCATGCCGATGGGGACGGTGTACACGTCCAGCGCCCCGCCCGCGAACAGCCGCTCCATGGCGAAGCCCAGCTCCTCGCCGGTCATGTCGTCCACGTTGCACGACAGCTCCACGATCTCGTCCCCGCCGTCCTCCGCCCCGCCCAGCATGGCCCGCACGCAGTTGGCCGCCGGGAAGTCCTTCTGCCCGCAGCCGTAGCCCACGGCGGTGGGGCGCATCACCGGCATATCGCCGAACCGGGTGACAAAATGCTTGAGCAGCGCCGCGCCGGTGGGGGTGCACAGCTCCCCCTGGATGTCCCCGCCGTAGATGGGGACGCCCTGGAGCAGCAGGGCGGCGGCGGGGGCGGGCACCGGCAGCACCCCGTGGGCGCAGCGCACCTGCCCTGTTCCCACCCGGACGGGGGAGCACACCACCTGGTCCGGGGCGAGGCGGTCCATGAGCATGCACACCATGGCAATGTCGGCCACCGCGTCCATCGCCCCCACCTCATGGAAGTGGACCTCGTCCACCGGCACGCCGTGGACCTGGCTCTCCGCCCGGGCGATGAGGGAGTACACCTCCATGATCTGGTCCTTCACCCGCGGGGGGAGGTCCAGGTGGTCCCGGACAATGTGCCCGATGCCGTCCATGCCGCTGTGGCGGTGGTCATGCCCATGATGCTCGTGGTCATGGCCGTGGGGGTCATGGGCATGATGGCCGTGCTCGTGGCGCTCATGCTCGTGGTCGCGGTGGTGCTCATGGTCATCATGGCTGTGATGGCCTTGTTCCTGACCGTGGCCGTGGTGGTCAAGGCTGCGCTCCTCCTCGCCGCGGACCGTCACCGTCAGGCGGGTGCCGGTGACGCCGCACTTGACGGCCCTCTCCCGGGCCACATGGACGCCGGGCAGGCCCAGGGCGTTGACCTGGGCCACAAAGGCGTCCGGGTCGGGCAGCAGCTCCAGCAGGGCGGCGGACAGCATGTCCCCCGCCGCCCCCATGCCGCAGTCCAGATACAGTATTTTCATGGCGTGCGCTCCTTTCATGACGGTTCGCCGGCCCGGGGCTCCAGGTCCAGCAGCACCGCGGGGTACCGGCCCTTCAGCCCCTCCAGCACCTGGCCGCGCCGCTCCAGCAGGAGGGGAAGCTGTCCCTCCGGCAGCTGGATCAGCGCCCGTCCCCCCAGCAGCCGCACCCGGAAGTCGGAAAAACCCAGGGAAAAGAGCAGCTGCTCCGCCCACTCGGTTTTTTGCAGCTTTTCCAGCGTAATCTCCTCCCCGGCGGGGATGCGGGTGGCCAGGCAGGCATAGGCGGGCTTGTCCCAGGTGAACAGCCCCGCCTCTTTTGACAGGCGGCGGACCTCCCCCTTGGTCAGGCCGCACTCCCGCAGGGGGGAGCGGACGGACAGCTCCCGCAGGGCCCGCATGCCTGGCCGGTCCCCCGCGTCGTCCGAGGCGTTGGTGCCGTCCAGCAGGAGGGAAAAGCCGTCCTCCCGGGCGGCTTGGGAGATGGCGGAGAATATGGCCCGCTTGCAGTGGTAGCAGCGGTCCGGGGGGTTGGCCGCCACCTCCGGCAGGGCCAGCACGTCCAGCTCCACCGCCCGCAGCTCCACCCCCAGCTCCCCGGCCAGCCGCCGGGCGTCCTCCCACTCAAAGGCGGGCTGGAAGGGGGAGCGGACGCAGTAGGCCCGCACCCGCCGGGCGTACCGGGCGGCGGCCCAGAGCAGGCAGGCGGAGTCCGCCCCGCCGGAGAAGGCCACCGCCGCCTGGGGGTGGGCCTCAAAAAATTCCTTCAGCGTCATGCCGCCCCTCCCCTCAGCGCTCCAGCTGGTGGGCCCGGTAGTAGCTCAGGCAGAGGAACCGGCGCGCCGTCTCCGCCTGCTCCGGGGGAAGCTGGGTGGTCAGCTCCCCGGCGGCGGTGAGGCGGGCGCCGTGGCTGTGGACCACCGGGACCTCCGCCCGGCACTGGTCCGCCGCCTGCATGTAGGCGTCCCCGGTCCAGCCCAGCCGCTCAAACAGCACGTTCATCAGGAAGCAGGGGGAGATGTCCGGCCCCTCCCCCGCGATGTCCCGGCCCAGGGCGGCCTCGGCCGCGCCGTTGGCCCAGATGAGATACCGGGTGGACCAGTAGTTGTAAAAGCCCTCCGGGGTGTCCTGGTCCAGGTTCACGCCCAGGGCGTGGTACACGCTGTTGCCGTTGCCCAGCCAGGGCTTGTGGTCGCCGAATACCACCAGCACGATGGGCTCGTCCGACGCCCGGAAGGCGTCCACCATCTCCGCCAGGTACTTTTGGGTGGCCATCACCGAGCCCAGGTAGTTGGACAGGATGTACCGGGACGCGTCGTCCAGCCCCGGATTGGTGAAGAAGTCCTCCGGCTCCCCCCACCAGCACACCTGGTCGCCGTAGGGCCCGTGGCCCTGGTAGGTGACGGAGAAGGAAAACAGCGGCGCGTCCTGTTCCATCTGCTCCAGAACGTCCCGGGTGAGGTCGGGCAGAAACCCGTCGTCGTTGAGGACAGGGTCGGCGCCGTACACCGGCCCGAAGTAGTCCTCTGTGAACCGGTAGGAGTCGAAGCCCAGATAGGCGTTCACGTTCTGCCGGTTGTAGAACCAGTTGTAGCTGGGGTGGCTGCCGGTGGCCCGGTAGCCCTGGCTCTTGAGGTAGCGCACATAGGAGGGCGCCTCCCCCCGGTAGTCGTAATTCCCGTCCCCCACGCCGGTGAGGAAGGCCCGCTCGGTGTTGACGGTGCCGCCGGCGAAGATGTTGGCGAGCAGGGTGCCGGAATAGCTCTCCGCCTCCAGGGCGTGGTAGACGGCGTAGACGTCCTGGGAGAACTGAATCTCCTCAAACCGGGAGAAGTCGGCGAAGGCCTCCAGCATCACCGCCACCACGTTTACCTTTTTGTCCTCGGGGATGACCCCGTCCTCAAATTGGGCCAGCCACTCCTCCGCCTCCCGCTGGTCGTAGCCCTCCGGGGGCCGGGGAAAGGCGTCCTTCACGCTGTGCAGGAAGGGGTAGAGCAGGCCCCGGGACACATACTGCTGGGTGACCGACCATTTGTTGATGTGCTCCTCGTTGGCGTTGTCCTGGTACACCTGGTCGCTGGCGTACAGCGGGGCCAGGGCGGCGGCGCACGCCAGGGCCGCCCCGGCGATGACCCCCCGGAACCGCCCCCTGGGCCGCCCCCGGGCCAGCAGGGCCAGCAGCACAGCGCTCAGCGCGGCGCAGCCCAGGGCGGCGGCCAGCTTCCCAAACAGGAACAGCTGGTACTTGCCCGCCATGTTCCCCGCCTCCCCCAGCAGCAGCAGGTCGGCGGCGATCACCGGGTCGTCCCGGAAGAACATCTTATAGGCGTTTCCGGCGGCCAGCCCCAGCACCGGCAGGGCGGTGAGGACATAGGCCAGCCAGGCCCGGCCTGTGAGGCCGTAGAGCAGGGCCATGAGCACCACCGGGGGGACCAGGTTCAGCGCCACCAGCCCCGGGTGGGCAAAATAGTCGTAAAACAGCTCCCATCCGTACTGGGCGGGGGCCAGCATCAGGCACAAAAGCCCCAGGACCAGCGCCGCGCCCAGCATCATAAGGCCGTTCCAAATCCAGAAGGCCGCCCGCCGGGGGGCGGAGAGCCCGTCCTCCGGGCGCTTCTGGAATAAAAAGCAGGAGAGTAGTCGTTTCATCGCCGCGCCTCCAAGAAAGATATACCGGCGGCAGGCAGCCCGTTCCGGATGCCCGCCGCCGGTATTCTACCACAATTCGCCCCGCTGTGCACGGGCAAACGCGCAATTTTACGAAAAGTTAATAGGCCAGCTTTTCCTCCAGCCAGTTTTTCAGCCCGCTGATGGGCACCCGGACCTGGTCCATGGTGTCCCGGTCCCGGATGGTGACGGCGTGGTCCGCCTCCGTCTCGCCGTCCCCCACGGTGGCGAAGTCCACGGTGACGCAGTAGGGGGTGCCGATCTCGTCCTGGCGGCGGTAGCGCTTGCCGATGGAGCCGGCGTCGTCGAAGTCCGTCATGAAGTACTTGGAAAGCTCGGCCTGGACCTCCCGGGCCTTGTCGGACAGCTTCTTGGACAGGGGCAGCACCGCGCACTTGAAGGGGGCCAGGGCGGGGTGGAGGCGCAGCACGGTGCGCACGTCGTTCTTGGCCTCGTCCACCACCTCCTCGTCGTAGGCGTTGCACAGGAAGGCCAGCAGCATCCGCTCCACGCCGAGAGACGGCTCAATGACGTAGGGGACATAGTGCTCGCCCGTCTCCTGGTCGAAGTAGGTCAGGTCCTTGCCGGAGGTGTTCTGGTGGGCGGTGAGGTCGAAGTCGGTGCGGCTGGCCACCCCCCACAGCTCGCCCCAGTCGGTGAAGGGGAAGGCGAACTCAAAGTCGGTGGTGGCGTTGGAGTAGTGGGACAGCTCCTCCGGGTCGTGGTCCCGCAGGCGCAGGTTCTCATCCTTGATGCCCAGGTTCAGCAGCCACTGATGGCAGAAGTTCTTCCAGTAGGCAAACCACTCCAGTTCGGTGCCCGGCTTGCAGAAAAACTCCAGCTCCATCTGCTCGAACTCCCGGGTGCGGAAGATGAAGTTGCCCGGGGTGATCTCGTTGCGGAAGGACTTGCCGATCTGGCCGATGCCGAAGGGCAGCTTGCGCCGGGTGGTGCGCTGGACGTTGGCAAAGTTGGTAAAGATGCCCTGGGCCGTCTCGGGGCGCAGGTAGACGGTGTTCTTGGCGTCCTCGGTGACCCCCTGGAAGGTCTTGAACATCAGGTTGAACTGGCGGATGTCCGTCCAGTTGAACTTGCCGCAGGTGGGGCAGGCGATCTGGTGCTCGTCGATGAAGGCCTTCATCTCGCTCTGGCTCATGGCGTCCACGCTGTGCCCCAGCGCAAAATTGTTGTCCTGGCACCAGTCCTCGATCACCTTGTCGGCGCGGAAGCGCTCGTGGCACTCCTTGCAGTCCATCAGCGGGTCGGAGAAGCCGCCCACATGGCCGGAGGCCACCCACACCTGGGGGTTCATGAGGATGGCGGCGTCCAGCCCCACGTTGTAGGGGTTTTCCTGGACGAACTTCTTCCACCAGGCCTTTTTCACGTTGTTCTTCAGCTCCACCCCCAGGGGGCCGTAGTCCCAGGTGTTGGCAAGGCCGCCGTAGATCTCGCTCCCGGCGAAGATGAAGCCCCGGGCTTTGCAGAGGTTGACGATCTTTTCCATGCTCTTCTCGCTGCTTTTCACGGTATAACGCTCCTTTTCGATGTTTTCCGGCTCAAAACGAAAACGCCCTGAGCCGTCTGGCTCAGGGCGAACTGGACAGTCCGCGGTCCCACCTGATTTCGGGCTTTGCCCGCACTCTTGCCCGGTAACGGCGGGGACCGCCGGGCCATTGCCTGCCCGGGCTCGGGAGTGCCTTCCCGCCGCGCCTTCGGGGGACTCGCACCACCCGTCCCCTCTCTGAAGCCCCGTGCGCGGGGTACTGTTCTCCGTCACTGCTTTGGTGAAAGCCACTTTATCACCTTTTGCCCCCGGTGTCAAGGAGCGGGGAGGGAAAAATCCCACAGGATTTTATACTTTTTTCATTCCCTTTTTTTCAAAGCTGTGGTATAATATAGGGTAAATCACTGTTTGGGAGGAAGTGCCATGCAAAACCGCGTCACCGTTACCGTGGGTGGGCTGAAGTACACCCTGCTGGCCGCCGAGGGAGAGGAGTATGTCCACCGCGTGGCCACCTATGTGGATGAGAAGCTGAGGGAGACCACCAAGGCCGGCGGGTCCTCCCAGATGGGGTGCGCCGTGCTCACCGCCGTCAACATCGCCGACGAGCGCTTCAAGGAGCGGGAGGCGTCGGAGAACCTGCGCCGCCAGCTCAAGGACCTGCTGGAGGAGAACTCCCGGCTCAAGGGCGAGCTGAGCGAGGCCAAGCGGGAGATTTTCAAATTGCAGCAGAAGCGGTAAGCGCGAGCTTAGGCGCGCCGCCCCGGATGGACTGGAGCGAGGATAAAAAACCAAGATTTGCGGAGTAAATCTGTTTTTTATCCGAGCCGGAGGGAAGCCGGGGCGAACAGCGCGCCCAAAGCGAGCGTGATAACGCCGCCCCGTGATGCGCCCAGCCGGAGCGTGATAAGGCCGAAGCGCGACGATAGCCGCGCAGGGGAGCTTGGAGCGGAGCGAAAGCGACCCGGCCGCGCGGCCAATCGGAGCGTGACAAGCAGGCGCGCCGCCTGCAGATGATACCATTCACAGAAACGAGAGAACAAGCCATGGAAATACTATCCCCCGCCGGCAGCCCGGAGGCGCTGCGCGCGGCGGTATGCGCCGGGGCGGACGCGGTCTACCTCGGATTCGGACAATTCAACGCCCGCCGGGGGGCGAAAAACTTCACCCGGGATGAGTTCGCCGCGGCGGTGTCCCACTGCCACCTGCGGGGGGTGAAGGTGTACCTCACCCTGAATACCCTGTGCTCGGACCGGGAGATGGCCCAGGCGGTGGACTGCGCGGTCCAGGCGTCCCAGCTTGGGGCGGACGCGGTGCTGGTCCAGGACATGGGGCTGGTGCGGGCGCTGCGCCAGTGCGCCCCCGACCTGCCCCTCCACGCCTCCACCCAGATGACCCTCCACAGCCTGGACGGGGTGAAGCAGGCCGCCGACCTGGGCATGACCCGGGCGGTGCTGGCCCGGGAGCTGTCCCGCAGGGACATCGCCTACATCTGCGAGCGCTCCCCCATTGAGATTGAGGTGTTCGTCCACGGGGCGCTGTGCATGTGCTACTCGGGGCAGTGCTTCATGTCCTCCGTCATCGGCGGGCGCAGCGGCAACCGGGGGATGTGCGCCCAGCCCTGCCGCCTGCCCTACGGCTGGGGGGACTGGGCGGACGGCCACCCGCTCTCCCTCAAGGACATGTCGCTGGCGGGCCACCTGAAGGAGCTCCGGGACATGGGGGTGGCCAGCGCCAAGGTCGAGGGGCGGATGAAGCGGCCCGAATACGTCTATATTGTGACCAAGATATACGCCGACGCCCTCCGGGAGGGAAGGGAGCCCAGGTTGGAGGAGCTGTCCCGGCTGGAGCAGGCCTTTTCCCGCCAGGGGTTCACCGACGGCTATTTTGTGGAGGAAAAGGGCCCGGACATGTTCGGCGTCCGGGAGGAGGCCAAGAACCCCCGGGAGCTGTTCGCCCAGGCCAGGGCCGCCTATGAGAAGGGAGAGGGCCCCGGCGTGCCGGTGAAGTTCTACGCCATGGTCCGCCGCGGCGAGCCCGTCCAGGTGGGGGTGGAGGACGGCGAGGGCCGGGTGGTCACCGCCGCCGGGCAGACGCCCGAGGCCGCCCGCCGCCGGGCCACCACCCGCGCGGAGGTGGAGGGCCAGCTCACCAAGACCGGCGGCACCCCCTACCGGGTCACCGAGGTCCGCTCCCTGGTGGAGGAAGGGCTGGCGGTGCCCCTTTCCGCCGTCAACGCCCTGCGGCGGCAGGTGCTGGACGGCCTTACAGCGAAGCGCACTGCCCTGCCCCAGCGGCGGCACGGCGTCTACAAGCTGGGCGCCCGGTACGAGAACTACCGGGGGGAGCCGGACATATACGTATCCCTGCGCCGGGCCGCCCAGCTCACCTTCGAGCTGACCCGCGCCAGGCCCGACCTCATCACCCTCCCCGCCGAGGAGATCGCCGCCCATCCGGAGGATGTGAAGACCGCCATCGGCCGCGGGGTGCCGGTGGCGGCGGTGCTGCCCCGGATCTGCTTTGACCGGGAGCTGCCCCAGCTGCGCCGGGAGCTGGAGGCTTGTAAGGAGGCCGGGGTGACCGACGCCTATGTGGGCAACCTGGGGCACGTTCCCCTGTGCAAGGAGCTGGGCTTTGCCCTGCGGGGGGATTTCGGCCTGCAGGTGTTCAACAGCCAGGGGGTGAAGGAGTACAAGCGGCTGGGCTTCCAGTCCCTCACCGCCTCCTTTGAGCTGAAGCTGGCCCAGATCCGGGACCTGGCCAAGGCGGTGGGTACGGAGATCATCGCCTATGGGCGGCTGCCCCTGATGATCACCGAGAACTGCGCCGTCAAAAACCAGTCGGGCAAATGCGTGTGCTCCAATGTAAACCTGCTCACCGACCGCAAGGGGGTGCGCTTCCCGGTGGAGCGGGCCTACGGCTGCCGCAACGAGATATTAAACGCCAACAAGGTGTTTTTGGCGGACAAGGCCCAGGACTGGAAAAAGGCGGGGCTGCGGGCCATCCGCCTGCTGTTCACCACCGAGAACGGGGTGGAGTGCGTCCAGGTGCTGTCCGCCTACCGGGGAAAGGGGAACTACGTCCCCACCGATTACACCCGGGGGCTGTATTACAGGGACGTGGAGTAACTCCCCCACACCCCTTTATGGAGGGCCGCCTCCGGCGGGTTACTTTTCCCGCGTGGGAAAAGTAACCAAAAGGACGCTTAGGGGGAAAATCCGATTCGACTTCGAGCGCCAAGGACGCGCTCTCGCTCATAGGATTTCCCCCCTAAGAACCCCGGTTTTACGGGGGAGCTTGAATGGGAGCGGGTTTAAGGCTTTCCGGCGCGCGGGGCCTTCGGCCCGTATCCCCCTATTTGCGCTGCCGCCTGCGCGTCTGTCACCGGAACACGTCTGCGGTCCACGATTTGCGCCTGGGCTGTGCGATCTGCGCCCCCAGCCCCATGGCCGCGCGGAACAGGGCCTCGTCGTGGATGGCCTCCGCCCGCAGATTCAAATCGGCAAGGGCCTCCATCATATCTTGACCATCCTCACCCAGACGGAGGATGATTTTTTCCTGTAAGGCTTCCTGACGGGCCTCCAGAGCTTTTATTTCTTCACCCTGTAAATCATGTTGACCCACCCAATCTTCCACCATATAATATAACGAACGGATAAGTTTCTCCATGTGACCATCTCCTTTTTGATTAGTATATCATCAATATGGATAAAGTCAAGAGGTATTCATGAAAAAACTTGCATCACGCATGAAAGAGCTGCGTAAGACGGCTGGGCTCTCCCAAGACGCTGCGGCAAAAAAATTAAATATATCTTTGCCCACATATTGCCGCTATGAGTACGATCAGCGGGAACCTAACGCTTCCACGATTGCCGCAATGGCACAGCTTTATCAGGTTTCCATTGATTATCTGTTCGGATTAGATAATCCGCCTGCGGCAGACAAGCCGAAAATCATCCTCGCCTCCAACTCACCCCGCCGCCGCGAGCTGCTGGGGCAGATGGGGCTCAAGGATTTCAAGGTCGCCGCCCCCAACGTGGACGAATCGGTGGAGGGCGGCCTTTCCCCGGCCGGGATGGTGGAGGAGCTGTCCCTGCGCAAGGCCCGGGCGGCGGCGGAGAAGGCCGGCCCCAGCGATCTGATTATCGCCGCCGACACGGTGGTGGCTCTGGACGGCGCGGTGCTGGGCAAGCCCCGGGACGAGGCGGACGCCTTTGCCATGCTGTCCGCCCTGTCCGGCCGGGAGCACTGCGTATACACCGGGGTGACCGTCCTCCGGGGGGACAGGGCGGACACCGGGCACGAGGAGACCGCCGTGGCCTTCCGGGAGCTGGCCCCCGCCGAGATACGGGGCTACATCGCCACCGGGGAGCCCATGGACAAGGCGGGCGCCTACGGCATCCAGGGGGTGGGCGCACTGCTGGTGCGGGGCATCCGGGGGGACTACTGCAACGTGGTGGGGCTGCCGGTATTCCGGCTGGGCCGGATGCTGGCCCAGTTCGGCGTCAATCTGCTGGGAAGCGCTGAGCCCCAGGGAGCAGACAAAGCGTGACAACAAGAAACGCTGAACCCCAGCGGGCAGCGCGATAGGAGACCATATATGAAGCGATTTTTCCGAAATAACGGCGGGCTGCTGCTCATTGCCGCGGCTCTGCTGGCGGCGGTGCTGGCCATCGGCGCTCAGATTCTGGGCTTTGACCCGCTCACCAGTGCGCTGGAGGTGCTGGCCACCCCCTTCCGGGCGGCGTCCGCCGCCGTGACCAACTGGACCCAGGAGCAGTATGACCGGGCCCTCCGCTATGAGGAGCTGGCGGCGGACAACGAGGCGCTGCGCCGGCGGGTGGCCGAGCTGGAGCGGGACGCCATCGCCGGTCAGGACGCCCAGCGGGAAAACGAGCGGCTGCGGGACCTGCTGGGCCTGCGGGAGGAGCGGCCCGAGCTTGAGTACCGGGACGCGGCGGTGGTGCGCCGGGCCTCCTCCAACTGGACGGCCGACATCACCATCGACCGGGGAACCGCCGGGGGGGTGGAGGTCAACGACTGCGTCATCGACCAGTACGGCCACCTTATCGGCGTGGTCACCGAAGCCAGCCCCAACTCCTCCCGGGTGACCACCATTCTGGACCCCGCCCTGGAGCTGGGCGGGCGGGTGGCCCGCACCGACGAGAACGCCATTTTGGAGGGGGATTTCACCCTCATGCAGCAGGGGCTGCTGCGGCTGTCCTTTGTACCTGAACAGGCCAAGCTGGTCACCGGCGACCAGGTGACCACCTCCGGGCTGGGGGGCGTGTACCCGCCGGGCCTGGTGGTGGGGGTCGTCCGCACCCTCTGCGTGGAGGAGGACGGCGTGAACCGCTACGCCCAGGTGGAGCCTGCGGCGGACATCGCCGGGACGCAGTATGTGTATGTGATTGTGGACTTTGGGGAATAGAAGCGCGGAGAAGCGACCGAGCGTCCAGCCGCTTGCGCAGCGTGACAAGAACAGAAAGAGGAGATATACCGACATGGCCGATCTGACCCCCATGATGAAGCAGTACTGGAAGGTGAAGGAGCAGCACCCGGATTGCCTGCTGTTCTTCCGGCTGGGCGACTTCTACGAGATGTTTCACGACGACGCCAAGCTGGGGGCGGAGGAGCTGGGCCTCACCCTCACCACCCGGGACCGGGGCAAGCCGGAGGAGGAGCGCACCCCCATGTGCGGCGTGCCCTACCACTCCGCCCA
>CAJUEG010000055.1 GCA_910584835.1 uncultured Oscillospiraceae bacterium | reverse complement strand
CCGCCGTCCGCTCGGTGGGCACCGAGACCCGCACCACCGTGCGCACCGTCCACTATTTCGAGATCGAACGGCAGGGGACCGTCATCGACTGCCGGGTGTGCGCCGACGGCTTCCTCTACAACATGGTGCGGGCCATGGTGGGCACCTGCATCTACGCCGCCGAGGGCAAGCTGGACCCGGCGGACATACCGGCCATCCTGTCCTCCCGCAACCGCACCCTGGCGGGGCCCACCGCG
Source organism: uncultured Oscillospiraceae bacterium (assembly GCA_910584835.1). GTDB lineage: Bacteria > Bacillota > Clostridia > Oscillospirales > Oscillospiraceae > Enterenecus. Next base: position 16,444 of record CAJUEG010000055.1, on the reverse strand, counting down.
CCGCCTGACGGGCTGTATATGACAAATTTGTGGTATGAGGAAAATGTGCTGTGAATATTTTCGAGGTCAAAACGGAAAAAAAGCGCTGCCTGCCCCTGCTTTTGCTGGGGGATGAACAGGAGGATATGATCGACCGCTATCTGAACCGGGGGACCATGTACGCCCTGGACGACGGCGGCGTGAAGGCGGTGTGCGTGGTCACCGACGAGGGAGACGGCGCGCTGGAGCTGAAAAATCTGGCGGTATCCCCCGAATGCCAGCGCCGGGGCTATGGCCGGCGGCTGGTCCGCTTTTTGGAGGAGACCTACCGGGGCCGGTACGCCCGCCTGCTGGCGGGCACCGGGGACAGCCCCCTCACCCTCCCCTTCTACGAGGCGTGCGGTTTCGTCCGCTCCCACGTTGTTCCCAATTTTTTCACCGACCACTACGACCACCCCATCTGGGAGGGCGGACATCAGCTTGTGGACATGATATACCTCACCAAAGCACTGTAAAACGGAGTTTTTATGGACCAACACAGCCAAAAAAAACCGAAAATTCAGCCCCTGAACCCCAGCCCCAGGCGGCCGGAGGAGGAGCCCCCCAAGCCCAAACGGAAGCTGCCCCGGTTCCTGGTGCGGCTGACGGCCACGCTGGTGGTGCTGGTGGTGACGGTGGGGCTGGCGGCGGCGGTGGCCTTTCGGGACAGCCTGAACGTGGACAGCGTAAAGCGCTGGTTTCACTACCGCTCCCTGATCCGCAGCGACAACGGCAGGGCGGAGTCTTTTTCCTACGACGGCGGCCTTACCGACACCTTTGCCGTACTGGACGGGGACCTGCTGGTGTGCTCCCGCAACGCCGTCTCCCTCTACTCCGGCAGCGGAACTCAGTACATCAATCAGTCGGTGAACATGGAAAATCCGGTGGTGAACACCAACGGCTCCCTGGCCGTCGTGTACGACGCCGGGGGCTCCGAGCTCTATGTGCTGGGCCAGCGCTCCCTGGTGTGGGCCGCGGAGGGGCTGGAATCCATTCTGTCCGCCCGGCTGAACAAAAACGGCCAGCTCACCGTGGTCACCCAGTCCAGCGGCTACCGGGGGACGGTGACGGTATATGACGCCGCCTACTCCCCCGTCATGCGCATCGACCTGTCCTCCGCCTTTGTCATGGACGCGGCGCTGTCCGACGACGGCCACACCCTGGGCATACTCACCGTGGGACAGGCCGACGGCGCTTTCAGCACCAGTCTGGAGCTTTATGACATGACCTACGCCAGCGGGGAATACAGTCCCGACTTCACCTGCCGCCTGGGGGGCGGCGTGGTGCTGGAGACCTGTCACACCGCCGCCGCGATGTGGTCCCTGGGGGACCGGGGACTCACCATCACCGGCCACGACGGCCGCTCCTCCGGCGTGAGCTGGGCGGACAAGCACCTGCGGCGGTACACCCTCAGCGGGGACGGCTTTGCCGCGGCCCTGCTGGGCAAGTTCCGGGCGGGCAGCCAGGCGGAGCTGTGGGTGGTGGACAGCCAGGGCCAGCGCCGCGTTTTGGAGCTCAACGAGCAGGTGATGTCCATCTCCGCCGCAGGGCGGTATCTGGCTGTGCTCACCGGCGACCGGCTTGACATTTACACCGACCAGCTGGAGCTCTACAATACCCTGAAGGGTACTCAGGGCGCCCGCACGGTGCTGCTCATGCCGGACGGCTCGGCCATCCTTATCTCGGCGGACAGCGCCGGGTTCTATATCCCCTGACGGTTCCCGCACGGGCACGGGAAAAGGAGGCGCTTATGGGAACGTACATATTTGACATTCTGATCGTGGCTCTGCTGGCCCTGTTTGCCTGGCGGGGCGCGGCCAAGGGGCTGGTACTGTCCCTGTGCGGGCTGGCGGCGGTGTTTGTGGCCTTCTTCTGCGCCCAGTTTTTGTCCGATCAGTTCTGTGTCCCGGTGGCCGGCATCCTCCGCCCCATTGTCACCCAGACCATCCGGGGCGCGGACGCGGAACCCGTCCCCTCCAACCCGGAGCAGGGGTATACCGTAGAGGAGCTGCTCTCCTCCATCCAGGAAAAGGGACTGTTTGAGGGCTTTTCCGCCTTTTTGGAGCAGGGCGTGGCCGACGACAGCCTGGGCCGCGGCTCCCTGTCCCCGCTGGACGCCCTGGCGGGCTATCTGTCCAAGGCCATTGCCCGGGCACTCCTGTTCGGCGGCAGCTTTTTGGCCATCCTGCTCATCTGGTTCCTGGTCAGCCATGCGCTGGACCTGGCCTTCCACCTGCCCATCCTCTCCCAAGTAAACACGGCGGGCGGGCTGCTGGCGGGATTGGTCAAGGGCGGGCTGCTGGCCGTGGTGCTGGTGTGGCTGGGCCAGCTGGCGGGCGTGATCCCCATCCCCCCGGAGACCCCCGTGCTGTCCCTGTTCACCGTGGACCGGCTTTGGGAGCTGCTCAGCGAGCTGCCCGCCTGAATCGCCGCCCATTTCCGGGCAGGGCAGCCGCCCTTTCCCAAAAAGGCGGTCCTTTTCCCTGCTCACTCGAAAATTACCACTCTAAAATTCATGACGTGTTCATATTTATCTGATATGGTACTGCCAAACTGCAATTAAGAACGCGAGAACTTGTTCTCCCTGAAAGGAGCGGCATCATGCATCCCACTCTGTGTACCCGCTGCAAGAAAAACGTGGCTGTGATTTTTATCACCAAAATTGAAAATAACGAGGCCAAAAATGAGGGTCTGTGCCTGAAATGCGCCCGGGAGCTCGGCATCAAGCCGGTGGACGATATGATGAAGAAGATGGGCATCTCCGACGAGGATCTGGAGTCCATCTCCACCGAGATGATGTCCGCCTTCGGCGGCGCGGAGGAGCCCGACGGCCTGGCCCCCGCCGATCAGGACGGCGATCAGGACGGCGACAGCGAGGAGGACGAGGGCCGCACCGCCACCTTCCCCTTCCTGAGCAAGCTGTTCGGCGGCCAGTCGGACAGCACCCCCGACCGGGACCCCATGCAGCGCGGGGGCGCCGCCAAGGAGGACAAGACCGCCGCCAAGGCGGAACGGAACCAGGCCCCAAAGCGCAAATTCCTGGAAAACTACTGCATCTCCCTCACCCGCAAGGCCCACGAGGGCAAGCTGGACCGCATCGTGGGCCGCGCAAACGAGATTGAGCGGACCATCCAGATCCTGAACCGGCGGCAGAAGAACAACCCCTGCCTCATCGGCGACCCCGGCGTGGGCAAAACCGCCATCGCCGAGGGGCTGGCCCAGCGCATCTGCGACCGGGACGTGCCCTACAAGCTGCTGGACAAGGAGGTCTACCTGCTGGACCTCACCGCCCTGGTGGCGGGCACCCAGTTCCGGGGCCAGTTCGAGAGCCGGATGAAGGGCCTCATCGACGAGGTGAAGAAGCTGGGCAATATCATCCTGGTCATCGACGAGGTCCACTCCATCGTGGGCGCGGGGGACGCGGAGGGCTCCATGAACGCCGCCAACATCCTCAAGCCCGCCCTGAGCCGGGGCGAAATCCAGGTGATCGGCGCCACCACCCTCACTGAGTACCGCAAGTACATCGAAAAAGACTCCGCCCTGGAGCGCCGCTTCCAGCCCGTCATCGTGGAGGAGCCCTCCATCGACGACTCTGTGGAAATTCTGAAGGGCATCGCCCCCTACTATGAGTCCTTCCACCACGTCTCCATCAGCCCGGACATCTGCCGCCAGGCGGTGGTGATGAGCGAGCGGTACATCACCGACCGCTACCTCCCCGACAAGGCCATCGACCTCATCGACGAGGCGTCCTCCGACGTGAACCTCCACAACAAGGACCTGGCCAGGCTGGCCGAGATCGACAAGGCGCTGGCCGACTACGCCAAGGAGATGGAGGTGGTTCTGGCCTCCACCGGCGCCCAGAACGACCCCAAGCTCCAGGAGCTGCAAAAGCAGGAGCAGAAGCTCCAGCGCCAGCGGGACACCCTGGAGATGGCGGTGAGCCGGGACGACGCCGAGGCCCCCAACCGGGACGACCCCGCCTTCCAGGAGCGCCAGGAGGGCCGCCGGAAGCAGATTGCTGAGCTTCAGGGGCAGCTCGCCTGCGTCACCGCGGAGAAACAGGCGGTGCAGACCGCCGCCAACGACAAGGCATACCAGCGCCTGGCCGAGCTGAAAAGCCGCCAGGCCCAGCTCACCGGGGAGCGGGACGTTCTGACCGCCAAGGGGGACCCGCCGCTGACCGCCGCCCATCTGGCAAGGGTCATTGAGCTTTGGACCAAAATCCCCGCCTCCTCCATCCAGGAGCAGGAGTTTGAGCGGCTGGCCAAGCTGGACCAGCGCCTCAAGGAGCATATCGTGGGCCAGGACGAGGCGGTGAACGCCGTGTCCAACGCCATCCGCCGGGGGCGGGTGGGCATCGCCGCCAAGCACAAGCCGGTGTCCTTCATCTTTGTAGGCTCCACCGGCGTGGGCAAGACGGAGCTGGTGAAACAGCTGGCCGCCGACCTGTTCGCCTCCCCCGAGTCCCTCATCCGGCTGGACATGAGCGAGTTCATGGAAAAGCACTCCGTCTCCCGGATCATCGGCTCCCCGCCGGGCTATGTGGGCTATGACGACGCGGGACAGCTCACCGAGAAGATCCGCCGCAAGCCCTATACGGTGGTGCTCTTCGATGAGATTGAGAAGGCCCACCCCGACGTGCTCAATGTGCTGCTGCAGATTCTGGACGACGGCCACATCTCCGACGCCCACGGCAAGGTGGTCAACTTTGAGAACACCGTCATCGTCATGACCTCCAACGCCGGCAGCGACATCAAGGGCGGCTCTCTGGGCTTTGACCGCTCCTCCAGCCAGCTGGGCAGGGAGAAGGCCATGAAGGGGCTTGAGTCCTTCCTGCGGCCGGAGTTCATCAACCGGGTGGACGAGATCGTCTACTTCAACCAGCTCACCGAGGACAATTTCAAGGCCATCGCCCGCATTATGCTGTCCGAGCTGGACGGGGTGATGAAGGACAAGGGCATCGCCTTCTCCTACGACGAGAGCGTGCTGGACTACCTGGTGAAGAAGTCCTACTCCGCCGCCTACGGCGCCCGGAACCTGCGCCGCCAGATTCAGAAGGATCTGGAGGACCCCATCGCCGCCAAGCTCATCCAGCGGTACGCCAACCCCGTCACCCGGGTGGAGCTGTCCGCCGAAGAGGAGCGGCTGAACATTGTCACCGATTAAAAAAACAGGGCGGCGGGAAATTCCCGCCGCCCTGCCCGCTTTATCCCGCCTTTGGCTTCTCGTTTTGAACATATGCTAAATATTTTCCGGTGGCATCGCCGGAAACCCTATGATATAATGCCCATGCTAGATTGGATGGAATGGAGGACCCCCGCATCATGAGTACAGAAACCAATCAGGCCCCGAAAAAGGGCGCAGGGGCGGTCAAGCTCGCCGCCGCCGTCCTGCTGTCCGGCTGCCTCATCGCCAGCCTGGGGCTCAACATCTACCAGGCCGCCGTCCAGAACCAAAAGGTGATCGAATACATCGACCACGAGCTGGACCGCCAGGCCGAGGCGGCCAAAAAAGAAAACGAGTACATAGAGGACGGCTACAAGGTGGGCGGCGAGTACGAGATCCGCTCCACCACCCACATCTCCGACGCCTACCTCAGCGGCGACGACAGCCGGCTCAGCCAGGAGGACAAAGAGACCCTCTCCATGGCGAGGGACGTGCTGGCCGAGGTCATTGAGGACGGTATGAGCGACTATGAGAAGGAGGAGGCCGTCTACAAGTGGCTGGTGTCCAACATCGGCCACGGCTCCCGCAGCGTCATCAGCCGTCCCGGCATGGGCCGCTCCGCCTTCACACCCCATGACGTGCTGTCTACCCGGTCGGCGGTATGTGTGGGCTATGCCACCACCTTCCGGCTGTTCATGAACATGCTGGGCATGGACTGCCACATCGTCCACAACGAGTACCACTCCTGGGACCTGGTTCAGCTGGACGGCGACTGGTATCACGTGGACGTCTACAGCGACGCCTACGGCGTGCCCTACGGCAACTTCAACATGACCGACCTGGTGGCCAAGGCGGGCCACAGCTGGGACGAGTCCGCCCTGCCCGAGGCCAAGAGCGTGAAGTATACCCCCGCCGTCCGGAACGGCATTGAGGTGGACGGCGTGCTGGACGTCCCCGCCGCCTTGAAAGAGGCCATGGACGGCGAAAGCAGCGCTCTGTTCTTCAAGTTCAAAAATCCCCTCTCCGACGAGGACATGGCCATGGCGGATTTCCTGGTCGGCGGCCTGGAGCAGGTGCTCAGCGGCATGCTGGAGGAGAGCTACTACTTCCGGGCCTCCTGGTACCCCGGCGAGGGGGACGGCTACATCCTGGGCCTGCTGCTGGAGAGCCACAGCGTGGAGGAGGAGACCGGCGGCATCGACGCCGGCTCCCCCGAGGGCCAAAAGATCATCCAGGCCATCGCCCAGGCCTTTGGGGTGGACCCGGTGGCCCTGGGCGGCGAGGCGGCCCCGCCGCCGGAGGACGCCCCTGCCGAGAACGCCGCCGTCATCACCAAAAATACCGCTGTGCCCGGCCTGACCCGCTGACCGGCCCGGATGGGAACGGATGTGATTCAAATGATAAAATACGCAAAGCAGGCCGTGGGGCTGGCGCTGGCGGCGCTGGCGCTCCTGGCCTGCGCCGGCTGCGCCGGCGGGGACGACGGCGGGCCGGACCTGGACCCGGCGGAGATGGCCCGGGCCATGATGGACGCGGACACCACCCTGCCCCAGATGGTGGAGCGCTCCAGCGGGGACGCCGACGGCGAGGACAGCTTCACCTACCTGTCCTCCCTGGATTACGGCAAGGTGGACTCCTATTTCTACGCCTGCGCCGACGCCGGGACGGCGGAGGAAATCGCGGTGGTCAAGCTCAAGGACAAGAGGGATGCCGCCGCCCTGATGGAGTCCCTCCACGACCACATCAAGGCCCGCCAGGGCACCTTCGCGGAGTATGACCCGGAGCAGCTCCCCCTCACCGAGGACGCGGTGGTCACCCGGGAGGGACGGTACGTGACCCTCATCGTATCCAAAAAGAGCGGGCTGGTGCAGCAGGAGTTTCAGAAATTTTTCCAGCAGGATGAGTAAAACCAGGCGCTGTTTGAAAATTGCCGCCATACCCAAACGGAAGGCCTTTTCCGCCATACGTCATTGATCTGACTTGTCTGGCGAAAAAATCCCTTACCGCTGGGGACACCGTCAATCTCAAACAGCGCCTGGTTTTCTCTAGAATTGATACTCTGAAATTAAATTATGGGATTTCTGGTAACAGCGTCTCTGACAGTACAAAACTGCCCTTATCAGGCTTCCATTTTAGAACATAATATGCCGTCAGCCAGTTCATAAATCCCATCGTATTGTGGAATCAGGGCGGGGTTCGGTTTATGGCAGACGTGAAGCACCATCGCCGGCTCATTTAACAGTAATTGCTCTATTCTTTCTGAATTGCTTTGATCAAGTGCAGAGGTGACCTCATCCAACAAATATATTGAGGGACACCCAACCATTGCGCGTGCCAAAGCCACACGCTGCTGCTCACCGCCGGATAACGAATCCATAATTTCCGGCGTTAGTTCCTGATTATGGTACCTCTCCAGCAAATACTCCAAGTTCAGCTTCCTAATTACATCATGATAGACATCTTTGGAAATTGGCCTCCCCAAACAGATATTGTCCTCTAAAGCAGCATAGAAGAGATAGGGAGTTTGAAAAACGGGGCAGACTTTTTCGTAATATGACTCATATGCTATAGATCTGATTTCGTGCTGATTGTAAAGAATTTGTCCTCCATATTGGGTGTCCCCAATTTGGGCGATCAACCGAAGCAAGGTGGATTTCCCACTTCCGCTTTTACCTGTGATGAGATATTTTCGGCCGGCAGCAAAGTGTGCGCAAATATCATTTAGAATTGTGAGGTCCTCCGCTTGGTAAGAAATATGGTCAATGGATAACTGTTTAAAATTTTCGGCTTGATTGGTTCGCACCCCCTTGTTTTCGGGTGTGCTATTGATCATACGCCTATACTGCTCAAGAATTGGCAGTGATTCGTTGCGTCCGTGCCGCAGGTAGGCCAACACCTCAATGGGGCCGCTGATCACTTCAGCCAACTGTATTACAGCGACAAGGCTTCCAATATCCATTTCGTTTCTGGAAATGAGGTCAATGCCAATCATGAGAATCAAGACTGTTTTCGCAACCTGTAAAAAGATAGTAATCCCTTGAACTATCAATTGATGCTTCAGCAATACAGCTTCACTCCGCGCAATCCCATCATTAGCCGCACTAATAGTCCCTGCTACATATTGCTGACAACGATATGCTTTCACTAAACGCAGGCCATTTAAAATTGATTGCAGCGTTGTGTTATATTTGCCTAACATTCCTGAATAGGTTTTTCTGGCTTCGCCTCCCCGCTTTCTCATGGTATTAGGGAAAACTACAATCAGAATGCTGACACCAACAATTGTAAAAGCTAATATCCAATGAATAAACAGCAATGACAAAGCAGAAAAGAAAATAATGCATGTACACTTTATAATATCTATTGTCCCCAAAAAATACTGCTCAGCCACACTGGGGATATCGTTATTTATAAATGATGTAAACGCAGAAATATCTTCTCTTTTTGAGCTTTCATGTGCAGAAAAAGAACGAAATGCATTTTCACGCATCTGCTTCTTCTGCCTGATCTTTAAAGTGTCGCCCATGTAGTTATCCAGCCCGGCAAAACAAATCTGAAAAAGGCTGACGGACAAAAATACACACAGCATGATTACGCGGTTAGAAGAATCTGTAAGAACAGACGTTATCAGACGTCCAGAAATAGTAGGAACCGCAACTCCAATCGCAGAGTAAATAAGTCCCACAAGTAATGTTAATAGGAAAAACCTTTTATTTTTCCCCATAAGTGAAAGAAAACCTGTCATTGAAATGTGCCCTCCTTCATGGGTCTTAATCTTTTTGAAATCAAGTAAAATACCTGATGTTCTTTGACCACAGCTGGAGGCTCCACGCTATATCATCGAAGCATCAGATATGCTGCGACAGAAGCTGATATAGCATCCTAACCATACTATAGTAATTCATATTATTTATATTATTTCTCCTTTCCCCAGGTACCGATAGCCCTTATATTCCTTTTTGGCCCTTTACCCGGTTCGTATTTATTGCCGGTGCCTTTATGTAAGCACAAATGCCGTTGCTGAACGCTGCTTTCCAATTGATTCATACAAAATAGATTTTAAGATGCTTCATCCTCAAATACAGGGGGATCAAGAAAAATATTGAGCAGCAATTTTTAATGTGGCCCCGCTCACGCCACGTTACCCTGTATCATCAGCTCACAGCCGCTCCCGGATGGCCCGGAGGAACTCCAGCCCCGTCACCTTCCGGGCGGGGGCGTCCCCCTCCCACAGCCCCACCAGGTCGCCGGTCATCACGCCGCCCTCAATGGTGCCGACGGCGGCCCTTTCCAGTTTTTTTGCGAAGGCGGTGAGCTCCGGCAGGCCGTCCAGCTCCCCCCGCTTACCAAGCGCCCCCGTCCAAGCGAACAGGGTGGCCATGGGGTTGGTGGACACCTGCTCCCCCTTGAGGTGGCGGTAATAGTGCTGGGTGACGGTGCCGTGGGCGGCCTCGTACTCGTAGTTCCCCTCGGGGGACACCAGCACCGACGTCATCATGGCCAGCGACCCAAAGGCGGTGGACACCATGTCGCTCATCACGTCGCCGTCGTAGTTCTTACAGGCCCAGATGAACCCCCCCTTGGAGCGGATGACCCGGGCCACCGCGTCGTCGATGAGGGTGTAGAAATAGGTAATGCCCGCCTGTTCAAACCCCGCTTTGTACTCCGCCTCAAAAATTTCGGCGAAGATGTCCTTGAAGGTGTGGTCGTACTGCTTGGAAATGGTGTCCTTGGTGGAGAACCACAGGTCCTGTTTCGTGTCCAGCGCAAACTGGAAGCAGGACCGGGCGAAGGAGGCGATGGACGCCTCCACGTTGAACTGCCCCTGGAGCACGCCGGGGCCGTCAAACCGGTGGATGGTCTGGCGGTGCTCCGTCCCGTCGGCGGCGGTGAACACCAGCTCCGCCGTACCGGGGCCGGGAACCTTCAACTCAGCGGCCTTGTACACATCGCCAAAGGCGTGGCGGGCGATGGTAATGGGGGCCTTCCAGTTCTTCACCACCGGGTTGAGCCCGCGCACCATGATGGGGGCCCGGAACACGGTGCCGTCCAGGATGGCCCGGATGGTGCCGTTGGGGGATTTCCACATCCGGGACAGCTTGTACTCCTCCACCCGCTGCTGGTTGGGGGTGATGGTGGCGCATTTGACGGCCACGCCGTACTTTTTATTTGCCTGGGCGGCGTCGATGGTCACTTGATCGCCGGTCTCCTCCCGGTGGGGGAGGCCCAGGTCGTAATACTCCGTTTTCAAATCGATGTAGGGTTCCAGCAGCTCCTCCTTAATCTGCTGCCAGAGGATGCGTGTCATCTCGTCCCCGTCCATCTCCACCAGGGGGGTCTTCATTTGCAGCTTGTCCATGGTCGTCTCTCCTTCCAAGTAAAAGGCGGGGGCGGAAAGCCGTCCCCGCCGCAGTGTTTCAGGAATCAGGGTCCCCTCAATTCCAGGGGTCGTCCTTCGGCCCGGTGGGGCCGGTGGGCCCGGACCCGGGACCGGGGATGGTGGAGTGGGTGGACCAGGTGTAGTCGGCGGGGCCGTTCCAGCCCGCGGGACCCGCGGGGGCGGCGGAGCCCTTGGCCCAGTCGTAGAATTTTGCCATGGCTCCCGTCTCGTAGGGGCGCAGCCACAGGCTGATGACAGCGGCGCCGATCAGCGCAACCAGCATAACCAGCAGGCCCACCCCGGCGCTGGCGATCATCCCCGTGATATCGGACGCGCCGCCATAGGCCGCCTGCACCGTGATCGGGACCACAAGGGCGGCAATCCCCACCATGACCAGTCCGAAGCTCAGAAGATACCAGCCGATGAAGGAAAGCTGGAGGACAAACGCCCTGCTCACATTGCCCTGCATCAGCCGCTTGCTCTCCCGGATGGCGTCCATGCCGGACAGGTTCTGGTCCAGCAGGACGTAGTCCGCCAGCGCGTAGCGCATGGTGACCCACACCACCCCGATCTGATACGCTGCCACCGCCACAATCATAATCAGCACCGGCAGCGCCACCATATCGGTGACGGCGGCGATCACCACCACCGCCACCATCGCCGCCGCCAGCCCCAGACCCAGCAGCAGCGACCACAAAAGGATGAACAGCCCGGTGAAGATGCGGGTGACCAGCACGCCGCCGATGCGGGGGAACGCGCAGAAGAGCTTCCCCGAATCCGGGTCCTCCCCCCGGACCATGGACAAGGCGTAGCCCTCATAGCCCACCCCCATGACGCTCTGCCACAGGTAGGTCACGATGGACATCACCAGGCTGACCATCATTATGCTGAGCATAACGCCGGGCCCGCGGCTCATAAAGTCCAGAACCACCCGCTCCATGGCCTCCTCCATCTCGTAGCCCGACATCATATAGCTCCACAGCCTCTCGCTGTAGCTGCCCAGGCCCCCGTTGAGCAGGTTGCCCACGAAATTCACAATCCCCGTGCCCACCGACACGATGACGGAGAACAGCAGCGTCATCAGCATGGGCCTGGTCCTGGTGCTGCGCATGGCGGCCTTGACGCTCAGCTTCAACTGTACACGGTCGTATTGCATGGTAATGCCTCCTTCTCTCTTCACGCCGCCCCAGGGCGGCTATCTCTTTTATTATAGCGCGGCGGGGTGGAAATTGCAACAAAAACAGCCGCAGAGGCAGGTCTTATGGGCGAGGGCTTCCTGAACGCTTAAAACAGGGAAAGGCCCCCTGATTTCACGGAGAATCAGGGGGCCTTTGTCCCTCAGGAATCGCCTGCCCAGCGGGCGCCTCACCGCTCCGGCGTTTTGCCCTCATCAGAACGGGCAGGGTCGCCCTCCGGCTGCTCCGCGGGCGCGGGGCTCTGGATGATAATCGTCTTATCCTCCCCGCCCGCCAGCTTGCCGCCCAGCATGCCGGCTACCAGGGATTTCACGTCGATGCCCATGCTCTGGGTGATGCCCTCGGTGACCTGGGAGGTGCCGGTGATGATATCCTCCAGCAGCTTGGCGCTGTTGCCCTCGCCGTACATGGTGATCTTGTCCACCTTGGACAGGGGCTCGGCCACGTGGCGTGCGATCTCGGGCAGGGCCTGCATGACCATCTCAATGACGGCGGCCTCGCCGTACTTCTTCATGGCCTCCGCCTTTTTGTCGATGCCCTCGGCCTCGGCCAGGGCCTTGGCCCGGATGGCCTCGGCTTCGGCTTTACCCACCGCGGCGATGCCCTCCGCCTCCTGCTCCTTGGCGTACTTCTGGGCCTGGGCGATCTTCATCTCCGCCTCCGCCTTCTGCTCCTGCTCGTAGCGGGCGGCCTCCGCGTCCTTCTGCCGCTTGAACAGGTCGGCCTCCGCCTCCTGCTGCTGGCGGTAGCGCTCGGCGTCCGCCTTGGCGCGGATCTCGGCCTCCAGCGTCTGCTTCTGCACCTCCACCTCCGCCTGCTTCAGCTCGGCCTGGCGCTGGGTCTTGGCGATCTCCGCGTTGACGGTGGCGGTCTCAATGCTCTTGCGCTGCTCCTGGCTCTGAATCTCATAGGCGGCGTCCGCCTCCGCCTTTTTGCCGTCGGCCATAATTTTCAGCTCCGCCCGCCGTATCTCCAGCTCGGTCTGCTTCTGGGCGATCTGGGTGTCCGCCTGTACCCGGGCCTCGTTGGACTCCCGCTCGGCCTGAGCCTGGGCGATGGCGATATCCCGGTCTGCCTGGGCCTTGGCGATGGCGGCGTTTTTCTTGATGAGGCTGGTGTTGTCCGCGCCCAGGTCCTTGATGAGCCCGTTCTCGTCGGTGACGTTCTGGATGTTGCAGGAGAGGATCTCAATGCCCAGCTTGTCCATATCCTTGCTGGCCTTCTGCATCACCTGGTCGGAGAAGGAGTCCCGGTCGGTGTTGATCTCCTTGAGGGACAGGGTGCCGATGATCTCGCGCATATTGCCCTGGAGGGAGTCCTGTAGGTCCCGGGTGATCTCGTCCGGCTTCTTGTTCAGGAAGTTTTTGGCCGCCAGCTTGATGCCGTCGGCGTGGGGGGAAATGCGGACCTTGGCCACGGCGTCCACGTTGACGTTGATGAAGTCGCTGGTGGGGACGGACTGCTCCGTCTTGATGTCCACCGTCATCTGGCCCAGGTACAGCTTATCCAGGCGCTCAAAGATGGGCACGCGGATGCCGGCCCGCCCAATGAGCACCTTGCTCTCCTTTTTCAGGCCGGAGATGATGTAGGCCTGGTCGGGCGGGGCCTTGACGTAGCCCAGCAGAATGATGACGATCACCACCGCCGCAGGCACAATAATGTAGAGCGCTGTCAGAATGTGTTCCAGCATGGGGTCTCCTCCTTTCAAATCTTGCACAGTGGGTTTCCTATATCAAACAAGCCGGGACAGCGGCCCACGATGGGCCGTGAAGCTGCGGCCGCGCCCCGACGGCTTGGAGTTTTTCACTTCTCCGGCTGCATACCGCCCGCCGTGTCCCCGCGCATGGCCGCAAGCCGCTCCAGGGCGGCCACCTCCGCCTCCAGGCTGCGCCCGTCCCACTCCTGCCGGACCCGCCTGTTCTCGGAAATCACCTGGGAGAGCACGTTGACCGCCCGCAGGCACAGCGCCGCCTTCGTGCCCACGTCCCCGCCGTCCCGCTCCGCCCGGGCCAGCTCTCGGATGGTAAGCTCCAGCGTCTGAAGGTATTCCCCCTCCAGGCGGGCCCTGACCTGCTCCTCCATCCCGTCAAAGTCCCGGAGGATCAAGGTCTCCAGCCCCTCCAGGGCCGTCAGCACGTAGGCCGTCTCCACAGGCGCCGCGGCCTGCCGTATGCGCGCCTCTACGGCGCGCGCCCCGCCGGTGCAGACGGAAGAGCACAAAAACCGCTGCATCACGGGGGCAAGGCCGTCAAATTTCTGGGACACCGCGGCCAGCCTGTCCCCATACGCCTCAAAGCTCCCCTCCTCCGGGCCCGACTTCATGGCGGGAAGCAGGGTGCGCTCAATTTCCAGCAGCTCCGACCCGATGGACGACACGCCGTCTATATACTCGTCCAGGATGCCCAGGTCCCTCTCCTCCAGCGTCCCGGCGCTCCGGCCGGAAAACAGCTTTCCGCAGGTGCTGGAGACCTCGGCGGCCTTGTCCTTGAGCTCGTCGCCGCACAGCAGCCGGATCCGCTCCATGGCCAGCCCCGTGACGGAGGCCGGGACCGCGATGTGCATGGAGGTCAGCGAGCGCCTGATCTCCCCGCACAGCAGCTCCAACCGGTCCCGCCTTCTGACAATCGCAAACTCCTCCTCGTCCCCCTGCCGGCCGTCCCCGCGGCTCTGCCGCCGGTCCGGCGCGGAACTGGCGTGCTCCGCCGTGATCTCGAAGGGAATCCGCTTCTCCTTGCCCACTTTTTTCGCAAAAATAGTGAAGGCGGCGGTCATACTCAGCCCCATCTCCCGACATGCCTGCTCCATGCTTTTCTTTGTCTCCTCGTCCAAGCGGAAGTTTATCATAACCTGTGCCATGGCCGTCTCTCCCCTCCGTTACCCCTATATTATATCACTTGTAAAGCAAATTGCAACATTTTTCTTTACACGCGCCGTATAAAATTTGAGTGTCTCCATCTGGCCCGCCGGATTACGGAAGCCGCCGAAGCGCAATGGCAAAGGCCGCCCCTGGGGCGGCCTTTGCCTGACGCGCGTATTTACGTGTTCTCCCGGCGGGAGCGCTCCGACTCCTTCATCAGCCGCCTGCACAGCACGATCAGCCGTCCGGCCCCGTCCACCGCCCGCTCCAGCACATAGATCACCGAGGGGGTAAGCAGCAGGAACACCACGATGACCAGCCCCGACTGAAAGTCCAGCGGGGTGAGCTGGAAGAACGAGCCGAAGCCCAGCACGGCGACGACAAAGGCCCCCGCCATGGCCCCCAGCAGCGTCCAGCGCTTCCAGTCCAGCGGACGGGAGATGTAGTACAGCACCAGCAGCCCCACCTCGCCCATAATGACGGTGGCCAGGGTGGACAGGGTGACCCGCTCGAAGGAGAAGGCCAGGGTGAACAGCTCGATGCCCACGATGAGCAGCACGTTGGTCAGCCCGCCGGGCAGGGCCCGGCGCAGCACGTTTGCCATAAACCGGCCCTTGACGATCTCGTGGTTGGGCTCCAGCGCCAGCACGAAGGAGGGCGCGCCGATGGTCAGGGCGCTGATCAGGGTGAGCTGGATGGGGATAAAGGGATAGGGGAAGCCGGCAAACAGGTTGATGAGGGACAGGAACAGGGACATGATGTTCTTCACCAGGTACAGCGCCGCCGCCCGCTGGATGTTGTTGATGACCCGCCGCCCCTCCTGCACCACCTCGGGCATGGAGGCGAAATTGGAGTCCAGCAGCACCACCTGGGCCACCTGGCAGGCCGCCTCCGCCCCGGAGGCCATGGCGATGCCGCAGTCCGCGTCCTTCAGGGCCAGCACGTCGTTGACGCCGTCCCCCGTCATGGCCACGGTGTGGCCCGCCTTTTGCAGCGCCTTCACCAGCTTGCGTTTCTGGTCCGGGGTCACCCGGCCGAACACGGTGTACTCCCGCACCGCCCGGGCATAGTCCGCCGGCTCCTTCAGGGCGGCGGCGTCCACAAAGCGCTCCGCCCCCTTGATGCCCGCCTCCATGGCCACGGCGGACACGGTGGACGGGTTGTCCCCCGAGATGACCTTCACCTCCACCCCCTGCTGGGCAAAGTAGCGGAAGGTATCCGGGGCCTCCGCCCGCACGGGGTTGCTGATCACCGCCAGGGCCAGCGGCTCCACCCCGCCCACAATCCCCCCCTCCATGGTGGGGGCGTTGGCGCAGCGGGCCAGCAGCAGCACCCGGCAGCCCTGCTCCTGGTAGGGGGTGACCATGTGCTCCAGGTCGGCGTACCGGGCCTTCATGATGAACTCCGGCGCGCCCACCACATAGGCGCCGTACCCCCGGAACACCACCGCCGACCACTTGTTGGCCGAGGTAAAGGGCACGGTGCGCTCCACCTGCCAGATGGAGGACTTGCGGAACCGCTGGGCCATGGCCCGGGCGGTGTCGTTGTCCGCGTCGATGGCCTGGTAGTAGGCGTTGAAAATCTCCTCTACCTTGGCCGCCGGGCAGCGGTCCTCGTCCATGGGGACCACCTCCCGCACCGACATCTCCGGCTGGGTGATGGTGCCCGTCTTGTCCACGCACAAAACGTCCACGTGGGCCAGGGTCTCCACCGCGCTCATCTCGTGCACCAGGGTCTGCCGCTGGGCCAGGCGCATGACGGACACCGCCAGCGCCACGCTGGTGAGCAGGTACAGCCCCTCGGGGATCATGCCGATGAGGGCGGCCA
>CAJUEG010000054.1 GCA_910584835.1 uncultured Oscillospiraceae bacterium | reverse complement strand
ACATGGCGCCCCGGGCCATGGCCTCGTCGAAGTCCACCTTGTGGCCGTCGAACTCCGGGCCGTCCACGCAGGCGAACTTGGTCTCGCCGCCCACGGACAGGCGGCAGCCGCCGCACATGCCGGTGCCGTCGATCATGATGGGGTTCATGGACACCACCGTGGGGATGTCGTACTGGCGGGTGAGCTGGCACACGAACTTCATCATGATGACGGGGCCGATGGCGATCACCCGGTCATATTTGGCCCCCGCCTCGATTTGCTCCTTCAGCAGGTCGGTGACCAGCGCCTTCTTGCCGTAGGAGCCGTCGTCGGTGCCGATGATCAGGTTGGTGGAGGCGGCGCGGAACTCGTCCTCCAGGATCACCAGGTCCTTGCTGCGGAAGCCCACGATGAGGTCCACATGGCAGCCCACGTCGTGGAGCTTTTTGGCCACCGGGTAGGCGATGGCGGTGCCCACGCCGCCGCCCACCACGGCCACCCGCTTCAGGCCCTCCGTCTCGGTGGCCTTGCCCAGGGGGCCCACAAAGTCCTGGAGGAACTCGCCCTCCTGCTTGTGGTTGAGCTTCTCCGTGGTGGCGCCCACCACCTGGTAGATGATGGTGACGGTGCCGGCCTGCCGGTCAAAGTCGGCGATGGTCAGGGGGATGCGCTCCCCCTCCTCGTCCACCCGGAGGATGATGAACTGGCCGGGCTCGGCCTTGCGGGCCACGGCGGGGGCCTCGATCTCCATCAGGGACACGGTGGGATTGAGCACCCGTTTTTTCACGATCCGATACATAGCTTCTCCTCTTTCCTATGGATATCAGCGCCCCCGCGAAGCGGTACGCCATGGGCTGATTGTGAATATTGTAACACGGCCAGCCCTGTCCGTCAATTTGATTCCGCTGGAAACCGGCCTGGAAATCCCCCGATTTGCCAAAAAAGAGGACCGGCAGAGCCGGTCCTCCCAATTTGTACTGCGTTAAAAAGCCACCACCCGAAGGATGACGGCCAGCGCCGCGGCCGCCACACCGGCGGTGGACGCCAGCTCGGCCATAAAGGCCGCCCGGCGGCTCTTACGGGGCCGGGGCGCGGGCACGCTCAGCTCCCCCTCCGCCGCCTCGTCATCGCTCCACGCCGCCCCGTCGGTGCTCTCTCCCCCGCACGTCTCCAGGTTGGCCGCCCTCCAGGCGGTCAGGTCAATCACATTGTCTCCGCCCCGCCGCCCGGACTGCCGCACCATAGCGGCCTGGCGGGTGCAGCCCGCCGCACCGTCGAACCCGGCAGCCATGGCGCCGCCGTTCCATGTGGTCAGGGTATAGTAAGCAGTGTTCATAGCCAAAGCCTCCTCATTTGGTATGGGCCCATCCTAGCAGAGTTTAGGTCCCATAAACCGGGTTCTTTTCCCTTTTGAGACAATTGTTTCTTCATCCGTTTGTTTTATTTTCTATTATAATAATATATTCGTTCGACTTTGTCAACCCATTTTCGCAAATTTGTTCGGTTTCTTTTCAAAAATTTCGCCCCCGGTGTAAACCGGGGGCGAAACTCAAAGCTGATTACCGAAGATAGTTGCGGGGGTTGACGCTGGTGCCGTTGATGCGCACCTCGAAGTGGCAGTGGGGGCCGCTGGCGTTGCCGGTCATACCCGCCCGGGCAATGATCTGCCCCTGGTACACCTTCTGCCCCACGCTCACCAGCAGCTCGGAGTTGTGGGCGTAGTAGGTGACATAGCCGTTGTCGTGGCGGATGGCCACCAGCTTGCCGTAGCTGCCGCTCCAGCCGGACTTGATGACGGTACCGCCGTCGGCGGCCTTGATGGCGGTGCCGGTGCGGCAGGCGATATCAAGGCCCAGGTGGAAGTCATAGCTGCCCCACAGGTTGCGCCCGCCGAAGTTGGAGGTGATGGTGCCCCGCACCGGCCAGATGAAGTAGCCGTTGGAGGCGGTGACGGGCCGGGGGGTGGTGCCGGTGTAGGCGTAGGTGGTGGTGGGCTCCTTCAGCGTCTCGGTGGCGAGGATCTCCCGGCCCTGCTCCACGCCGTTGATATAGGTGACGTGGGCGTTGACCCGTTCCAGGCCGTCCTCGCCCTGCTCCTTCACCTTGCTGTCGCCTATATAGAGGTCGGCGGTCTCAATATACTCCACCGGGCTGGGAATCTCCTGCTCGTAGGTCTCCTCGGTGGTGTTCTCCACCGACAGGAAGGGCACCGCCTGCTGGATGACCAGCTCCTGGTCCACCCACAGCTTATCCACGATGACGTCCGGGTTGAGGACGGACAGCTCGTTGGGCCACATGTCCAGGGAGTAGGCGATGGCGTTGAAGGTGTCCCCCTTCTTCACCACATAGGTGGACTGCTCCACCCGCAGCTGGCTCAGGGTGGTGCGGATGGCCTCCACGTCGTACTGGGTGTTGGCGGGCACCTCGATGGAGTAGACCTCCACGTCCTCCACGAACTGGTAGCGGATGGTGTCCGGGGTGAGGTAGGGCTGAGCCACCTCGTCCAGCAGCTGGTACAGGTCGTCCTTGGTGGGGGCGTAGCCCAACTCCTGTCCGTCCACCCGCAGGCCATAGGCGGTGACCAGCGCCCCCACATCGTTGAACAGGGCGTCCTCAATCTGGGCCGTGTCGCTCAGCTCACCGGGGGCCACATATACCGGGGTCATGGAGATGTCGGCGTCGTAGTCGAACTGTTCGCCCAGGATGTCGGAGGCCCGGGACTCAATATTGCTGACGATGGCGTCCTTTTCATCGGGACTGGACACCACCCCCACCTCCTGGCCGTTCACGTTCATGGCGTAGGCCCGGATATAACTCCCGTTGAAGCTTCCGATGCCGATGATCACCGCCAGCAGCGTCACGTACAGCAGCGGGGACACGGGGTGGCGTTCCACCACGCCGCGGACCTTGGCCGCGGCCAGGCCCACCCTGCCAAACCTGGCGGGATGCCGGGTGCGGCTCCTTTTCTCCTCCGTTCCGGCGGCGGCCTGGGCGGCCTTCTCCCGGACAGGCTCCTGCCGGCCAGCCTTCTCCTGGACGGACTTCTCCCGGACAGGGCCTCTTCTCAACCGCTTCCCCGCGGCCCTGGCCCGGCTGAGCGCGGCCTTGGCGCCGTCCATTGCCTCCTTGGCCCCGTCCAGCGCGTCCTTCGCTCCGCCCAGGGCGGTCTTGGCGTTGTCCAGCGCACCCTTGGCCCGCTCCTTCAGGGCGGCGGCGGAGCGCTTCTCCCGTTTGGTCCGGGCGGCCCGGGCGCGGGCGGCCTCCCGCTCGGCCTGCTTCTCGGCCGCCTCGGCCTGCTCAATATATTGTCTCCAGGACTGGGGCCGGGCGGCCCCTCCCTCTTTTCCTTTGTCCGGGCCGGCCTGTCCGGCCCCCGTTACAGCCTTCTCCACACTCTCATGTTCTCTCTCGGTCTGCTTCACGGATGTCCCTCCTGTTGGTCTTGGGAAGCGCTGATTCAACGTGCCTGCGGTGCTTTGCCGGCTGAATCATTCCTTCCCCTGGTTTCCGGCAAGTTACAAAAAATCCGAAAAGAGTTACAAAATGGTTACAGGCACATCCTACACCATTTTGTCCCTCCCGTCAAGCCCCGAATTTCCCGCGCGGGTCAAACCGCCCAATTTGGCGGGGCATATCTTGTTGTCTTTTGGGGCCATTTTTGGGACCCTGGCACATTTTGTGGTGCCCCTGGCGAAACCGCCAAATTTTTCCCTCTTTTTTCGTCCTTTTGCCCAGGCCCCTTGACAGCGCCGCCCCGGCGGTTTACAATAGGGGCGCCGCAAAGTGAATGGAATATCACAGGGGCGCTGGGGGTCATCCCCGGCTGTGATGTGAGACAAAGCGCAGTCTCCGGTCCCTCGTACCTGATCCGGGTAATGCCGGCGTAGGAAGTGAATTCGACGATATGGGCCGTTGTCGTTTCTCTCGCTTACCGCATTGCACCGTTTGCATTGCGGTAAACTTTTTTAGGAGGAACGACACATGAAAAACGTAAACCAGACCACCCGTATGCTCTGCGAGGCGGCGGTCAGCATCGCGCTGGCCTACGCGCTGACCTTCGTGGAGCTGGATCTGTGGTTCCAGGGCGGCTCCATCAGCGCCGCGATGATCCCCATCATCATTTTCTCGGTGCGCTGGGGCTTGGGCTGGGGCATCGCCGCCGGGGCGGTGTTCGGCACGCTGAAGTATTTCCTGGGGCTGGACAGCTTTGTCATCAGCTGGGTATCCATCGTTTTTGACTACACCGGGGCCTATGCCATGGTGGGCCTTGCCGGCCTGCTCAAACGCAGGGCCAACCTGATCCCCCTGGCGGCCTTCATCGCCGGCGCGGCCCGGTTTGTGGTGCACTACATCAGCGGAGTCACCGTTTACGCCGAGTATATGCCCGAGGAGTTCATGGGTCTGACTATGACCTCCCCGTTCTTCTACTCCGCCCTCTACAACGGCGGCTATATGCTCCCCAGCACCATCCTGGCCGTGGCGGTGTGCGCCGCGCTGATGGTGCCCCTGCGCAAATTTCTCAATGGGCAAGATCTGAAATAAGGACTGATTTTTGTGGGCAAATTCGACGGCGTGCTCTTTTTCGCGGACTACGACGACACCTTATATAACAGCGCCCACACCGTCTCCCCCGAGAACCGGGCGGCCATCCGCTACCTTATGGACAACGGCGGCCGGTTCTCCGTGGCCACCGGCCGGGCCCACCGCACCTTCACCCCCCAGATCGAAAAGGAGGACATCCCCCTCAACGCCCCGGTGGTGCTGTCCAACGGCGCGGCCATCTACGACTACGCCGAGGACCGCTACCTGGCCGACACCCGCCTGGACGGGGAGGCCCCGGCCTGGCTGGCCCAGCTGTGCCGGGAATTCCCCGACCTTGCCTTTGAGGCGTACCACGGCGAGGACATCTACGTCCACAACCCCAACGACGTGACCCGGATTCATCTGGCCCGGGTGGGGGGGACGCAGATTCTCGCCCCCATCGGGGAGATGCCCACCCCCTGGAGCAAGGTGATCCTCCAGCAGGACGAGCCCTATCTGCGCCGGGTCCAGGCCCGCCTCCTCTCCCTCTGGGGGGAGCGCTGCGAGGCCATCTTCTCCAACCGCTACCTGCTGGAGGTGACCGCCAAAGGCTGCGACAAGGGCGCCATGGTGGGCCGGGTGGCCCGGCTGCTGGGCGTCTCCCGGGAAAACCTCTACTGCATGGGGGACAACCAGAACGACATCCCCATGCTGGCGCTGGCGGCCATCCCCTTCGCCCCGGCCAACTGCGCCCAGGAGGTGAGGGACTGGGGGGCCCGCATTTTGGGCCACTGTGACGAGCACGCCGTG
Organism: uncultured Oscillospiraceae bacterium; assembly: GCA_910584835.1. Lineage (GTDB taxonomy): Bacteria > Bacillota > Clostridia > Oscillospirales > Oscillospiraceae > Enterenecus. Next base: position 11,984 of record CAJUEG010000054.1, on the reverse strand, counting down.
GCCCAGGCCATTGAGATCCTGGACGGGATTTATTAAGACTTTCTTAAATCAGCCTGCCCCCGGCGGGATATTTCCTGCCGGGGGTTATTTTTCCTTCCTCTCCGCCGAAACAAAGAGCGGGCGCCTGTGCCCAAAAAGTAAGAGATGAGGAGCGAGAAAAGGATATGAATATTTTCAAGCGGATTGCCATGCTGTCCCTGGCGCTGGTCCTGCTGCTGGGCCTGGCCGCCTGCGGCGCGTCCGGCCCGGACATGCCCATGGAGGTCACCGTGAACGACCACACCATCACCCTGGGCCAGACCACCACGGGCGACATCGCCGGCTGGGGCTGGGAAGTCACCTTCACCGGCTCCCAGAACGAGATCCGCGAGGACGCCAAGTACGTGGCCTGCCATTTCCGCATCAAGACGGAGGAGGGCTCCGGCCATGAGTTCTGGATTTCCGTCTATGTCCCCTTCCAGAAAAATATCAAGGGCAATTATGTGGATTTCTCCGCGGAGGAGAAGCAGTCCCTCACCGAGGGCGTAGTGTACCGGGTCAGCCTGCGCAAGGATGCCGGCGAAAACATCAAGTTCATCTACAACGGCGTGGACTACCACGGCCTCACCTGGGAGGACGTGAAGGCGTGGGGGGCCGAGCCCACCGAGCGCTCCTCCGAGTTCTCCCCCATTTACGAGCTGGAGGCGGCCCAGGGCACCCTGACGTTCCAGAAGGGCTACACCGGCCAGGACGAGCCGGGCGAGTTCGCCGTGGTCATGAACACCAACGCCTTTGCCAAGCTCCAGAAGTAATCCCATTACAAACGGGGTCCCGCCTGACCTGGCGGGGCCCCGTTTGTTTTCCCTCCGGGAGGCAAAGCGCCTCCACCGGCGGCCTGTATTGCTTCCCCTCCGGGAGGCAGGACGCCTCCATGTCCGCGAAGCCATGCGGAATCCCGTCCTCCCGCTTCGCGGGGGACGGGATTCTCTCACGTCTTTTCTAAAAAGTACGACGCCTCCATGTCCGCCATGGCCAGGGCGAAGGCCAGGGGGTACTGCTGGAGGGCCTGGCCCACCACCTTATTGTCCTCCGGGCCGGAGAAACCCATGTGCCAGCGGATGGCCATGGCCTCCTCCCGGGTGAGGCGCATAAACCCCGAGATGATGTACACGCTCTTCTCCCCGTGGCCGTAGGGCAGCTTGTCCTCGTAGAAGAAGGTTGGCACCTTCTCCCACTTGCCGGTGGCGTCGTCCTTCACGTTGCGGGTGCCCGCCTTGTAGCACCCGATCTTGCACAGGTCGTGGAGCAGCGCGGCGACCGCCGCCGACTCCATAGGGTACTCCATCTTGTACAGCTCCTTCACCCGCTCCCGGGCCAGGTAGGACTCCAGGCAGCGGAACACGTTGACGCTGTGGTCGCACAGCCCCCCGGCGTAGGCCCCGTGGTAGCGGGCGGAGGCGGGAGCGGTGAAAAAGTCGCTCTTGTTCTCCAGGTAGTCCAGCAGCTCCTCGCTGCCCTCCCGGTGGATATGCTGGGTGTATATCTCAATGAATTCCTCTTTCCCCGGCATGATGTGACCTCCTAAAATTGGTTTCCCCTAGCATACCACAAAAACGCCTGCCTGCAAAGCGGCGGCGGGGAAAAATTTCACCCCCTGCCTGTACGGCAGGGGGTGAACTCAGCTTCATTTGACCTTTGTATATGTCGCGTTGCCGATGTTCAGGGTATCCCCCTTCACCTCGTACCGGATGCCCCAGGACACCTCCCCACCGTCGTTCAAAGTCAGGGTGCTGTCGCTGGCGTAGTAGTGGAACTCTATCTTTCTTCCGCCCACGGTCGCCACAGCCCGTTCCTCTCCGTCGAACTCCCACTGCTCCGCGCCGTCGAAGGGGCGCGGCCCGTCTATCTCTCCCGCGATCCCTGCGTCCAGGCTTCCGTCCCCCTGCCAGATACCCGCGACCTTGGCCTCATAGCTGCCGCAGGCGCACAGCGCCAGCAAAAGCAGCAGGCAGGCAGTCATGCTCGCAGCCCGTTTCATCTCCATCAACCCTCCAATGCGGCCCCGTTTCCCTGGTCCGCCTTCAGTTCCGCCAGCGCCGCCAGCGTGCTGGACGCGGTGTCCTGTACCCGGATCTCGATCCAGAGGCTGGCGTTCGTATCGTTGCTGAACTGGAATTGCAGGTTGCGCGGCCCATTTATACGGCTGTCCCAGTCCTCCACCCGGCGCACGCCGATGCGGCCCGCCTGGAAGTCCTCCTTCACCGCCTGGTACAGCGCCTGGGCGTTCGCCCCGCCGTAGTACAGGACCTGATCCGTCCCCGGATCGCGCTGGTAGTTCTCATAGCTCACCTCCCGCAGGCGGTAGCCCTCCTCGGCCATCCGCCGCTCGGCCTCCTCGAAGCCGTAGGCCTTCCAGTACAGCTCCCGGTCTCCGTAGAGCTGCTGGATGGCCCAGGCGGCGGTCCCCTCCCGGTCCGCCTCCCCGGGGGCCACGTATACGGGGTAGTACCGCCGGGACAGGGTGGAGCCGTCCTTCATGTGGTAGGTCAGCCTCAGGTTTGTCTCGGTCACCGTGCCGCTTTGCGGCCTGTCCCCCCGCTGGTCCACCGCCGCCTGGTGGAGGAGGACGGCGTACTTCACAAATTCCGGCCCGCCCTCCTCCGCCCAGAGGTAGTCCGCGCCGTCGGCAAGGGAGCACAGGTTGGCCCCCTCGAGCTCCACATAGTCCACCTGGTCCGGGTCGGGCACCCTAGTCTCAAACCCGGTGAGGTCGAAGCCCACCACCAGGAACAGCAGCACAAATACACCGGCCACCGCCAGCCCGCCCTTCCACTTCCTGAACACCCGGAAGGATTTGTCCAGCAGCATCTGGGCCGCGAAGTAACCGGCCACCCCCCAGACCAGGATGGAAATCATCAGGGTGGGCTCCCGTCCCCCCAAAAAGCTGGTGGTGGCCATTCCGAAGGCCAGCCCGGCGCACAGGGCTACGCCGTACTGGAACACCGGGCGCATCCGCTTCACCGACACCACGTCCCCGGCGCTCTCCAGCCGCCGGGCGCGGTAGAGGAAGAAGGAGGCCGCGGCCAGCAGCAGGGCCGCCGCCGCGTATGCCGCCACGGCGTTCAGCCCCCGGGTTCGGAACGCCCCCGCGTCATACCAGCTACCCACCCCGGGGCCCAGCTTCATCACCGGCGTGAGCCATTCAATCAGGGTCTGCATCCAGGGCCCGAAGCCGCTGAAGCCGTAGTAGAACCGCTGGAACACCGAGGAGACCAGCACGCACACCCCATAAACCAGGATGTTGAAAATGCCGTAAAAGGCGGGCAGGGCCAGGATGTGCCCGGTGAACATGCCGCAGAATACCGCCATGGAGTAGAAGAACAGGCACTCCCCGCAGGTGGCCCCCAGCCAGAACAGCAGCGGGCCGGCCGTCACAGCGCCCCCCGCCGTCTCGACGAGCAGCACCAGCAGGAAGATCACCACATTGGGCACGAGGAGGAAGGCCAGCCCCGCCAGGTAGTGGGTGACAAACAGCCCCTCCCGCCGCACGGGCAGGGAGCCGAAGAAGTTGGCCGAGCGGGCGTTGTAGAGGTGGCTGAACACCGCCATGGCGCACAGCGCCCCGAACACCACCGCCAGCACCAGGGACAGGTGGGTCATATCCGGCACCGAGCTTCTGGCAAAGTTCTCCATATATCCGTGCCCGTTGGCGTACCCGTTAAGCTGATAGGCGTCCATCCGCAGCAGCATCAGCCCCTGGAGGGGCAGCGCCACCAGCCAGATGACGGAGTATGCCCCCCACACCGGCCAGTACCGCAGCACCGTTTTCTTGAACACGGGCCAATTAAAGAACGATGTCCCGGACCGCATAGTCCTCACCTCCCATTTCATAGATAAAGATCTCCTCCAGCGTCAGGGGCAGGGCCTCCATGAACAGCGGGGAGAGCGGCTTGAACCGGGCCTCCGTCTCCTCCGCCGTGCCCCGGACGATATAGGTGTATACCCGGCCCACGTGATCGGCGTGGATGACCTGGAGCTCCGGGGGCAGCTGGGGGGGCGTCTCGGCCTGGAAGGCGATCTGGAGCTTTACCGTCCCCCCCTGGAGGTCGGACAGGGACCGCTCCAGGGCCACCCTGCCATGGCTGAGCAGGCCCACGTGGTCGCACACGTCCTCCAGCTCGCGCAGGTTGTGGGAGGACACCAGCACCGTGGTCCCCCGCTCGGCCACGTCCCCCATGAGCAGGGACCACACCTGGCGGCGCATGACGGGGTCCAGGCCGTCCACCGGCTCGTCTAAGAGCAGGTAGTCCGGCCTGCAGCTCAGGGCCAGCCAGAACGCCGACTGCTTCTGCATCCCCTTGGACAGCCGGCGGATGGGCCGCTTCTCGTCCACGGCGGGGAAAGCCTCCTTGAGCTTGGCGTAGCGGTCCATGTCGAAGGAGGGGTAGAGCCCCCGGTAGAGCTTCATCATGTCCCGGGTGGAGGCGGAGGTAAAGAAGTACAGCTCGTCGGGTATGCCCGCGATCCGCCTTTTGACGGCGGGGTTTTCATAGATGGGCGCGCCCTCCAATAAAATATCCCCGGAGTCCTGGCGGTAGGCCCCGGTGAGGTGGCGCAGGATGGTGGACTTGCCCGCCCCGTTGGGCCCCACCAGCCCGTAGATGGCCCCGCGGGGCACCGTCATGGTCAGGCCGTCCAGGGCGTGGAAGCCGTCGAAGCTCTTGACCACGTTTTTCACTTCAATCATTGTGTCTCCTCCTTGTCACGCTGCAAAGCGGCCAGGTCGCTCGGTCCCTTTCCCTCCGTCTCGGACTGGCCTGCGGGCCGCCCTGCGGACCTGCGCCCGTCCTCGCTCCGGTCCAAGCTCCCTCGCTGTCCGCTTATCTGCGCTTCTATCTCCGCCGGCGTCATCCCCAGGTACACCAGTTCCTGGACGATGGCGTCCAGCTTGGCCAGCAGCTCCTCCCGGCGCTTGTCGGTGACGTCCTGGGGCAGGGCGGCGAAGCTCCCCTTCCCCGGCACCGAGTAGGCGTACCCCTCCTGCTCCAGCGACTCGTAGGAGCGCTGGATGGTGTTGGGGTTGATGGCCAGCTGGCCCGCCAGGGTGCGCACGGAGGGCAGCTTATCCCCCGGTGGGATGGCTCCCGTGATGATGAGACGGCGCAGGCCGTCCCGGACCTGCTCATAGATGGGGCGGCTGTCCCGATAGTTCAGGCTGAGCATGGCCCCGCCTCCTTTCCTTCAGATTGTACTAATTGTACTATATGTCTTAGTACAGTTATCATAGCACAGCGGGTTGGGGTTGTCAAGCAAGAAAAAAATAACCAGATTTTGTCCCTTAAAATTTTTGCAAAGATAGCTGACAACGGGCCTTACACCTGCTATAATGTTGATGTACAGCCTTACACAAGGCGCAAAAGTGTCAAAAAAAGTAAAAACCGACTCATTTCATCCAGTAACCTTAGAAAGGGGTCTTTTCCTATGTCCAAACACGATTTGAACGCCGCCGCCTTCATGGAGTGCGTGGGCGCCCTGCTGGACACCAGCGAGGTCAGCTCCATGAAGCGGTGGCGTCATCACTTCTCCATCACCTGCTACCAGCACTCCCTGTTTGTGTCCTACGTAGCTTTCCGGCTGGCCCGGTATTTCGGCTGGGACTACCGGGCCGCCGCCCGGGCGGGGCTGCTCCATGACCTGTACCTGTATGACCCCGCCGACGGCTCCGCCCACCCCGGCAACCAGTGCCTGGACCATCCGGAGTTCGCCCTGCGAAACGCCGCCGCCCTGTGCCCCGACCTGTCCGACCGGGAGAAAAACGCCATTGTGTCCCACATGTTCCCCCTGGCCGTCCACCTGCCCCGCTGCCGGGAGGCGCTGGTGGTGAACATGGCGGACAAGATCTGCGCCACCCTGGAGGTGGTCCATCTCTACCAGACCCGGCGCTTACAGCGCTGGCTTCCCCTGCCCGCGGCCTGAGCCGCAGGCAGACGTCTTTTGACATAATCACCGCTTTTTCCCCATTTTTCTCCCTGGTTTTCGTAGAAATATGACAATTTTCCCAAAGTGAGAAAAATCTCTTCAAAAAATTCTGGTTTCTGATATAATGCTTTTACAGCGAGGTGCTTCCTACCTTGCGGAGAAAGTTGAAATAGTACGCCGGCAACGAATCACTACGATTTTTAAGAGAGGAAGATGGGAAGCATGATATCACACGGCAAGGACCTGAAAATTTTCTCCGGCAGCGCCAGCAAAGCTCTGGCCCGGGACATATGTAAGGAATTGAGCATTCCTCTGGGCAACGCCGAGACGGGAGCCTTTTCCGACGGCGAGAATTTTGTGTCCATTTTTGAGACCGTCCGCGGCTCCGACGTATTTGTGGTCCAGTCCACCAGCACCCCGGTGAACGACAACCTGATGGAGCTGCTCATTATGATTGACGCGTTGAAGCGGGCCTCCGCAGGGCGCATCACCGCCGTCATCCCCTACTTTGGCTACGCCCGTCAGGACCGCAAGACCAAGCCCCGGGACCCCATCTCCGCCAAGCTGGTGGCCAACCTCATCACCCGGGCCGGCGCCGACCGGGTGCTCACCATGGACCTCCACGCCAACCAGATTCAGGGCTTCTTTGACATTCCGGTGGACAATCTGCTGGGCTCCCCCGTGTTTGTGGACCACTTCTTCCGCCGCTTCGCCCCCGTCCATGAGGAGACCATGGTGGTATCCCCCGACGTGGGTAGCGTGGCCCGGGCCCGGGCCTTTGCCCAGAAGCTGGATATGCCCATGGCCATCGTGGACAAGCGCCGCCAGAAGGCCAACTCCTCCGAGGTGATGAACATCATCGGCGACGTCACCGGCAAGAACGTGATTCTGCTGGACGACATGGTGGACACCGGCGGTTCCCTGTGCCACGCGGCCAAAGCCCTGGTGGAGCTGGGCCACGCCAAGTCGGTCACCGCCTGCGCCAGCCACGGCGTTCTGTCCGGCCCCGCCATCCAGCGCATCAACGATTCCGCCCTGGACGAGGTGGTGTTCCTGGACACCATCCAGCCCCGGGACAACATTGCCGAGATCTGCCCCAAGGTCAAGTACCTGTCTGTGGCCCACCTGTTTGCCGAGGCCATTGAGCGCATCTACCAGGAGATTTCCGTGTCCAAGCTCTGGTCCTGAACGACTGTGGGGCCGCCGTGAGCAGGGCGGATGGAGCCGGAAACTCCCCTCGCCGGCCCCTTCTCCGCGCTTCTTTCCTGTCACGCTCCGAAGCGGCCAGGACCGCTCGGGCGCTTTCGCTCCGCCTCAAGCAAAACCCACCCCCGCTGCGCGGGTCCTGGGCGTTTGCTTTCGCTCCGCTCCAAGCGTCCTCGCCGGCCCCTTCTCCGCGCTTCTTTTATAGAGAGAAAACCCGCTCCGGGGCGCCTGCCTCGGAGCGGTTGTTCCCTGTCCGGAGGTATTTTATGATTTTCGCTAAAAAACTCCCCGTCGCCTGGCTTGTGGTGGGCCTGGGCAATCCGGGGGACAAATATGAATACACCCGCCACAACGCGGGCTTCCTGGTGGCGGACGAGCTGGGCGAGCGGGGCCGCTTCCCCATCCAGCGCCTGAAATTCAAGGCGCTGACCAGCACCGCCTCCATTGGCGGCCAGGGTGCGCTGGTGATGAAGCCCGTCACCTACATGAACCTGTCCGGCGAGGCGGTGGGGGAGGCGGCCCGGTTTTACAAGCTGGACCCCTCCCACGTGCTGGTGATCTCCGACGACGTGGACCTGCCCCTGGGCAAGCTGCGCATCCGCACCGGCGGCTCCGCCGGGGGCCATAACGGCCTGAAGAGCGTCATCCAGCACCTGGGCACTGACCAGTTCCCCCGGCTGAAGGTGGGGGTGGGGGGCAAGCCTCACCCCGACTACGACATGGCCGACTGGGTGCTGGGCAAGCTCCAGGGCGAGGACAAGAAGGTGATGGACGGGGCGGTCCAGCGGGCGGCGGACGCGGTGGAGTGCCTCTTGCGGGACGGCCCGCAGAAGGCGATGAACCGCTTCAACTAGGGATGTTACTTTCTGCTCGTGCAGAAAGTAACCAAAGACACGCTCAAGGGGGCAGCGGCCGGTTCGGCTTCGGGCGCTAAGGGCGCGCCCTCGCTCACAGGCCGCCGTCCCCTTGAGAATCCCCCGGTTTACGGGAGCGCCCGATACGATGGCCGGGCGGATATCCTCCCGGCGCGTGGTGCTTTCGACCCGCTCCCCCCTATTTGCGCTGCCGCCAGTTTTTAGGCACTGACAGGCGGGCGGGGTCCACCCCCCGCGCCTCAGGGGCACGCCGTTCGGTCCCGGGCCTAGGCCAGTCTCTTCCCTGCCTTAAGCTGACTGCCCCAGCGCCCCCCTTTGCGTCATCTCAATCGCTAGCCGCAACGCCGCTCGAAATAACGCCTGGTCATGGATATCTTCTAACCTGAGACTTACCTCAGACAACTTTTCCAGCACCTCCTGCCCGTTTTCCCCCACCCGCCGGGCAATATCCTCTTGTAAGGCAAACTTTTGCGCCTCCAACCCCTTTGCCTCCTCGTTATTTTCGTATTGTTGACCAGCCCAAGTATCTACCATATAATAAAGCTCATTTATGATTTTCTCCATATCCAAATCAACCCCCACATGTATTATTCGTGTCTACACTATGATAGCATATTTTTTGTCTACATGTCAAGAAAAATGAGGTGCGATTATGGAAAAATTTTCGGAACGGGTCAAGGCGCTTCGGGAATCCAAAGGACTGTCGCAGGACGCGCTTGGCAAGATCATTGGTGTAAAGAGATATTCTGTCTATACCTATGAGAAGGGCAGGAACTATCCAGACATTCCTCGCTTGATTGCCCTTGCCGATTATTTTGAGGTAACGACGGACTATCTGCTGGGGCGGACAGATGAGCCGAGGTAAAGGGTTGGCGCGCGGCGGTCAGTCCCAAACCGAATGGCGCGCCCCGGAGGCGCAGGCGGCGGGCCCTGCGAGCCTGTCAATATCCAGACACCGGCAGCAGCACGAATAGGGGCATCTGTGTCGTAAGGCCGCTGGCGCCGGGAGGGTATCCGCCTGGGCATCGAACCGGGCTCTCCCGTAAACAGGGAGTTCTTAGGGGGAAAGCCGTCTGTGAGCGAGAGCGCGCCCTTGGCGCTCGAAGTCGAACCGGCGGATTGCCCCCTAAGCATTCTCTTTGGGCACTTTCTCTCATGTGAGAGAAAGTGCCGCCCCGTCCCCCGCAGGGGACCTCTCCGAAATGTGTGTGCGCCCAAAATTTCCAAATTTTTCAAATCCGAGGTCATCCCATGAAACAGCTGCTGAACATCTTAAATACGGTGCCTGAATTCGCCCGTCTGACGGCCAACCTGGACGCGGGCCGCTCCCCGGTGGAGGTGGCGGGGCTGTCCCCCGTCCACCGGGCCCACTTCGCGGCGGGGCTGCTGGACCGGCTGGACTGTCCTGTGGTGCTGGTGTGCGCCGATGAGGGGGAGTGCGCCCGGCTGGCCGCCGACGTGACGGCGCTGACGGGGGAAAGCGCCACCATGATCGGTGCGCGGGAGTTTTTGTTTCATGAGGGCGCGGTGGCCTCCCGCCAGTGGGAGCATCAGCGCCTGGCCGCCTTCCACGCCATGGCCCAGGGCAAAACCAGGCTCATCGCCGCCACGGTGGAGGGGCTTTTGCAGCGCACCCTCCCCCCCGAGGAGCTGGCCGCCCATGTGGTGGAGGTGGACGCCAAGGGCAGCTATGACCTGGATGATCTGGCCGACCGCCTGGCTGCCCTGGGCTACACCCGGTGCCAGCAGGTGGAGGGGGTGGGCCAGTTCACCCTGCGGGGGGGCATCCTGGACGTGTTCTCCCCGGGCGCGGACGACCCGGTGCGGGTGGAGTTCTGGGACCGGGACGTGGACTCCATGGGGCCCTTCGACGTGTCCTCCCAGCGGCGGGTGGGGCGGCTGGACAGGGCGGTGTTTCTGCCCGTCAGCGAGCTTCTCCCCGTCAGGGATGAACACGGAAACTGGGCGCGCCTGAACGACCGCCGGCTGCCCGCCCGGTACTCCAGGCTGGCCACCGCCGCCCACCATCTGCCTTCGGACGCCATCGTCTGCCTGTCCGAGTCCAGCCGGGTGGCGGAGCGGGGCAGAAACTGGCTGTGGCAGCTGAATGAGGACGTGAAAACCCTACTGGAAAACGGGGCGCTGGACGGAAAGCACGCGGTATTTGCCGCCGGGATGGACGACCTGATGGCCGTGCTGTCCGGCCATGCCCTGTGCTTTCTGGACTCCTTCACCACCTCCGCCGCCCCCCTGCCCCCCAAAGACATCCTGACCGCCCAGGGCCGCCAGCTGTCCTCCTTCGGGGCCAGCCTGGACACGGCGGCGGCGGACCTGACCCAGCTGCAAAACGCCAACGCCGCCGCCATCGTGCTGGTGGGCAGCGAGCAGCGGGCGCTGAACCTCCAGTCCCTGCTGCGGGAGCGGAAGATCCGCTCGGCGGTGGACTTCCAGCTCCACGACCTGCCCCAGCCCGGGGGGATCACCATCGCCGTGGGGGGGCTGTCCGCCGGGTTTGACTACATCGGCTGTCCCTACGCGGTGCTGACCGAGGGGGGAGCCGAGCCGAAACGCCGGGGCAGGCGGCTCAAGCACGCCGCGGACCGCCGGAAGGTGGACTCCTTCACCGACCTGTCCCCCGGCGACCTCATCGTCCACGAGCACCACGGCATCGGCCGGTTTGTGGGCATGGTGAAGATGACGGTGGACGGGGTGGACAAGGACTACGTCAAGCTGGCCTACGCCGGGGCGGACGTGCTCTACCTCCCCGCCACGCAGCTGGACGCCATCGCCAAGTACATCGGCGCCGGGGACGACCCGGAGACCAAAAAGCTGTCCAAGCTGGGGGGCACGGACTGGGAGAAGGCCAAGACCCGCACCCGGAAGGCGGTGAAGGACCTGGCCAAGGGGCTGATCCAGCTCTACGCCCAGCGCCAGCGCCAGCCGGGGTACGCCTTCGCCCCCGACTCCCCCTGGCAGAAGGAGTTTGAGGAGGACTTCCCCTACGAGGAGACGGAGGACCAGCTGCGCTCCATCCGGGAGATCAAGAAGGACATGGAGGCTCCCCGGCCCATGGACCGGCTGCTGTGCGGCGACGTGGGGTACGGCAAAACCGAAGTCGCCCTCCGGGCCGTCATGAAGTGCGTGCTGGACGGCAAGCAGGCGGCCATCCTGGTGCCCACCACGGTGCTGGCCCGGCAGCACTATCTCACCGCCCGCTCCCGGTTTGCCAAGTATCCGGTGGAGATTGAGGTGGTCAGCCGCTTCCGCACCCCCGCCCAGATGAAAAAGGCGCTGGCCGGGGTGGAGAACGGCTCGGTGGACCTGCTTATCGGCACCCACCGGCTGCTGCAAAAGGACGTGCGGTTCAAGGACCTGGGGCTGCTGGTGGTGGACGAGGAGCAGCGCTTCGGCGTCACCCACAAGGAGCGGCTGAAGGAGATGTCCAAGCAGGTGGACGTGCTCACCCTGTCCGCCACCCCCATCCCCCGCACCCTGAATATGGCGCTGTCCGGCATCCGGGACATGTCCGCCATCGAGGAGCCCCCCTCCAACCGCCAGCCGGTTCAGACCTACGTGCTGGAGCACGACTGGTCGGTGCTGGCCGACGCCATGCGCCGGGAGCTGGAGCGGGGGGGCCAGGTGTACTACCTCCACAACCGGGTGGACACCATCGAGCGCACCGCCGCCCGCATCAAGGAGCTGCTGGGACCGGACGCGGAGGTGGCGGTGGGCCACGGCAAGATGAGCCAGGAGGAGCTGGGCGACGTGATGACCCGGGTGTCCGACGGGGAGGTGGACGTGCTGGTGTGCACCACCATCATCGAGACGGGCATCGACATCGCCAACGTGAACACCCTGATCATTGAGGATGCGGACAAGATGGGTTTAAGCCAGCTCCACCAGATCCGGGGCCGGGTGGGCCGCTCCCCCCGGCGGGCCTACGCC
>CAJUEG010000053.1 GCA_910584835.1 uncultured Oscillospiraceae bacterium | reverse complement strand
AAAGCGTGTTCCTGGTCGTGCAGAACATCCGGCAGGCCAGACGCCGCCCGACCAAGATGGGGGACATGGGTATGTTCTCCGGGCTGGTGTACTGCGCCGATTGCGGCGGTAAAATGTACCTTTGCCGGGCTAATCACTTCAAGCCGGAACAGGAGTATTACATTTGCTCCACCTATCGGAAAGACCGTACTCTGTGTAAGACGCACTCTATCCGCCGTGTAGTGCTGGAAGAAATCGTACTGCGGAACCTGCGGGAAGCGATTGCCTATGTGACACAGTATGAGGACGACTTTATCCAGCGGGCGGCGGAACGGAGTCAGCAGGAGCGTGACAAGGCGCTGGCGCAGAAAAAGGCTGTGCTGGCACAGTCTGAAAAGCGCATCGCGGAGCTGGATGTGATCTTCAAAAGGATTTACGAGGACAACATTTCCGGCAAGCTGTCCGATGATCGGTTTATCAAGCTGTCCCGTGACTATGAACAGGAGCAGGAACAGTTAAAGGCCGTCGTGGAAACCCTGGGGCGGGAAGTGAAACAGCAGGAGCAGAAGAAAACCAACGTCAGGAAGTTCATTTCTGTGGTGAAGAAGTACACGGACATGACCCAGCTTGATGCCACCATCCTGCGTGAGTTCGTGGAACAGATCAGGGTGTCCGACACCTACACGACCGACGAACAGCAGAAGCGGGTGAAAATCCGGGAGATTGAGATCGTCTATAACTTCATTGGTGCGTTTGATTTTGAGGGAGCGCGGGAGCAATCCCAAACTGCCCAAGACAAAAATAATGCGAAAGACGGCGCAGCTTAACGCTACGCCGACCCTCGCTTAAAATGTTTTCTTACGTCACCGCCCCAAAGACCGCGGAGGTATATGGCGGCTCGGCAGAGGTTGAGATGATCTCCGAGGTGCCGCCGCTGATCTGCGATCCGGTCATGACCGACGAGATGGCGGCCTATATGAAGGAACTGCCGATCCCCGGCCTGACCCCCGTACCCAACACCTCGGCCAGCGCCTCCGAGGACTTTGCAACTATTGCGGCAAAGGTTCCCAGCGTGTTCATGTATCTCTCAGCGGGCTATATGGATGAACGGGGTGACGCCCCGCCCACAACCCGAAGGTCAGGTTCAACGAGGACGTCTGTCCCATCGGCTCGGCCTGCCTGGCTCACTGCGCAATCCGCTGGCTGGAGGATCATCAGTGAAGTGCCCTGTATCAGCTTGCAGGTTCGGTCCGGCGGGCACAGCCCCGGGCGCGTGTCCCGCGCAAGCGCGCAAAGGTGACTTTAGCAAGAACCCGGATACTCGAAAAGAGTATCCGGGTTCTTTTGCAGACTGGTACGAGTGGAATTACAGGTTTCCAAATTAACAAAAATACCTCGTAATAATTTAAAGACTTGATACAAAAAGTGTAAAATCCAATGGGCTAATTTCTCGGTATTCTCCATATTGTATACAACTTCTAAACGCCTCCCATGTACTATCTGAATAAGCTTTGAGAAAAGGAAATGCAATATCGGTTTTGTCGATAAAAGGGTGATCTTCAAGAACACAGATATATTGATAAATCATTTGATGCATTCTTATCTCATCTGGCCAATATTCCATGTCGATTCCTAAATTATTTGCGCATTTATTTGTGATTCCTTGCCTTATTCTATAGCCCACAAGTCTGTCAACTTTTAACCGGCCACTTTTGATTCTATCAATGAAATCTGCGCGCTTACATCGAGTGCCGTCAGAAGCAATGAACAAAATAACATCATCCGGCTGTAAATCGCGAATAAATACATTTTTCTTATGCCCCGCCGGTTTAAACCCAATCAGAGCGGGGCCAACATTGTTTTTTCGATAGAGCATGCCGCTGGGGAAGTAGTTTTCTCGTGCATATTTGCTTAGAGGATACAGAATGATTCGTGGAAGTTCCCGCTTATAGGCGCCAACCATATACATTTTCAAAGTTTTATCAATATATTCGGAAGATTTCTTTTTAAACCACGCTTTAAATTCTTTTTTGAATTGAGCCTCAGAAAGACTGTCAAGAATAGATATCTGCTGTATATTAGGAAGTTCTTTGGTCTTCCTCAAGACTAATAATACTCCATTTCCACTTATGAACTTTTGAAAATCAGCACTTTGATTATGCTTATGCTGGATAAAGTTACTTGTAGTCCATTCCACTTCTATCGGTATCCAGCTTCCGTCTTCCAGTTTGCCTGATAGATCCCAAAACGTTTTTGTGCTATTAGATAAAGCTTCTACTAATTTCATTCTGGAAAAGCCGCCGAATTGAACGGTCAAATTAAGATGGATTATATTTTCGATAATATAGTCCTGCAGAACAACTTCATGAATGTATTCGCTCATACGATAGATTACCCCCGATATTATTTGCGGCATTTTCCCAGCAGGTCATGCTAACTATATCACAGTTAGCATGGCTACTCAAGTTCTATAAAGCAAAAAAGAGAACTGCCGACATAAATCGACAGTTCTCAACAATGGCTGGAGCTGCGGGGTTTCAGCGGTTCGCTTTTTTGGCTTGTTTGTGCTGCGCTTTACGGCAGGCGGACTGCGCCGGACCGGGGCAGCCCTGTGCTTCATATGCCGGCGCCGGATCAGGGGTCAGAGCGTCCTGACCCAGGCGGCCCGCCCTTCGGCCGGAGGCGTTTCGTAGAAACGGGCGGTCTCATCCCGCCGGGTGCCGTTCCACTTGTCAAAGCCCAGCGGCGAGATGTGAGGGCCGTAGGCGCAGTTTTGAAACACGCACAGCCCGTAGTCCCGCCATGGCCGGGCCAGGCAGACGGAGCCGGGGGCCACCCCGTCCTCCGCCGTAAAGCGGCAGTTTCGGAAGCGGAACCCGCGGGCCTGGGAGCGGCTGTGGGCGGGGGCGGCGGCATAGCCCACGTTCCGGGCGTCGCGGAGGGAGCGGATTTCGCAGGACTCAAACACCGCGTCCCCGCAGCCGAAGATGAAATCCACCGTTCCCTCAATGAGGCAGCGGGAAAAGTGCTGGCGGCAGGGCTTGTCCAGCCGGAGGAAGCCGGGAAGGAAGCCGTCGTAGCGCATGATGAGGTCGGGGGGGAGGGGGCCCAAAAACAGCGTGTCCTGGGTGGAGGAGAGGCGGCAGTTTTCCATGGTGAAATCGTCGGCGTACACGGTCAGCGCCACCTCCTGGCCCTTCTCCTCCGGGCGCAGGGCGTCGTTGACGACGGACAGGTCCCGCATGGTAACGCAGTCGGCGCACACGGCCATGGTCCAGGTGCGGAAGGTGTTGAGCCCCACGCCGCGCCCGTCCGGCTTCCTGGCATAGTCGTCCCAGATGATCCGGGTGCGGTCCGCCCCCGCGCCGCAGATGGTCAGCCCCGGCGTGAACACGGCGGCCTTGATCCGGTAATCCCCCGGGGCGAGCCGGATCGAGGAGCCGGGGGCGGCGGCGTCCAGGACCTGCTGCAGGTTCTGGCTGGGATCGGTATGGATCATGAGAATTCCTCCTTTTTAATTGGGCAGCCCCATTATAACCGACCCTTTGCGCCGTGAACATAGCGGGAAGGACAGGGAATCTGTTTTGTACATAAAATAAATTATTTTATCTATATACTTGGCATTCGACAATGTATATAATTGCTGTAGAATCAGAAGGAAGCTATGGGGTAAATTTGCACAAAAAGCACGGCGTTTTTTTGTCGCATAAGACAGTGCCGGTGTTAAAACGGCGGCGCCGGAGGGCCGGAGGAGAGGGCGCTGCGCAAATTTAGTCCGATTTGTACAGATTTTGAAACCGGGGGCAGGGATGGAATGAAGCGGCAGCGAACGTGGAAGGAATACCGGGCCATCGACCTTACGCTGCTGGGGCTGGCGCTGGCGGTCTTTGAGTTCATCATTGTCAGGGCCGCCAACTGGTGGTTCCCAGGCCAGCCCTTCACTGTGTCCCTGGCCGCGGCCATCACGTCCATCGTCTACATGCGCTGGGGGGCGTGGGGCGCCATCCACGCGGCGGAGGCGGGGCTGGTGTTCTGCCTGTTCTCCGGGGCCGCCCCGGAGCAGTACGTCATCTACTGCGGGGGCAACCTGCTCTCGGTGGCGGCGGTGGCGCTGCTCAAGATTTTTGGCAAGGAGCGGGTGCGCACAGGGCACCTGTCCCTGGTGTTCCCGCTGCTGGTGCAGCTGCTGATGCAGGCGGGGAGAGCGGCGGCGGCCCTCATGCTTGGGGCCGGGCCGGGGAGCGCGGTGGGCTTTTTCACCACCGACAGCCTCTCCCTCTTATTTACCTTTGTGATCATCTGGATAGCGCGAAAGCTGGACGGTGTCTATGAGGATCAAAAACACTACCTTCTGCGCCTGCACGCGCAGGAGGAATAAAAAAGGAGGAGGTAAACTATGAAAGATAGGGCAGCGGATTTCCTTGAATTCGACCGCGTGAGCGGCGCCTATCGGATCAGCCCGGAACAGGCGGTCCGGGACGACGTGGAAAAGCACTACTGGCGGCATGTGGGCGCGGCCATTGTGAAGGACTGGCGGCTGTATGTGATGCTGGTTCCCATGCTGCTGGTGTTCCTGTTCTGGCGCTATTTTCCCATGTACGAGCTGCTGGGCTGCTTCAAGGTGTCAGACAGCGTTGTGCCCGTCTCCGAGCAGCTGTTTTCCGGCTTTTCATATTTCAGGCGGCTGCTGGTGGGCGGGGACCAGCTCTCCACCGACTTCTGGAGGGCGATGAGGAACACCTTCATCCTCAGCTTCTACGGGCTGTGCTTCGGCTTCCCCATCCCCATTATCCTGGCGCTGTTTTTCAATGAGATCCGCTCCAACGCCGCCCGGAGCGTCTATCAGGTGCTCACCTACCTGCCCAAGTTCATGTCCACCGTGGTCATGACGTCCCTGGTGACCATGCTGGTGAAGCAGGGCTCGCTGACCACCGGCATGGGCATCGTCAACCAGGCGCTGTCCGGGCTGGGAGTCATCACGCCGGAGGTGGCCAACGCGGGGCTTTTGAACAACCCGGTGTTTTTCCGCTCCATCTACCAGATCAGCGGCATCTGGGAGAGCGCGGGCTATGACAGCATCGTATTCTTCGCCGCCATCATCGCCATCTCGCCCACCAGCTACGAGGCCGCCCAGATCGACGGCGCGGACAAGATGGCCCAGATGCGCTACGTGGTGCTGCCCAGCATTCTGTCCACCATCGTCATCATGCTCATCACCCGCATCGGCTCCCTTTTGAACATCGGCTACGAGAAGGTGCTGCTGCTCTACAACACCAACACCTACGTCACCGCCGATGTGGTGTCCACCTTCGCCAACCGGATGAGCGGCATGGCCGGCACCGGGACCAGCGCGGGCACCGGCATTGCGGCGGCGGCGGAGATGATGAACAATGTCATCGGGATGCTGCTGGTGATCGGGGCCAACACCATCGCCCGCAAGGCGTCCAACACGTCGCTCTACTGACGGGAGGGTGAGGCATGAAACGAAAACTTGAGACCTCCGAGCTGATCTTCAAGATCATCAGCTATACGCTGCTCACCGTGTTTGCCCTGTGCTGCCTGTACCCCTTTGTGTACGCGGTATCCGCCTCCATCAGCGGGCGCGCCGACGTGGAGTACGGCTCCATCGTGCTCTTCCCGAAGAACGTGCAGTTTGACGCCTTTGCCCGGATGTTCGGGGACAACATGTTCTGGAACGCCTACTCCAACACCCTGTTCCTCACATTGTACGGAACACTGTGGTCCATGCTCACCGCCATCCTGGGGGCCTACGCTTTGTCCAAGCGGCGGCTGCTGTTCCGTAAGTTTTTCAACTTCTTCCTGGTGTTCACCATGTGGTTCTCCGCGGGCATTGTGCCCCAGTATCTGAACTACCTGGCCACCAAGAAGGTGTTCACCGCCGCGGGCATTACCGACGACAAGTGGCTGGTGGTCATTGCCATGGGCATGGCGGCCATGAACATCATCCTGCTGCGCAACGCCTTCGAGGGCGTGCCCTCCGAGATCGAGGAGGCCGCCGTCGTGGACGGCGCCACCGAGTTCCAGGTGCTCAGCAAGGTGTACATCCCCATGAGCAAGTCCACCATCGCCACCGTGGCCCTGTTCTTCGCCATCTCCCGCTGGAACGGCTACTTCTGGGCCCGGCAGATGATCTCCAACTCCAACGAGCATCCCCTGCAGGTGTTCATCCGGCTCCGGCTGGAGCAGTATACCGACCCGGAGACCATGGCGGGCTGGAATGAGGCGTTTGCCGCGGATTCGGTGATCTACGCCCTCATCGTGTGCTCCATTGTCCCCATCCTCATCATCTACCCCTTTATCCAGAAATATTTTGCAAAAGGCGTCAATGTGGGCGGCGTGAAGGAGTAACGTTCCCCCAAAATTTTTAGGTACGTGCTTCCCCGGCTGTGCCGGAAGGCAAAAATCAAACAGACATAAGGAGGATATCATGAAAAAGTATAAGTCCCTGATCGCGGTGTTTCTGGCCATCGTGATGACCGCCGCCCTTCTGTCCGGCTGCGGCCCCAGCGTCCAGGTCCAGCAGTCCGACCCGCCCGCACAGAGCAGCGCCCCCGCCGGCACTGAGCCCAGCGAGGCTCCGGCGCAGGGCCTGAGCTATGCGCCCGGCACCAAGCTGCGCATGGCCACCGGCTACAACAGCGCCAAGACCGGCCTGTTCTTCGACGCGGAGACCGCCGGCGACGGCATCAAGCTGGCCGACGGCAATACCTATCACACCGGCGAGCTCAAGCCCACCTGGGTGGAGGTACAGAACAAGCTGAACGTGGTCTTCGAGAATCAGTACCAGGGCAACAGCGCTTCCAAGGAGTTTGACTTCTGGAAGGAGCGGCTGAACGAAGTGGATATGGTCAGCGGCACCGCCACCAAGCTCACCGAGAACGGCGAGGCGGGCAACATGGTCAACATCGCCGAGTACCTGGACCTGATGCCCAACTTCAAGGCCTATCTGGATGCCAACCCCATCGTCCGGCTGTCCATCACCGGCAACACCGACACCGGCGCCATCTACTTCAGCCCCTATTTTGACGGCGTGGACGACATCGAGCGCATGCCCCTGATGCGCACCGACTGGGTTGAGAAGCTGCTCAACGGCGAGGGCGAGTTTACCGCCGACGCCAGCAACAAGACCGCCGCCCCGTCCTACCAGCCCTACATGCCCACCTCCGGCAAGGTGGAGATCGACGTGGTCAAGGCCGACGGCTCCGGCGTGGAGAAGGTCACCAAGGACTATGACACCGCCGGCAACATCGTGGACAAGATGAATGCCGCCGGTTCCATGGACGGCGTGGCCGCCGTCAACATGCTGCGCACTTACATCGACGAGGCCTACGGCGGCTACTACGGCACCGACCGCGCCGACCTGTTTGTGGGCCAGAACGCCGCCTGGGACGCCGACGAGCTGGTGGCCCTGCTGCGCTGCGTGGTGGCCAATCCCCAGACCCTCAACGGCACCAACACCATTCAGGGCCTGTTCACCCGTGAGGACAACAACAACCAGCGCCGGGTGGATATGTTCCGCTTTGCCGGCACCCTGTTCGGCGTGCGCGGCCTGGAGTCCCGCCAGGACTACCTGTACGTGGGCAGCGACAACGCGCTCCACGACGCCCGCCAGGAGAAGGAAACCTACGAGGCCATGGAGCGGATGCACGCCATGGTGGAGGAGGGCCTGATCTCCAAGGCCTTTGTGGACGGCTCCGAGGAGAGCTCCAAGACCTATCTGGAGAACGACCTGGGCTTCATGCACTACGACTACAACCAGACCCAGACCCTGATGAACGCCACCGCCCTCCAGGACGGCGAGAAGTACATGGCCGCCATGGTGCCTGTGGCCCGCTGGTATGACGGCTCCAGCGAGGACGGCGTGTATATGCGCTTCACCGAGTCCTGGCGCTCCGTCAAGACCGACGGCTGGGGCATCTCCAAGGCCGGCGTGGGCAGCGACACCGACAAGCTGAACGCCTGCCTGGCCCTCATCGACTTCGCCTACTCCCAGGAGGGCCAGATCCTCATGAGCTACGGCCCCGATGCCTTTATCAAGACCGGCGAGACCTTCCTGTTCAACGGCAAGGCGATGCCCGTCATTGCCGACGCCACCTACGAGGAGCTGTGGGATAAGGCCGGCGGCAACTACACCAACTACGCCCGCTTCTACCTGGGTTCCACCCTGTCCTTCCTGAAGAGCCAGGCCTTTGAGTACCAGTGCACCCACGAGGTGGGCAAAGAGGGCGCGGGCTACATCTCCACCGCCATCGGCTTGGGCACCATCAAGCATCCCGAGCTGGGCATGGCGTCCAACCCCTGGTACACCATCGTCCCCACCGTGCTGCCCACCACCAAGGTGGAAAATGACACCGTGAACGGCTACACCGAGCTCACCGACCGCTTCAACCAGCAGAAGGACGGCGACAATATGCTGCTGAACATTGTGGTCAGCGGCTACACCGACGCCGCCATGCAGGACGCCGCCGGCACCGCCGACAACGTGGCCAACAATTGGTCCGGCAAGCAGTACCTGGCCATCAAGCAGGGAGCCTGGGAGAAGGACCTGGCCTACTTTGAGACCCTGAAGTGAGTTTGCGTCCCGCTTTGCAGCCTGCGGCCAATCAAACCATTCCGAGCTTCCGCCCGGCCGGGGACAGCTGCCCCCGGCCGGGGAGAAGCGATTTCCCTGGGAGGAGGTCGTCATGTATAAAAAACAAATGACCGCGCAAAAAATCCTTTGTCTGGCGGCTGTCATCACAAGCGCGGTCTTTTTCCTCTATTCGCTGGGCATTATGACCGATTTGTATGACAGCCTCTACGACACAATGCGCAACCCCAGCAATCCCTTCCAGACCGACGTGTCCGGCTCCATTGTCTACTACAACATGCAGGAGTTCAACCGCATGTTCCTGATGTACAGCATCGTGCAGATCCTGCTGGGCGCGCTGCTGTTCATCACCAACACCCACAGCCGCCGCCGGTACTACATCGGCAACTATGTGGCCACCGGCCTGTTTGTGGCGGCGGGGGTGTATAACGCCGTGTTCGCCCACACCTACATCGAAATTTTCAAGGCCCAGTTCCTCCAGGTGGACTTTGCCGCCCTCAAGGAGCACGCCGAGATGTGGGGTACGCTTTATACCGAGTCCACCTTCTGGTTCGACCTGCACTACGCGGTGTTCGGCCTGCTGCTGGTTGTCTGCGCCCTGCTGGCTGCCAACGCGGTGTGGAAGGTGCGGCTGATGAAGGAAGAGGCCAAGCTGGTGGAAGAGGGAAGGAGGAGCGCCGGATGACAGCAGAAGAACGCACCATCCAACGGGACCGCATGCGGTTCATCAAGAACTCGCTCTCGTCCAACCTGGCTATTCTGGGCATTTTGTTCGACGTGTTTTACTTTGTGAGCATTTACAAGTCCGACGTGGACACCTACTATTACAACATCCTCATCGGGGCCTCCATCGTGTACAATCTGGTGTTCATGCTGGCGGTGTTCCTGTCCTCGGAGGGCGTGAAGAACTACAAGAAAAACTACTCCTATCTGCTGGCTGCCATCGGGGTGCTCCAGATTGTCCGCATTTTTATCATCCCCATGCGGGCCCATGCCGCCACCACCATGGTGAACGGCGAAACCGTGGTGGTTATGCAGAACGGGCAGTTCATTCGGGTGCTGATTTACCTGATCGCCTCCGCAGCGTGCCTTGTGGCGGCGGCGGTGGTGAACTTCATTCGCTGCAGTGAGCTGGAGGCGCACCTGAAATCCCTGGAGACCCAGGGTGCATAAGGAGGCAGAGACATGGCGACACTGAACTTGCAGCATATCGACAAGATATATGACAACAATGTGCAGGCGGTCTTTGACTTCAATCTGGACGTGAAGGACGGCGAGCTCATCGTGCTGGTGGGCCCCTCCGGCTGCGGCAAATCCACCACCCTGCGCATGGTGGCCGGCCTGGAGGATATCTCCGGGGGCAAGCTGCTGCTGGACGGCAGGGACATCACCGCCACCCCGGCCAAGGACCGGGATATGGCCATGGTGTTTCAGAGCTACGCCCTGTACGGCCATATGACCATTTACGAGAATATGGCGTTCTCCCTCACCCTGCGCAAGGAGAACCCCAACGTCATCCACAAAAAGGTGATGGCGGCGGCGGAGATACTGGGCCTCACCAGCCAGCTCAACAAGAAGCCCGCCCAGCTGTCCGGCGGCCAGCGCCAGCGGGTGGCCATGGGCCGCTCCATCGTGCGCAACCCCAAGGTGTTCCTCTTTGACGAGCCGCTGTCCAACCTGGACGCCAAGCTGCGCGGCGCCACCCGGCGGGAGATCCTGCTGCTCCACAAGCGGCTGAAGGCCACCATGCTCTATGTCACCCACGACCAGACCGAGGCGCTGACCCTGGCCGACCGCATCGTGTGCATGTCCATGGGCCACGTCCAGCAGGTGGGCACCCCCCTGGAGCTGTACGACAGCCCTGCCAACGTATTCGTGGCCAGCTTCATCGGCCTGCCCCCCATGAATTTCTACGACGTTCGGGTGAGCGGCGATAAGCTCGCCGGCGGAGGGTTCCAGGTCTCCCTCACCCCGGAGGAGCAGCACACCCTGCGGGCCTACCAGAACAAGGAGATCACCCTGGGCGTCCGGCCGGAGGACATCGCAGAGGGGACCGACGTGCCCGTCACCGTGTCCTCCAACGAGAATTTGGGCATGAATACCCTGGTCCACGGCCACATCGGCGGCGTCAAGGCCGCCGGCGCCAAGATTTCCGCCAAGCTTAAGGGCTGGCGGGACTATAAGGTGGGGGACGCCGCGACCTTTACATTTGAACGCAAGCATTTCTTCGACAAGGAGACCACCAACGTCATCAGAGGGGGTGAATGAGGGTGGAAAACAAGAACAACAACGGCCCCGTTGAGCTGGAGGTCCGGCGCCGCAGCAGCGTGGGGGCCTGGGCCAAAGAACGCTGGCGCAAATTCCTGGTGGCCATCAAGCGCCGTCCCCAGATGATTCCCCTGGCGGTGCTGGTCGCCGCCTTCGTGTTCTACTCCCTGAACCTGATGTATATCTCGGACACCACCGCCCGCATCCAGGGCCCGGGCATGGGGCTGGCGGGCTTTGCCACCATGCTGTTTTCCATGCTGTCCTTCATGTGCTTCCTCAACGCGTTTCCCTACCGCAAGAAGACCAACGTCCCCATGCTGGTGCTCATGTTCGCCATGCTGGGCATCGTCATCTTCTCGGATCTGTACTACAGGAGCGCCATCCTTGCCGCGGTGAACCGGCCGGACAACCCCATCGTGGTCACGGAGAATACCATCTACATCATGTACGCGGAGTGGTACCTGTGCATCCACGTCGGCATCCTCATCGCCGCCATTGTGCTGATCGCGCTGCTGCCGGTGTACTCCAAGTGGCTGCGGAAGATCAAGACCTCCATCGATGTGGGGGACAACGGCTCTATGGAGGCCATCGACATCTCCAGCGAGGCTTGACGCCGCGCACGGGAGCCGCGGGGACCTGACCACCGGACGGACAGGATTTGGGAGGCTCGGCGTCTGGGCCTCCCAATTTACCGGAAATTTAGGAGATGCCATGAGCAAAAAGCGTAAAAACGGACCGCAGAAGCCGGAAATAGAGGGACAGGCGGACTACTACAAGCTGAAAACCCAGGCGGTGGACGACCTGGTGAACGCCAGCGAGGACAACTCGCCCCCGGTGCCGGAGGAGGAGCTGCGCGCCTACCGCTCCGGCCCCAGGATGAAGGTGGCGGACTGGGTCAAGATGCTGTTCATCAAGTTCTGGTTTGCGGGGGCGGTGTGCTTTTTCTTCATCTGGGGGCTGGGCGGGTTTCTGACCAGTGAGCTGGACCTGCTGCTGGTTACCGGCATGGCCCTGGGCATCGTCACCGACCTGATGACCAACCCCGTTCTGCGGTTTTTTGAGAAAACCAAGGGGGAGAACGCCCGCTGGATGATGGTGACCCGCAAGACTTATTCCGGGTTTTTCCTCAATATCCTGTATGCCTACGTGGTTTTGTTCCTGGTGTATACGCTGTACAACGTCATCAATCTGACCGCCGCGCACATCACCGGCGCGTCGGACCGGGTGGTCCTGGGGGTGGAGCCGGTGCTCTTCGGGCTGTTCTGCCTGGGGTTCGACCTGCTGCTCATCCAGATGAAGCACGTGATCGGCCGCATCGTCCGCGGCGCGGCGAAAAAACCGGCCCAGTGAGGTTTGTGTCATGATCAAGATTCTTTATTGCGGGAGCAGCTCCGCCTGTTTTGAGCTGGACGGGGACGCGCCCTATTATTCCAGGGAAAGCTACCGCGTCCTGGTGGACGGGGAGGAGCTGCTTTCCTCGCAGAATACCAACGTTTTTTCCCTGTTTGGGCTTCGGCCCGGCACGGGGTACGCCGTCGCCGTCCGCTTCGAGGGCGGCGGTGAGGAGCGCGTCCAGCTTACCACAAGGGCGGAGACCTGCTGTGTCAACGTCCGGGACTTCGGCGCGGCGGGGGACGGGGTCCATGAGGACACCGCCGCCATCCAGGCCGCCATCAGCTTTCTGCCCGAGGGCGGTCGGCTGCGGTTCCCGGCGGGGACCTATCTCACGCTGCCCCTGTGCCTGAAGAGCCGCATCACCCTGGACCTGGAGGAGGGGGCCACCCTGCTGGGTTCCGTTCAGCGGGAGCGCTACCCGATCATCCCCAGCGTGAGCACCGACCCGGTGACCGGGGCGGAGACCCTCCAGGCGGGCTTTGAGGGCCAGGAGCTGGACTGTTATCAGTCACTGCTCCAGGCGTCTTACGCCCAGGATATCGCCATCGTGGGCAGGGGGACCATCGACGGGAACGGCGGGAACGGGGACTGGTGGGGGGATTTTAACAGCTTCCCCGCCAAGCGGCCCCGGGTGGTGTTCCTCAACCACACCCAGAACGTGACCATGCACGGCGTGACGGTGAAAAACGGCCCGTCCTGGCATGTGCACCCCTTTTATTCCCAGAACTTCGCCATGCTGGACTGCTTTGTCACCGCCCCCAAGGACAGCCCCAACACCGACGGCATCGACCCGGAGAGCTGCGACGGGGTGGACATCATCGGCTGCCGCTTCTCCGTGGGGGACGACTGCGTGGCGGTGAAGTCCGGCAAGATCGACATGGCCCGGAAGTATAAAACCCCCGCCGACCACCACACCGTCCGCAACTGCCTGATGGAGTTCGGCCACGGGGCGGTGACCCTGGGCAGCGAGCTGTCGGCGGGCATCCGCAACCTGAGCGTCACCCGGTGCTGGTTCCACGCCACCGACCGGGGGCTGCGCATCAAGACCCGCCGGGGGAGGGGAAAGGACAGCGTGATCGACAACGTGCTGTTCGACAACATCCGCATGGACAAGGTCCTCACCCCCATCGTGATCAACATGTGGTACAATTGCTGCGACCCGGACCGCTATTCCGAGTACGTCTGGTGCCGGGACCCCCTGCCGGTGGACGACAGGACGCCCCGGATGGGCTCCTTCGCCTTCCGCAACATGGAGTGCACGGGGGCGGAGGTGGCGGCCTGCTACATCGACGGCCTGCCGGAGAGCCCCATCGGCCAGGTGGAGCTGGAAAACATCACCGTGGCCTTCGCCCGGGACGCCAAGCCCGGCATGCCCTCCATGCGCAACCACAATGAGGCCCGGTGCCGCATGGGGCTGTATCTGGACAACGTAGAGCGGGTGCGGGTGAAAAACGTGAAGCTGTCCGGTGTGGAAGGGGCGGCCCTCACGGCGGAGCACTGCCCGGACGTGGCCGCTCAGGACTTTGAGGAAAGCTGATGGATTACAAGAGGATTGACGAGTTTGTGCTCCAGCTGGTGGAGCGCTCCACGCCGGAGCGCACCGCCTGGAACCTGGAGAAGCTCCGGGAGGGGAAGGCCGCCTCCTGGAACTATATCGACGGCTGTATGCTCACCGCCCTGATGGAGATGGAGGGACTCACCGGCGACCGGCGGTATTTTGACTTCGCCAGGGCCGTGGCGGACCATTTTGTGGGGGAGGACGGCTCCATCCGCACCTTCCGCCCGGAGGCCCGCAACCTGGACGATATCAACGAGGGCCGGGTGCTTTTCGCCCTGTATGACCGCACCGGGGAGGAGAAGTACCGCCGGGCGGCGGACTTCCTCCGGGCGCGGCTGGACGAGCAGCCCCGCACCGCGGAGGGGAACTTCTGGCATAAGGCCATCTACCCCAATCAGGTGTGGCTGGACGGGATCTATATGGCCCAGCCCTTTTACGCCCTGTATGAGAAGAATTTCGGCGGCGGGGATTATTCCGATATTGTGGGCCAGATCAAAAATGTCCGGGCGCGTATGTTCTCGGAGGGGAAGGGCCTGTACTTTCACGGCTACGACGCCTCCCGGGCGGCCTTCTGGGCGGACCCGGCGACGGGGTGCTCCAGGAACTTCTGGCTCAGGTCGCTGGGCTGGTTCGCGGTGGCGCTGGCCGACCTGCTGGATATCCTGCCGGACGGCGGGGACCGGGACAGCCTGCAAGGCATTTTTGCGGAGCTGATGGCCAATGTTGGCCGCTATGCTGACCCGGACACCGGGCTGTACTGGCAGGTGCCGGACCAGGGGGGCCGGGAGGGCAATTACCTGGAGACCAGCGGCAGCGCCATGATGGCCTACGCCATGCTCAAGGGGGCCAGGCTGGGCGCGCTGGGCAGGGAATATGCCGCCAAGGGCCAAAGGACCTTTGACGGCATTATGGAGAAATATCTGACCTTCAGGCCGGACGGGCTGGACCTGGGAGGCATCTGCCTGGTGGCGGGCCTGGGCCCGGAGGACAACCGCCGCCGGGACGGCTCCTATGAATACTACATCTCCGAGCCGGTGGTGTCCAACGACGCCAAGGGGGTGGCCCCCTTTGTGCTGGCCTACACGGAGGTCAAGCGGCTCACACCATGATCTTCACCTCATCCGGCCCGGAGGGGGCCGGGGAGGCGGCTTCCGGAGTATAGTTGCGGGGAGAGACGCCATACTTCTTTTTGAACAGCCGGGAGAAGTACAGCGGGTCGCTGAAGCCGCACATGCGGGCGGTCTCCGAGACGTTCCCCTTTCCCCAGAAGGTGGACAGGGTGCTGGCGGCGTTTTCCAGCCGCCGGTCCGTCAGGTACTGAAGGGGCGTGAGGCCGGTCTCCTTCTTGAACATCTTTTTCAGATACTCGGTGCTGAAGGGAAGGGAGCTCAGATAGGCGTTCAGGTCGTAGGTGCAGTCCGGATAGTGCTGGAGGATATTGTCCTCAATCTGCTGGACGGTCTCGCTGTGCCGGCGGATGGGCCGGTATTGGGTGAGGTAGGCCACAATCAGCTGCCCGTAGAGGGGGAGCAGAGTGTACTCGGCGGAGGCCTCCGACCAGTAATAGAAGGCGGCGGTGAAGGCGTCCCGGAGAAAGCCGTTGGAGTCGGCGCGGATGATAAGGGGCTCCGTATAGGTGAGCGCGGGATCAGTGAGATTCATATGGATGTTGGTGAATCCCTCCCGGCTGGCGTTGGAGTGGGGGATCATGGGAGGGACGATGGCCACGTCGTTAACGCCATAGGACAGCGTTCTGTCATCGAAGTGCATCTCGCCGGCGCCGCCGGTGCAGTAAATCAGCTCCCAGCTCTTGTGGATGTGGCGGGAGACCGTCCAGGTAAGCGCGTGCTTGCCCACATAGAGAATGTTGTTCATGACCGTCCGCTCCTTTCAGATGTTTGAGGTCCGCCGCTTCATTATACCGTGTTTCGACGGTTTTGTCCATATCTTAATACAGCGGGGCTGGAGGGGCTGGAATGCCTGCGGCGTCCGGCGCGCGCCATAAATCCAAGTGTAAGGAGGCAAAGAGCATGTCGTATTTAACCCTGAAAGACATCAATAAAATCTACCCCAACGGCTTTCATGCGGTGCACAACTTCAACCTGGACATTGACAAAGGGGAGTTCATCGTTTTTGTCGGGCCGTCCGGCTGCGGAAAATCCACCACGCTGCGGATGATCGCCGGGCTGGAGGACATCTCCAACGGGGAGTTCCTCATCAACGGCAAGCGGGCCAACGAGCTGGGTCCCCGGGAGCGGGAGGTGGCCATGGTATTCCAGAGCTACGCCCTCTACCCGCAGATGACGGTGTTTGACAACATCGCCTTCGGCCTTACCCTCCAGGGAGTGGACGAGGAGGTCATTGAGGAGAAGGTGAAGAACACCGCCCGCATCCTGGGCCTGACCGACTACCTGGACCGGCTGCCCCGGGCGCTGTCCGGCGGCCAGCGCCAGCGCGTGGCCATCGGCCGGGCCATTATCCGCAAGGTGGGCGTGTTTTTGATGGACGAGCCGCTCAGCAACCTGGACGCCAAGCAGCGCGTCACCATGCGCTCCGAGATCGCCCAGATCCACCGGGAGACGGGGGCCACCACCATCTACGTCACCCACGACCAGACCGAGGCCATGACCCTGGCCGACCGCATCGTGGTGATGAAGGACGGCTACGTCCAGCAGACCGGGACACCCTATGAGCTGTACCACAACCCGGTGAACGTGTTTGTGGCGGGCTTCATCGGCGAGCCGCCCATGAACTTCATCCGCGCCCGGGTGAAAGGCGGCAGAATTCCCTTTGGACCCAATACGCTGGATGTGGCCTCCCGGCTGGGGAACAAGGCGGCGCAGTATGAGGGGAAGGAGATCGTGTTCGGCTTCCGGCCCGAGTCCATTGAGCTGGGCGCCCGGGAGGACGCCTATCAGGTCAGCGCCCAGGTGGAGCTGACGGAGATGCTGGGGGACAACGCCAACGTCTATATCACCGCCGGGGAGGACAAGGCCATTTTGAAGGTGGACCCCCACGACACCCCGGAGATCGACAGCTCCATCATCTTCTCCATTCCCTACGGGGATGTGTACCTCTTTGACGGGGAGACGGAGAAGGTCATTGAAAGAGTTCTGGAAAAGAGCCGCTGAGAAAGGAGCGCAGCAACTATGGATATCCGCTATTCCGCAAGCCCCCGGGACGTCAAACGCTACACCGCCCAGGAGCTCAGGGACGAGTTTTTGATTACGGACCTGTACCGGCCGGACACGGTGCGGGCCACCTACTCCCACGTGGACCGCATGGTGGTCATGGGCATCATGCCGGTGAAGGAGACGGTGGCCATCGACAAGGGCATCGACGTGTGGGCCAACTTCGGCACCCGCTATTTCCTGGAGCGCCGGGAGGCCGGCGTATTCAACCTGGGGGGCAAGGGGTTCATTGAGGTGGACGGGACCCGGTACGACCTGGGGTATGAGGACTGCCTGTATATCGCCATGGGGGCGAAGGAGGTGTCCTTCGGCAGCCTGGACGGGGCCGACCCGGCCAGATTCTATCTGGCCTCCACCCCGGCCCACAAGGCTTGCAAGACCACCCTGCTCACCATGGAGAAGGCCAACCACCGGCCCTGCGGCGAGGCGGCGCAGTCCAACCAGCGGGTCATCAACCAGTTCATTCACCCGGACGTGCTGGAGACCTGCCAGCTGCTCATGGGCCTGACCCAGCTGTCCCCCGGCTCGGTGTGGAACACCATGCCCGCCCATACCCACGAGCGGCGCATGGAGGTTTACACCTATTTTGAGATCCCGGAGGACCAGGTGGTGTTCCACATGATGGGCCAGCCGGAGGAGACCCGGCACCTGGTGATGAAAAACTTCGACGCGGTGATCTCCCCCTCCTGGTCCATCCACAGCGGGTGCGGCACCGCCAACTACACCTTCATCTGGGCCATGGGCGGGGAAAACCAAGCCTTTGACGACATGGACAATCTGAAGCCAAGCGATTTGAAATGAGAGGAGACTGAAAACAATGGATATGAACGCATTCAGGCTGGACGGCAAGGTGGCGCTGGTCACCGGCGCGTCTTATGGCATCGGCTTTGCCATCGCCACCGCCCTGG
>CAJUEG010000052.1 GCA_910584835.1 uncultured Oscillospiraceae bacterium | reverse complement strand
GCACCGCCTGGCGCAGCACGTCGTCGGCGATGGCAAAGGCGTTGGCAAAGGTGATTTTCTCGTCGGTGGCGTACTGGAGGCGGTCATTGGGGATGATGACCAGCGAGTCCACTTTCTGGCGCAGCTCCTCGATACCCTGGGCGGCCTGCTCCATGCGGCGGCGTCCCTCAAAGTTGAAGGGCTTGGTGACCACCCCCACGGTGAGGATGCCCTTTTCCTTGGCGATTTCGGCCACCACGGGGGCCGCGCCGGTGCCGGTGCCGCCCCCCATGCCGGCGGTGACAAATACCATGTCCGCCCCCTCCAGCAGGGCGGTGATCTGTTCCTTGCTCTCCTTGGCGGACTCCCGGCCCACCTCCGGATTGGCGCCCGCGCCCTTGCCGCCGGTGAGCTTCTCCCCGATGGCCAGCTTCTGGGTGGCCTCAGAGGCGTTGAGGCACTGCCGGTCGGTGTTCACCGCGATGAACTCCACGCCCTGCATCCCGGAGCGAACCATGCGGTTCACCACATTATTGCCGCCGCCGCCTACGCCGATGACCTTTAAGACGTCCTCGTGGTTGGCGGTGGAATCCATTACAAAAGCCATACCCATGACCCTCCTATGTAAAACAACGAATTGTTATCCATTCCAAAGCGCAAAGCTACATCTTGTATTGTACCCTTTTTTCTCCATGCAGTCAATAGAAAGCTGTGCGCTGGAGAAATTTTTTAGTGGTCCGGGATAAAACGCGCCCGATTGGGGGTCACCGTCAGGTCCAGCAGCCCGCTCTGCCCCTCCTGGATCTTTCCGCTGGACAGCGCCGCCTGGGCCAGCCGGACGCAGTAATCATAGTCCCCGCCCCGGGGCAGCTTGATGCGGTAAATGCCGTAGTGCAGCGTCATGGAGGTGGCCGAATCGCACTCCAGCCGGGAGCACTGCTCCAGCATTCCGTGGCTCTCCACCGCCGTCAGCAGCTCCTTCACATAGTCCAGGGTGGGCTGTTCCTCCTCCTCCACCTGAAGCGTCCCCCCCGCATAGGGCCCCACCGCCGTCAGGCCGGTGATCTGCACCGTCCTGACGCTTCCGTTGTCCTTTTCCAGCAGCTTGCCCTGGGAGGAGATGAGCCAGCGGCCCTCGGCGGAGTCCACCGACGCCGACGCCACCCGCTCCGTCACCCGGATCACCAGCTTGTCCGGGTAGGCGCGCTGAATAGACACCCGCTCCACATAGGGCAGCTGGGCGCGTATGCCCGTAGAAATCCGCCCCCTGGACAGAGCGATAAGGTTGTCCCCTATCTGAATGCCGGAGGCCGCAATGATCTCCTCCGGCGTATAGCGCACATTCCCCTCCACCTGGATGCCGTTGACCCGGAAAAACACCACGCAGGCGGTGATGACCGCCGCGGCAATGAGCAGCACGGACAGCACTTTATACAGCCCGCCGAAGCGGCCGCGCCGGCGGCTGGGCCGGCTGTGTCTGCGCTGTCTTGCCATGGTGGTCACCTCCGTTCTCTTTTGCGGCCCCGCAATGGGGCGCCTCCGGCGGGGGTTACTTTCTGCCTGTGCGGAAAGTAACCAAAGACACCCTTAGGGGGACGCCGCCCCCTCGCGCTCCGCGCTCCAGGCGGCTTTCCCCCTAAGAACCCCCTGGCTGCGGGGGGGAATTCTACTGAGGAGCAGGTGCAGTCCTTCCGGCGCATGGTGCTTTCGCCCCGTTTTTCCCTATTTGTGCTGCCGCTTGTGTCCGGGCGCCGCAAGCGGATGGGGCCCCACAACCCGCGGGCTGGCTCATACCTCCCGGCGCTCCAAGCTCCCCTGCGCGCCTATCCTCACGCTTCCCTGTCACGCTTGGATTGGCCTCACGGCTATCCTCACGCTTCCCGCCGCTCCACATCGGCCCCCAGGGAACGGAGCATCTCCTCCAGGCTCTCATATCCCCGGTCGATGTGGTTCAACCCGGACAGGGCCGTGGTCCCCTCCGCGCCCAGAGCCGCCGCGGCCAGCGCTCCGCCGCCCCGCAGATCGAAGGCCTCCACCCGCGCTCCGTGGAGCCGGTCCACGCCCCGGACCAGGGCCACCCTCCCCTCGGTGGTGATGTCCGCCCCCATGCGGATGAGTTCGGGCACATGCCGGTAGCGGCTGTCGAACATGGCCTCCACAAACAGCGTGCACCCCTGGGACGCCGCCAGCGCCGCCATAACGGGGGCCTGGGCGTCGGTGGGAAAACCGGGATAGGGCGCGGTGCGGATGGTGGGCACCCCCTTCAGCGGCGTGTCCCGGTCCCGCTCCAGCTCTACGTACTCCAGTTTGCTCTCCACCCTGCACCCGGCCTGGTGGAACACCGAGAGCACCGTGGCCAGGTGCCGCCAGTCCACCCCGCCCAGCCGCACCCGCCCTCCGGCGGAGGCGGCGGCGGACAGCAGGGTGGCGGCCACAATGCGGTCCCCCATCACGGTATACTCCCCGCCGGACAGCGCCCTGCCCCCCTCCACGGTGATGGTGGAGCTGCCCGCGCCCTGGACGCAGGCCCCCAGGCTGTTGAGGAAGCTCTGAAGGTCGCCGATCTCCGGCTCCCGGGCGGCGTTGGCAATGGTGGTGGGGCCGGACGCCCCCACGGCGCACAGCATGGCGTTTTCCGTGGCCCCCACGCTGGGCAGGGCCAGGTGCACCTCGCCCCCCGCCGGCCTGCCCTGGCAGTGGATGCCCCGGTCCTCGCTCACCTCGCACCCCAGTGAGCGGATAGCGGACAGATGCAGGTCGATGGGCCTGGGACCCAGCTCACACCCGCCCGGATAGGTAAGATGGGCCTCCCCCGCCCTGGCCAGCAGCGGCCCGAGGAAGATGATGGACGAGCGCATGGAGCGCATCTGCTCCTCCGAGATGGAGCACCCGGACGCCCCGGTAGGGTCCACGGCAATGGTATGCCCCTCCTGCTCCACCCGGCAGCCCAGGCGGCGCAGAATATTGACCGCGGCGGTCACGTCGGTGAGCCGGGGGCAGTTGTGGAGCATCACCGGCCCCTGGGCCAGCAGACAGGCGGCAAGTATGGGCAGCACGCTGTTTTTCGCCCCGTGGACCGTCAATTCCCCCTCCAGCGGCGTCCCGCCCCGAAGATACATCACGCTCATGGCAAAGCCTCCCCATAGAAAGAAATCTCGCTTCATCCTATGCGGAAAGGCTTTAAACCGTTATTTTATGAGCTTGATAAGGTTTTCGTAGATATCCTGGGCGGCATGGGGAGCGGCCAGCTCCTTCAGCGCCCGGCCCATGGCTGCCCGGCGGGCGCCGTCGGCCAGCAGCCTCATCGCCGCCTGATAGAGCCCCTCCCCGGTGCAGTCCTTTTCCTCCACCAGCTCCACACCGCCCCGGTCCGCCAGCACCTTGGCGTTTTTGAACTGGTGGTTGGCCGCCACAAAGGGGGACGGCACCAGGATGGCGGGCTTGCCCAAGGCGGTCAGCTCCCCGATGGTGGACGCCCCCGCCCGGCAGATGACCAGATCGGCGGCGGCCATCACCACCGGCATATCGTCGATGTACGGCCTGATTTCCCGGTCCGTCACCGCCACGCCCCGCCTGGCGAGCTCGGCGGTCATGTCCTCGTAATCCCGCCCGGCCGCGTGGACGTAGTGGAACGGCCTGCCCTCGGCGGCCCAGCGCTCCGCGAAGTCCACCGTTTTTTCGCTCATGTGCCCCGCCCCCTGGGAGCCCCAGAAGGAGATGACCAGGGGCTGGCTGTCCAGCAGCCCCAGCCGCAGCCTGGCCTGCTCCCGGTCCAGGGTGAAAAACTCCCCCCGGACAGGGGTGCCGGTGACGGCCACCCGCCTGGCCTCCTTGTAGTAGGCCGCCGCCTCCGGGAAGCCCACCATCACCAGGTCCACCTTGTTGGCCAGCGCCCTCGTGGTCAGCCCCGGGTAGGCGTTGGACTCGTGGATGGCGCAGGGGACGCGCCGCCGGGCCGCCTCATGGACGGCGGGATAGGAGGCGTAGCCCCCGGTGCCCACCACCAGGTCCGGCTTGAATTTTTTCAAGATGGAGGCCGCCTCATGCTGGCCCACCGGCAGCTTGAAGGCGCTGCTCACGTTGTGCTTGATGACCTTCCAGCTCCAGGCGCGCTCGAAGGTGGACACCTTCACCGTCTCAATGGGGTAGCCCGCCTGTTTGACCAGCCGCTGCTCCATTCCCCGCTCCGCGCCTACGAACAAAATCTCACAGCCGGGGTGGCGTGCCTCAAACTGCTGGGCCACGGCCAGGGCGGGGTTCACGTGGCCCGCCGAGCCGCCGCAGGTGAATATCACTCTCATATTGTCCTCACAAGCTCCATTCTCTCGCTTCCGCCTTTCGGCAAAAACTCGCTCATTTCGCTGCTCGTCCTCTCCCCACAAAGCCAAAGGCCGGCTTTGCGGGGGCCCCTGTTTGTCTCCCAAGCTCCATTCTCTCGCCTCCGCCTTTCCTCTTATTCCGCCTTGGGGGCGGCAATCTGCCGGGACACGCTGAGCACCATCCCCATCTCCGCCAATTGGATGGCCAGGGCCGTGCCGCCGTAGCTGAAAAAGGGCAGCGAGATGCCGGTGGGGGGGAGGAAATTGGTGACCACGCCGATGTTGAAAAAGGTCTGGAAGGCCGTCAGCGATGTGATACCCACCACCAGCAGCGTCCCGAACCGGTCCCGGGCGTGGAGGGCCAGCCAGAACCCCCGGATGATGAGCAGGGCAAACAGGGCCATGATGACGCACGCCCCTACCATGCCCAGCTCCTCGCAGGCGATGGAGAAGATGTAGTCGTTGTGCTCCTCCGGGAGGAAGAGGTGCTTTTGGCTGCTGTTGCCCAGCCCCTTGCCCAGCAGCCCCCCGGAGCCGATGGCGGTCATGGACTGGATGGGCTGGAAGCCGCCGTCCCGCGGCTCAAGAAAGGGGTCCTGCCAGATCTCAATGCGGGCCTTCATGTAGTCGGTCTGGGTGATAATCCACACCAACGCGCCGCCCACCAGCGCCCCTCCCGCGGCAAACCAGCCCAGCGAGATGCCCGAGGCAAACAGCACCGAGGCCGCCGCCACCACCACCAGCACCATGGCCGACATGTGGTGCTGCAGGGCGATGACGCCCAGCACCACCGCCAGCACCACCCCGTAGGGGATCAGCTCCAGCAGGCCGACCCGGTCCAGCCGGGCGGCCATCCGCCCGGTGAAGGTGCGCTTGCTCCACTTCTTGGGTGGGGCCGGCTGGCCGGTCCGCTTTGACAGCCCGGCGGCGAAAAACATGATGATTCCCACCTTGGCGATCTCCGAGGGCTGGAAACGGACGGGCCCGATCTTGACCCACCGCAGCGCGCCGCCGCCGGACTTGCCGATGCCGGGGACAAACACCATCAGCATCAGCACAATGGACGCTCCCAGCACAAACACGGACATCCAGCGGAAGTGCTGGTAGTCGATTTTGGAGATGACGAACATGGCAAACACGCCCAGCAGGGCGAACCCAAACTGCCGCTTGAAAAAGTACAGCGGGTCGCCGCCGGTGTCGATGGCGGGGTCCAGGTTGTACATGGCGGAGGCGTAGGAGGCGGACAGCACCATGATGAGCCCGATGGCGGTGAGCAGCATCACCAGCGCCAAAAAGGGCAGGTCGATGGGTCCCCTGGCCAGCTGCTGCTCGATGGTCAGGTCCCGCTTTGCTTTTCTGGCCATGGGTCTTCCCCCTTCCCTTTGAAAATCCAGGCTGCAAGCCTAAAAGTTGTCACGCTGTGAAGCGGCCAAACCGCTCGGCCGCTTTCGCTCCGGCTCGGCCTGGTCTCCAGGCCGGATAGGACCCCGGCCCTGCGCTCGGCCTCGCTTCGTTCCAAGCGTCCTCGCTGTCCGCTTCTCCGCGCTTCTAATCGGGGCCCCCGCAAAGCCGTCCGCTCCGCTTCGTGTCTCAGCCGCCTGCTCCCGGGCGCTCCGCGCTCAGATGGCGTACCGGTACATCACTCCCACAAACGCCAGCAGGCAGAAGGCCACCGTGATCCCCGTGAAGGTGAGCACAATGCGCACCTCGCTCCACCCGCCCAACTCCAGGTGGTGGTGGAGGGGGGCCATGCGGAAAATCCGCTTGCCGTGGGTGAGCTTGAAGTAGCCCACCTGAATGATGTCGCTCATGGTCTCGGCGATGTAGATGACCCCCACCGGCACCAGCACCAGCGGCGCGTCCAAGGCGAACGCCATGCCGCACACCGCGCCCCCCAGGAACAGGGAGCCGGTGTCCCCCATGAACACCTTGGCGGGGTGAAAATTGTACACCAGGAAGCCCAGCAGTCCCCCCGCCAGCGCCCCGGCGAACACGCCCACCGCCCCCTTGTCCCACCACTGGGACAGGGCGGCAAAGAACACCGATACCGCCAGCGTCACGGAACCCGCCAGCCCGTCCAGCCCGTCGGTGAGGTTGACCGAGTTGACGCAGCCCACGATCACAAAGGCCGCAAACACCAGGTACACCCCCCAGTTCAGGGGGACGGTGACGTTCACAAAGGGGATATACAGGTTGGGACTCAGGTGGTGGGTGCTGTTGAGCAGGGTCAGAAAGGCGATGGCCGCCGCCAGCTGCAAAAGAAACTTCCACCCGGCGGTGAGGCCGGTGTTCTCGTGCTTGCGGATCTTGGCGTAGTCGTCCACAAACCCGATGGCGCCGCACACCAGGGCAAAGCCCAGCACAAACACCGCCTGCCAGTTCCCCTGGGCCATATCCCGCCATCCGAAGACCAGCACCGTGACGACGGCGGCCGCGATGAACATAATTCCCCCCATGGTGGGGGTGCCCTCCTTGTTTTTGTGCCAGTTGGGGCCGATCTCCTTGATGGACTGGCCGGCGTGCAGCGCCCGCAGTATCGGGATCAGCACCCACCCCACCAGCGCCGAGATCACAAAGGCGGTCAGCGCCGCCAGCAGCATCCGTACCATAGCTTTCTCCTCCGCACTCTCTTTCGTATTTCCGTACCGCCCGAATCCTTCATCCGCCCAGCCGCGCCGCCGCCTCTTCCAGCGGCATCCCCAGGGCCAGCGCCCCGGCCAGGGCGGCCAGATGGTCGTACAGCCGGGGTGACGCTCCGGCGCTCACCCGCACCCGGGCCAGCTCTCCCCCGGCCAGGGCCACGAACTCCAGCCGGTCCCCCCGCAGGCGGACGTTGCTGGCCGTCAAGTCCGCCTGGGGCCGCCCGTCGGAGTAGGCGTACACCGCCCCCGGCATAGCCCCGGCCAGCCGCCGGCCCTCCGGGTCGTCCAGCCCCACCACGGTGACGCCCGCCCGCCGGGACAGCGCCCACCGTGCGGCCGCGCAGCCGCTCAGCGTCCGCCGGGCGGGCGGGTCGAAGTTTTCCACCACCACCGCCCGGCAGCGGCCCTCATACAGCGCCGCCTGGCAGGGGGTGAGCTCCACCACCGGTCCCGGTACAAGGGCGCGCAGCAGCGCGGCGGTGCGCGTCCCTCCCCGGCCCACCACGGCCACAGGGTTCCTTATTGTACTTCTATTGGTCTCCATATTCAATACTGCTCACAAATCTTACCTCAATGACGGTACCGGGGGACACCATCACCCCGGCGTCCACCGACTGCGCGGCCATCACCACCGAGGAGTCGGTGTAGTCCACCACCCCGGCCGCCCGCATGAACAGCCCCTGCTCCTCCAGCCTGGTCTTGGCCGCCGTGGGGCTCAGGCCCGTCAGGTCCGGCGTCTCCACCTGTCTCTCCGGGGCATCGTCCCCCAGGTACAAAATCACGTTGGACCCGCCGGGGATGGACACGCCGGCGGAGGGCACCTGATGGGTGACGATATTGCCCGTGCCCACAGTGCGGCACTCAAAGCCCGCGTTTTGCAGCGTGCCCTTGGCCACCGTCAGCTCCTTCCCCACCACGTAGGGCATGACCGCGTCCGCCGCCGCCAGCTGATCGCTGGAATACTGCTTCTCGATCCCCATGTAGTCCAGGATATTTGCGATGAGCGCCCCCGCCATGGGAGCCGCGATGTTGCCGCCGCTGATGTAGGTACCCGAGGCGGTGTAGTTGGAGCCGGGGGCGGAGCGCTTGGGGGTGTCGTACACCACCAGCACCAGCACCTGAGGGTCGTCCGCCGGCGCAAAGCCCATGAAGGAACACATCACGTCGTCATTGGTCTCGTCCTTGCCCTTCAGATCGATCTTCTCGGAGGTGCCCGTCTTGCCGCCGATGCGGTAGCCGGTCATGCTGGCGTTGTGGCCGGAGCCGTTGGCCACCACGCTCTCCAGGATACCCCGCACCTTGTCGGAGGTGGACTCGCTGATGACCTGGCGCACCTCCTTGGTCTCATGGTAGAACACGGTATTCCCGTCCTGGTCGGCGATGGTCTGCACCAGGTAGGGCTGGAGCAGGTGCCCGCCGTTGATGACCGCGGCAAAGGCGGAGATCATCTGCAAAGGCGTCACCGCAAAGGTCTGCCCGAAGGAGGAGGAGGCCACCGACTGCACCCCATAGGGGCCGGTGAAGTACTCCTTGCCGCCGGACCAGAAAATGCTTCCGCCCTCCCCCGCCATGTCGATGCCGGTCTTGTCAAACAGGCCGAAATCCTCAAAATATTTCCACATGGTCTCCGCGCCGATCCTCTGGGCAATGGTCATCAGCGCCACGTTGCAGGAATTTTCCACCGCCTCGGTGAGGGTCTGATCCCCATGGCCGCTCTTCTTATGGCAGTGGGTGGGCTTCAGCCCCGGCCCCGCCGACATGGAGCCGCCGCAGTAGAAGCGGTCGTCCATGGAGATGGCCCCCTCCTCCAGCCCGATGGACACGGTGATGGGCTTGAACACCGACCCCGGCTCATAGGCGTCGGTGAGGGCGCGGTTCTTCATCTGCCGGTTCCAGGCGTCCTTCCAGGCGGCGTTGGCCTCGTCGCTGTCGTCCCCTTTCTCCGCCGCCACCTGCTCCACCTCGTCCTTCAGCGCCTCGCTGAGCAGGGTGTCCCAGTTGTTGGGGTCAAAGTCCGGGGAGCTGGCCATGGCCAGCACCGCCCCGGTCTTGGGATTGATGGCCAGGCCGAAGGCCCCGTTCTGCACGTCGTAGGTCTCGATGCCCTCCGCCAGGGTCTGCTCCAGCATGGCCTGAATGCGCTCGTCCACGGTGAGGGTCACGTCGTATCCGTTCTGGGCGTCGAAGTACATCTCATAGCCGGAGATCATCTCCATCCCCCAGCCGTTTTTGGAGGTGACCACACGGCCCAGTTCGCCGGACAGCACATCCTCGTAGCCCGCCTCGATGCCCATGGCGCCCACCTTGTTGTCCCCGCTGTCCTTGTTCTGGTTCATATACCCCAGGATGTGGGATCCCACCGAGGAAAAGGGATAGTACCGCTTGCTGCTGGGGGTGAGCTGGAGCCCCGCGCCCAGCCGCTTCTCGCTGATAAACTGCCGGGCCCGCTCCGCGTCCTCCTCCTCCAGCTCGTAGTACAGCACCTCGTAGCCGGATTCAATGCGCTCCACCCGCTTCCACAGCCGCTCCTCATCGTAGCCGAACAGGTCCACGATGCCGTCCACAATGGTCTTGCGCAGGTCGTAGAGGGCCTTTTCATAGGCGGTCTCGTCCAGCTTGCCGTCCTCGGTCTTGTATTTCTCCTTGTCCACGGATTTGTATACGCTCATGGGGGACAAAACCAGCTTGTAGACCGTGGCGGACATGGCCATGGCCCGGCCCTCCCGGTCATAGATGG
The DNA here is from genome assembly GCA_910584835.1 of uncultured Oscillospiraceae bacterium. Lineage (GTDB taxonomy): Bacteria > Bacillota > Clostridia > Oscillospirales > Oscillospiraceae > Enterenecus. The sequence continues at coordinate 8,384 of CAJUEG010000052.1, read as the reverse complement.
TGCCCCGGTTGGCGGCCACGGACACGCTCCTGGTCTGCTGGTTGGCGGCCTGGCGCTCCCAGTCCTCCTGCTCCACGATCTGGAGCTTGTAGAGCTGGGCCACCAGGGGGAGGAATATGCCTACGCCCAGCACCGCCATCAGAAAGATGGTGCGCCGGAACAGGCTCCGGTTGTTTCTGCCGTCCGAGCGGCGGGGTTTGCGGTTGGGGTCCTGCATGGGCTTTGTTCCTCCTCACGGGTTTTCCGGGCGGCACGGGGCGCGCCGCGCTATGGGAGAGGGGCGCGGGAACCCTGTGTGTTCCACACGCCCCTCTTTTGTCTCTACGGGTAAATCTATGTGCCGGAGGGATTGCCTTATGACACAAGTCCGGCAAAAAACTGTTCCGCGCGCTGAAGCAGGGCGGACAGGCCGCTCCCGGCCCCCTCGTAATAGACCACGCTGTCCCCGCCGGACAGGTCCAGATACACCGTCTGGCCCGGGGAGGACCGGACCATGGAGCCGTTTGACAAAAACTGCCGCTCAATCTCCTCCACGTCAAACAGCAGCTCGTATTTGGCCTGGAGCACCCGGTTTTCGTCCTGGAGCTCGGCCAGATCGCTGCGCAGCTCCACAATGCCGTTGTTGGCCACCGCCAGCCTGGCGCAGTTCACCACCAGCAGCAGCGTACATGCCAGCACCGCGAACAGGCCCACCACTGTAAAGGGGGCCACCGCGCTCTGTGTGCGGACCTGAACGCTGGGCCGGGCCGCCGGGCGGCGGCGGGGCTGCGGCTGGGGGCGGCGGCGGGGCTCCGGGCGGCGGACCGTATTCCCCCGCACCAGCTCCCGGCGGGAGGGTTCACGGACGCTCTCCTGCTCATACTCCGGCTTGTAGGCCACATTGCCGTCGGTCCGATATTTTCTGTTGTTCCTGCGCTCAGCCGCCATAAGGGATTCTCCTTATTGTTTGGTCCACGCCCCGCCGAAAGCCGGCGGGGTCAGATTTTACAGCTTCTCCGCCACACGCAGCTTGGCGCTGCGGGCCCGGGGGTTCTCGCTCAGCTCTTCTTCTCCCGCCGTGACGGGCCGCTTGCCCACCAGCTTCACCCGGGGCGTCTTGCCGCACACGCACACCGGGAAATCCGGCGGGCAGGTGCACCCCCTGGCCCACTGGGCATAGGCGGCCTTGACCAGCCGGTCCTCCAGCGAGTGGAAGGAGATGATGGCCAGCCGTCCGCCGGGATTCAGCGCGTCCAGCGCATTCTCCAGCATCCGCTCCAGCTCCCCCAGCTCGTCGTTTACCGCGATGCGGATGGCCTGAAAGGACCGCTTGGCGGGATGCTGCTTCTCCCGGCGCGCCTTGGCGGGCATGGCGCTCTGGATGAGCCGCGCCAGCTGGCCGGTGGTCTCAATGGGGGCGCGTTCCCGCTCCCGGACAACGGCGGCGGCGATGAGGCCGGCATAGCGCTCCTCGCCGTACTGCCATAAAATCCGTTTCAGCTCCTCCTGGCTCCAGCCGTTCACCACGTCCCGGGCGGTGAGGGGGGCAGACTGATCCATGCGCATATCCAGCGGGGCGTCCTGGAGGTAGGAAAATCCCCGGCTGCCGTCGTCCAGCTGGGGGGAGGACACCCCCAGGTCGAACAGCATCCCGTCCACCCCGTCCACATCCAGCGAGGCGAGGATGCCCCGCAAGTCGCCAAAGCTGCCCCGCACCAGGGTCACCCTGTCCAGGTATTGCCCAAACCGGGCGGGGGCGGCGTCCAGAGCGGCCTTATCCCGGTCGATGGCGATGAGCCGCCCGGTGGTGAGCCGCTTGGCCATCTCCAGCGAGTGGCCCGCCCTGCCCAGGGTGCCGTCCAAATAGACGCCGCCGGGGCGTATGTTCAGCCCGTCCAGGCACTCCTTCAGGAGCACCGGCTTGTGTGTATACTCCATATCAAATTCCCAGGTTCTTCATCAGGCTGGCAATGGTCTCGGGATTGAGCTGCTGGCGGGTCTTGGCCTTCCAGTTGTCGGCGCTCCAGATCTGGGCCCGGTCGTTGTTGCCGGTGATCACCACGTCCCGGTCGATCTTGGCGTACTCCTTCAGGTAGGAGGGCACCTGGAACCGCCACTGCTTGTCCGCCTCGCACAGCTGCGCGCTGGCGAAGAACAAGTCCATGGCCGCCGCGTCGGTGGTGGACAGCTCGGACACCCGCGCCCGGAGCTTGTCCCACGTCTCCATGGGGTAGAGGGTCAGGTTCTCCTTCACACCCACCGCCAGGTAGAACGAGGAGCCCAGCTTGTCCCGCAGCTTGGAGGGCACGATGAGACGGCCGGCGTTGTCGATGCTGTGCTCATAGGTGCCGGTCATCCTTCTCCCTCCATTTCGCTCCTGATTATAGCAGACTTCCTCCAATTTCCTCCACTACGTTTTTCAGTATACCGTAGCCTCCAATAAATTGCAAGAACTTTTTTTCGGTAATTTTGCCCATTTTGCGGGAATAATTCGGCGAAAATAATCGAACGGCCATTCGTTTCTCGCGGAAATGCGCCCTGTGATGGGGGCGGGCCAACGGCCCGCCCCCATATCTTGTTGCAAAGCAAAACCCCTGCCGCACAAGGCCGCGGCAGGGGTTTTGCTTTTCTCATGTTCACTTTTCAGCGCTCACTCATCCGCTTCCGCGTCGTACATCCGGCTGCCGCCGGAGGGGCGCTCACTCCCGGCGCCCGCGCCCATACCGGAGCGGAACTGATTATGCACCTGGCGCATCTCCGCATGGGCGGCGGCCAGGGCGTCCTCGGTGCGGCGAAGCAGGTCCACGCAGTACTCGTTGGTCTCCCGGCAGGTCTTCTTGGCCTCCTCGTCGGCGTGGGCCAGCACCTCCCGGGCCTTCTGCCGGGCCTGGGTCATCACGGGCGCCTCGCTCACCATCTGGTTGGCCTCGATCTCCGCCCGCTTGCGGATCTCCTCCGCCTCCCGCTTGGCCGCGGCCAGGTACTCGTTCCTGGCGTTGAGAATTTTCCGGGCCTCCGCCAAGTCCACCGGCAGCTGCTTTTTGGCGTCCTCAATGAGGTCCAGGGCCTTATCCCGCTCGATCACGCACTTGTCGCCGCTGAAGGCGGCGTTCTTCGCCTCGTCGATCATGTCAAACAGCATATCCAGCAGCTCGTCCACGGCAGTCGCCATGCGTCATCTCTCCTTTTGATGTAAGCTCGTCGTTTACAGGTAGTCCCGCCCGCTCTGCGTCACCTTGTCCCGCACCCGGTCGATGATCTGCCGGGGCACAAAGTCGGACAGCTCCGCCCCATACCGGGCCAGCTCCTTCACCACCGTGGAGCTGAGGTAGGCGTATTTGGGCCGGGTGTAGAGGAAGACCGTGTCCAGCTTAGGATACAGCTTGGCGTTGACCATGGCCATCTGAATCTCCGACTCATAGTCGGACACCGCCCGCAGCCCCTTCACCAGCACCCTGGCCCGGCAGCGCCTGGCGTATTCCGCCACCAGCTCCCGGGAACAGTCCGCCCGCACGTTGGGCAGGTCCTCCGTCACCGCCCGGATCAGCTCCACCCGCTCCTCCGGGGAGAACAGCCCCCCGTCCTTGGCGGAGTTCACGCTGACGCACACAATCAGCTCGTCGAAAATGGCGGCGGCCCGCTTGATGATGTCCAGGTGGCCCAGGGTCACCGGATCAAAGCTGCCGGGATAAATGGCGCGTTTCATGGGAGAGCCCTCCTGCGGTATAGGCTGAACTTGATCTTGCCGTAGCGGTATTCCCGCCCCTTCTCATAAGGGGCCGGGAGGCCGGGAAGGGTGTGGTCCGCCGGACTTTCGCACACTATTATACCATTTTCCACCACAATGTCAATCGCGGCAATCATTTCCAGCGCCCGCTCCAGATTTCCCGAGGCATAGGGCGGGTCCAGGAAAATGAGGCCGTATTTCCCCTCCGCCCGGCTGAGGAAGGCGGCGAAATCCCTGCCGTGGCAGGCGGCGCGGTCCTCAAAGCCGCAGGCCCTGATATTTTTCTGTACCACTTTCAGCGCGGCGGGGGCGCTGTCCACAAAGTCGCAGAACGCCGCCCCCCGGCTGAGCGCCTCAATGCCCAACTGGCCCGTCCCGGCGAACAGATCCAGCGCCCGCCGCCCCTCGATGTCGAACTGGATCACATTGAAAACGCTCTCCTTCACCCGGTCCGTAGTGGGCCGGGTGTCCAGGCCGGGCAGCGCCTCCAGCCGGCGGCCCCGGGCCGTCCCCGCGATCACTCTCATGCCGTGCCGTCCTCTCCCTGCTGATTTTCCCCCGTATGGAAATAGGCGTACACCGCCTGGGCGGTGTTTTTCGGCACCACGGCGGCCAGCTCGTCCGGCGCGGCGGCCTTCACCGCCTTCACGCTTTTAAACGCCTTTAAAAGCTGGGCCTTCCGCGCCGGCCCCACCCCGGGGATGTTGTCCAGCGCCGAGCCCTTCAAATGCCCCGCCTGCTGCTGGCGGTGGAACTCAATGGCGAAGCGGTGGGTCTCCTCCTGGATGCGGCCCACCATGGAAAACAGGGCCTGGTTGGCCTGGATGCCGATCTCCCGCCCGTCCCCGGCCACCAGGGCCCGGGTGCGGTGCCGGTCATCCTTCACCATGCCGTAGACAGGGATGTCCCCCAGCCCCAGCCGCGCCAGCGCCTCCTCCGCCGCCTTCACCTGGCCCGCGCCGCCGTCCATGAGCAGCAGGTCGGGCCGGTCCCCGAACTTCTCGTCCCCGTCCAGGTAGCGCCGGAAGCGCCGCTCCACCACCTGCTCCATGGAGGCGTAGTCGTCGGCGTGGGGCATATCCTTCAGTTTGAAATGCCGGTAGTCCCGCTTCAGCGGCCTGCCGTCGATGTGGACGGTCATGGACGCCACGATGTCCGAGCTGCCGGTGTTGGAGATATCAAAGGCCTCAATCCGGTGGGGAAGCTCCTCCAGCCCCAGCAGGGCGCCCAGCGCCTCCGTCAGCTTGGAGCGGCGCTCCTCCGCCGTGGTGGCCCGGAGCACCTCCTCGGCGGCGTTTTCGTTGGCCAGGCGCACCAGCTCCATCTTCGCCCCCCGCTGGGGGGTGAGCACCTCCACCTTGCGGCCCACAGACTCCGTGAGCATCCGGGCCAGCTCCACCTGCTCGTCAATGTCGCAGGGCAGCAGAATCTGCTTGGGCAGCTGGCCCCGCCCGCCGTAGTACTGGGCCGCCAGGGTGGACACGGTGGTCTGCTCGTCCTCCATGGGGATGCCCAGCAGCTCCCAGTCCTTGGCCGCCAGCTCCCCGCCGATGTAGTGCAGCACCACAAAGCAGCTCTTGGCCTCCCCCCGGTGATAGCCCACCACGTCGGTGTCCGCCAGCGACCCGGCCACCGCCTTCTGCCGGGTGGACAGCAGCTGGATGGACCGGATGCGGTCCCGGAGCTGAGCGGCTTTTTCAAACCGCAGCTCCTCCGCCGCCAGATTCATCTCGGCGGACAGCTCGTCCACCACCTCGTCCAGCCGCCCCTCCAGCAGCCGCACCGCCTGGCCGACGGAGTGCCCGTACTGGGACTGGTCCATCTCTGGGCGGCAGTAGCCGTCGCACACCCCCATGTGGAAGTTGAGGCAGGGCCGCTCTTTGCCGATATCCCGCGGGAACTTCCGGCGGCAGGCGGGCAGGCGCAGGGCCTCCCGCAGGGCGTCGATGATGCCCTGGCTGGCAAACCGGGAGCCGTAGGGCCCGAAGTACCGCGCCCCGTCGTCCTCCGCCTTGGAGGCCAGGGAGAACCGGGGATAGTCCCCCGGGGACAGCCGGATATAGGGGAAGCCCTTGCTGTCCTTGAGCAGAATATTGTACCGGGGCTGGTGGCGCTTGATGAGGGCGCACTCCAGCACCAGGGCCTCGAACTCCGACTGCACCACGATCACGTCGAAGTGGTCGATCTGGCTGACCATGGCCCGGGTTTTTTCATTGTGGCGGGATTGGTCCTGGAAATACTGGCTCACCCGGTTTTTCAGCGCCTTGGCCTTGCCCACGTAGATGACCTCGCTGGCGGCGTTCTGCATGATATACACGCCGGGCTTCAGCGGTAAAGCGTGGGCCTTGTCCCGCAACTCATCAAATGTCATGCTTCCCGCCCCTTTCCAAATGGAGCGCCCCGGGGGCGAACCCCCATGCACTTACAAGAAAAGCGCCGCATATGCGGCGCTTTTTTGTGGTCAGCGAAGAATCAATCGGCGAACTCGGAATTGATGAGCTCCACCAGCGCGTTAATGGCGGCCTCCTCGTCCGGGCCGTCAGCAATGAGGTTGATGGCCGTCCCTTTCACGATGCCCAAAGACAGAACGCCCAGCAGGCTCTTGGCATTGACCCGGCGGTCATCCTTCTCCACCCAGATGGAACTCTTAAACTCATTGGCCTTCTGGATAAAAAACGTCGCCGGACGGGCGTGCAGGCCGACCTGATTGTTGACGGTTGTCTCTTTCATATACATGAGCGGTTCCCTCCATCAAGTTGTTTCGGTCCAGCGTACCTCGACCTGATTGCTCTCCCGAATTTTTTACCCCATAAGAATACCAAATTTAGCCCCCAAACGTCAAGAGCATTTTCACCAAATTCTCACAGGCACTTTCGTGAAAACCCCCCATAATTCACTACTTTGGACCGTCCGCAGGGGGCGGACATCCCTGTTATTTCAAAGTGGCCACCGTGACGCCGTCCTCGCCCTCCCCGTAGACCCCGGGGCGGTACTCCTTGACGTAGCGGCTCTTTTTCAGATGCTCCCGCACCGCTTTCCGCAGCGCGCCCGTGCCCTTGCCGTGGATGATGGTCACCGTCTCCAGCTTGCCCATGAGGGCGTTGTCCAAAAACAGGTCCACCGCCCCCAGGGCCTCGTCCACCATCATGCCCCGCAGGTCCAGCTCCGCCTTGGCGGCGGAGGCCCGGAAGGGGCGGCTCACAGACGCGGCGCGCTGTTTGTCCTTCGCGCTCTGCTTTTTCCGGGCGGTGACGTCCTCCAGCACCCGCACCTCGCCCTGGCGTGCCTTCAGCTTCAAAATGCCCGCCTGGAGCTGTAGGGTGCCGTCCCTGTTCACCCCCACGACCTCCGCCTGGGTGCCCATTTTCACCAGCTCCACGATGTCGCCCGCCACCGCGTCCCGGGTGGGGGGCGGTGGCGGCAGCTCCTCCTTCCGTCCGCCCAGGGCGGCGTCCGCCTCGTTGAGCTTCCGGCGCAGCTCGGAGCGCTGCTCGTTGTCGTCCACCCACTCCTTCGCCTGCTCCTGGCGGCGGCGCATCTCGTTGAGTTCCTTGAAGGTCTGGTCCGCGGCGTCCCGGGCCTGCTCAATGATGGCCCGGGCCTCCGCCTGGGCCTTCTCGGTGGCCTTCCGCCGCTCCTCCTCAATGCGGGCGCGGTATTCCTCCGCCTTGGCCCGGTCCTCCTCCATCTCCCGGCGCAGCTGGGCGGCCTTCTCCTTTTCCTTCTCCATGGCCTGGCGCTGCAGGTCCAGCTGGCTGAGCACGTCCTCAAAGCGCACATTTTCCGCGTCGATGCGGTCGGCCGCCTTCTGGATGATATAGTCGGGCAGGCCCAGCCGCCGGGAGATGGCGAAGGCGTTGGACTTGCCCGGGATGCCGATGAGCACCCGGTAGGTTGGGGCCAGGGTCTCCACGTCGAACTCGCAGGAGGCGTTTTCCACCCCCTTGGTGGTCATGGCGTACACCTTCAGCTCGGCGTAGTGGGTGGTGGCCGCCACATGGGCCCCCATGGCCCGGGCGGACTCGATGACAGCGGCGGCCAGGGCCGCGCCCTCCACCGGGTCGGTGCCCGCCCCCAGCTCGTCGAACAAAATCAGCGTCTCGTCGTCCGCCTGCTCCAAAATGGCCACGATGTTGGTCATGTGGGAAGAGAAGGTGGACAGGGACTGGTCGATGGACTGCTCGTCCCCGATGTCCGCCAGCACGGCGGAGCACACCTTCACGGTAGAGCCGTCCGCCGCCGGGATGTGCAGCCCGCACTGGGCCATCAGGGTGAGCAGGCCCAGGGTTTTCAGGGTAACGGTCTTGCCGCCGGTGTTGGGGCCGGTGATGACCAGCGTGTCGAAGCTGCCGCCCAGCTTCAAATCGTTGCGCACGGCGGTCTTGGGGTCCAGCAGGGGGTGCCGGGCCTTTCGCAGCTCAATATGGCTGCCCAGCGCCGGCTCCATGGCCCCCATGACGGAGGACAGCTTGGCCCGGGCAAAGATACAGTCCAGGGACACCAGGGTCTGGTAGTCGTCCTCGATGTCGGTCAGATGCCCGGCGCAGTCAGCGGACAGCTCCGCCAGGATGCGCTCGATCTCCTTCTGCTCCTTGGCCTGGAGCTCCCGCAGCTCGTTGTTGGCGTTCACCACCCCCATGGGCTCGATGAAGAAGGTGCCGCCGGAGCCGGACACGTC
>CAJUEG010000051.1 GCA_910584835.1 uncultured Oscillospiraceae bacterium | reverse complement strand
ACCGACACCGAGAAGATGGAGGCCGTGCTGGACGACGCCCTCATCCTGCTCACCGATAAGAAAATCTCCTCCATCCAGGACCTGCTGCCCATCCTGGAGCAGGTTGCCCAGTCCGGCCGCCGTCTGCTCATCGTGGCCGAGGACGTGGAGGGCGACGCCCTGTCCACCCTGCTGGTGAACAAGCTGCGCGGCACCCTGAACGTGTGCTGCATCAAGGCCCCCGGCTTCGGCGACCGCCGCAAGGAGATGCTGGAGGATATCGCCATCCTCACCGGCGGCCAGGTCATCTCCTCCGACCTGGGCATGGAGGTCAAGGAGGCCACCATGGATATGCTGGGCCGCGCCCGCCAGGTGAAGGTCCAGAAGGAGAACACCATCATCGTGGACGGCGAGGGCTCCTCCGACGCCATCTCCGCCCGGGTGGGCCAGATCCGCAAGGCCATCGAGACCACCACCTCCGACTACGACAAGGAGAAGCTCCAGGAGCGGCTGGCCAAGCTGGCCGGCGGCGTGGCCATCATCCGGGTGGGCGCTGCCACCGAGGCCGAGATGAAGGAGAAGAAGCTGCGCATCGAGGACGCGCTGAACGCCACCCGCGCCGCTGTGGAAGAGGGCATCGTGGCCGGCGGCGGCGCCGCCTACGTGGACGCCATCCCCGCCGTGGAGAACCTGGTGGGCACCCTGGAGGGCGACGAGAAGACCGGCGCCAACATCGTGGCCAAGGCCCTGGCCGAGCCCATGAAGCAGATCGCCGCCAACGCCGGCATCGACGGCTCCGTGGTGCTGGAGCGCGTGAAGTCCGCGGGCAAGACCGGCTACGGCTTCGACGCCTACAAGGAGGAGTACTGCGACATGATCTCCGCCGGCATCGTGGACCCCACCAAGGTGACCCGCTCCGCCCTGGAGAACGCCGCCTCCGTGGCCGCCGTGCTGCTGACCACCGAGTCCCTGGTGGCCGACAAGCCCGAGCCCCCCGCTCCGGCCCCGGCTCCCAACCCGGACATGGGGATGTACTGAGAATAAGGAAAGGACCCCAGGCCGATTGGCCTGGGGCCTTTTTTATCTCCGCAATGCGCCCTGCGGGGCGGTACTTTCTCTCCCATGAGAGAAAGTACCCAAAGAGAATGCTCAGGGGGCATCCCGCCCCTGTGGACGCGGCCCAAAGGGCGGGCCGCGTCCACAGGCGGGCTTCCCCCTGAGAACCCCCTGTTTACGGGGGATAATTTACGGACATAGGCTGGGACCTTCCGGCGCGTGGGGCTTTCGACGCGGATTCCCCTATTTGCGCTGCCGCCTGTGTCTGGACACGGGCAAGCCGTGCGGCCCGCCAGCCGCGCCTGCCGGGTGGGTCTGCCCCCCACGTTGCGTGTGTGTTAATTCGCCTTTTCCGCCTGGTCCAGGTATTCTTCCATTACCTTGTGAATTAGGTTGGCAACAGGGCGGTGTTCTTTTTCCGCTTGGGCTTCCAGCCGGGCCTTAAATTCATAGGTTACGCGGAAAGAGATTTGGGTTTCTGTTTTTGCCATTTGTCTCACCTCTGTATATATCATTGTATAACATTGACTGTCAAAATGCCCGACAGTTATTGACAATCAATAACTGTCAATGATATACTACAGTAGAGGTGATAAGTATGAAAGGCTGGCAAGCCCTGCCCGAGGAGCGCTGCGGGAACTGCAGATATTTCCGCAAGCACTACATCCGCTCGTATGAGGAGTGCTATCTTGCCACGAACTACGGCCACTGCACCCACCCCAGGCTGAAAAAGCGGCGGGCGGAGGAATGCTGCCCCCACTGGACCGCCGCCGATGAAGAAAACCCCCGCAGTCCATGACTGCGGGGCGCTCTGCGCATAAAAGGAGGTGAGCCGGAGCGCTGCCGCCCCGGCTCAAAAAAGGATGGAGGATAGAATGAAAAAGAAAAGCGTCTCTTGCGAGTATTAGAATACCGGGCAGTCGTTACAAAAGTTCACGCATATTTGTTACAAAAGCATTAAATCTTCCCGGAGAAGGGGGGCTATTTGTCGCTATTTGGAAGCTCGTCCAGGGTCAGGGAAAAGTCGAAGCGCTCCGTGCCGTCCCCGCCCTCGCCCCGGGCGAAGAGCTGATCCCCCTGGACGGCGGTGTCCACCCACAGGGTTTCGCCCGCCTGGCACTCGCTGACGTAGCCGATCTGGAAGGTGCGCACAAACTTTCCCCGGCCCTGCCGCTCCAGGTGGAGGCTGTCACAGGCGAAATCCGCGTAGTGGATGTTGTTGACATGGCCGTTGATGTCGGTGTCGGAGTAGCGCAGGTCGCGCCGGGTGCGCGCGTCGAACTGCCCGGGCATGGCCGGGCGGCGCAGCCTGACGGATTTGCACAGCTCCCCGCCGTCGGTGCCCTGGAACTCGGTCAGATTTTTCATTCGGAACAGCTTATGCTCGTCCGCGTCCACCATCACCCACACCGAGACGCCCTGCCCGATGGGCTTCCCATCCCGGAACAGGTCGAAATCCCGGTAGGAGGACGCCCCGGAGGCCCCCCGGTGCCAGGTTTTCACCGTGATGAGCTCGTTCCAGCGCAGGGGGGCGTCCAGCTCCACCCAGTTGCGGGTGACCATCCACAGGCAGTTGTACTTCTCCCTGATCTGGGGTCCCGCCACCCCCAGCTCCAAAGCGGCCTGGGTGGCGGCCTCTTGAAGGTAGCCCAGCACCGCCGACGGGCGGCATTGGTTGAACAAATCCACATCCCGGGAGTCCACCCGGAAGTCCATTTCATAAAAGGTACTCAAGCGTTATTCCTTCTTTCCGGGGATAGTAAGGGCGTCCCGGGCGCACAGGGCGTCCAGGTCGCCGGGGGTGGCGGCGCTCAGGCGCAGGGCCGCGCCGCAGCGGGCGCACACCAGGTCCACCGCGGAGTAGCCCACCCTGATCCCGTAGTCCGCCGAGCCGCAGGCGCACTTCACCCCGCCCCGCCGGGCGATGTCCTTCAGCTCGCCCAGTATTTCGCCCATGACCGCCTCGTTGAGAAAGGCGCCCCGCCTGTCCGTCTGGTCGTCCAGCCGCAGCTTGTCCACCGCTTCCTCCAGCTTTTCCATGGCCTGGAATACCGGGCCCTCCTCGCCGATATAGCAGCACCCCAGCCCCGACGCGGGGCAGGACAGGGCCAGCAGCTTTTGGCGCAGCAGGGCGTCGTTGGCGCAGACGGCCCGGTGGTCCTTGGCGCAGAACAGGCAGGGGACGGTGACCTCGCAGCGGTCCCCCAGCTGGCGGAAGCCCAGCTCCGACTTGCCGCAGGGGCAGGGCAGCACGCTGTCCCCGGCGGCGAGCTGAAAGGCGGTGCGTGAGGCGATGACCGCCTGGCCGCACACGGGGCAGATATATCCTATGGTACGCTTGTCCTCTGGCATCGGCTTGTTCCCCCCAAAAATTACGAAAAGCATTATATCACAATCCTCCCCGTTTTTCCAGTGACAAGGCCGCTTCTGCTGTCAGATTTTTCTCCATGTATGAATTTCCTTCAACAGCGCAAACTAACCAGGAAGCGCGTTGCGAACGGGCGCAGCGTGACAACGAAGCGCGGAGCCGTCGTGAGCAGCGCGGATGGAGCGGAGCGAAGGCAAAAGTCCAAGGCCCGTTTCACGGGCCTGAGTTTTGCCTGAGCCGCAGCGAAGCCGCGCGTTGCGAACAGGCGCAGCGTGACAACGATTTCGTCAAAGGAGTCACTTCCATGGAAAATCGCAAGCTGGGGCGGCAGACCTTCCAGCCCGGGTCGCCCCCCGTCATCATCGGCCACGGCTCCGCCGCCGGCAAGAAGGAGACCGAGGGCCCCCTGGGCCGCCACTTTGACCACACCTGCCAGGACGACGCCTTTGGGGAGGAGACCTGGGAGAAGTCCGAGTCCGCCATGCAGCAGCTGGCCCTGGACGCGGCGCTGAAGCGGGCGGGGCTGCACTCGCCGGACCTGGACCTGCTGCTGGCGGGGGACCTTCTGAACCAGTGCATCGGCTCGGGCTACGCCGCCCGGGCGGCGGCGGTGCCCTTCTTCGGGCTGTACGGGGCGTGCTCCACCATGGGGGAGAGCCTGGCGCTGGCCACGCTGCTGCTCAGCGGCGGGTACGGGAAGTACGCCGCCGCCGTCACCTCCTCCCACTTCTGCTCGGCGGAGCGGCAGTACCGCACCCCGTTGGAGTACGGCTCCCAGCGGACCCCCACCGCCCAGTGGACCGCCACCGCTGCCGGGGCGGTGATCGTCACCAACGAGGTGCGCCCCGGGCCCCGGGTGGCCCGGGTGACGGTGGGCAAGGTGGTGGACAAGGGCATCAAGGACGCCAACAACATGGGGGCGGCCATGGCGCCCGCGGCATACTCCACCCTGAAGGCCCACTTTGAGGACACCGCCCTCTCCCCGGATTACTACGACCTCATCGTCACCGGCGACCTGGGCAGCCTGGGCCACGAGATCGTGTGCGACTTTTTCGCCCGGGACGGGGTGGAGCTGGCCAACTACAACGACTGCGGCCTGATCCTCTTCGACCGGGAGCAGCAGGACGTCCACGCCGGGGCGTCCGGGTGCGGGTGCTCGGCGTCGGTGCTGTGCGGCTACCTGCTGCCGGGGCTGCTGGCCGGGCGGTGGAAGCGCATCCTGTTCTGCCCCACCGGGGCGCTCCACTCTCCCACCGCCACCATGCAGGGGGAGTCCATCCCCGGCGTGTGCCACGCCATTGCGCTGGAAGGAGGAAAATGATGGACTATCTGAAAGCCTTTCTGGTGGGCGGCCTGTTCTGCATCATCGGCCAGGTGCTCATCGACAAGACCAAGCTCACCCCCGCCCGCATCCTGGTGGCCTACGTGGTGTCCGGGGTAATACTGGGGGCGGTGGGCGTGTACAAGCCCCTGGCGGAGTGGGCCGGGGCGGGGGCCACGGTGCCCCTCACCGGCTTCGGGTACGCCCTGGCCAAGGGCGTCAAGGAGGCGGTGGCGGAAAAGGGGCTGCTGGGCGCCCTCACCGGCGGCGTCACCGCCACCGCGGGGGGCGTGGCCGCCGCCATCTTCCTGGGCGTGGCGGTGGCCTTCCTGTTCAAGCCAAAACCGAAAAGCTGACCAGAAGCGTCCGGCGTTTTCCGCCGGGCGCTTTTCTTTTCGCCGCCGGACGACACCCATTGACAATAAAATCAGATTCCACTATAATCATGTATTACTGTGACTTGACAAATGCGGGGCGACGTCCCAAGCGAGAAAAAGGAGGAGTTTCCTGTGGCACGGCCCGAAGGCGAGAACAAAATGGGCGTCATGCCGGTGAACCGGCTTTTGCTGAATATGTCCATCCCCATCATGATCTCCATGCTGGTCCAGGCGTTTTACAATGTGGTGGACAGCTATTTCGTCTCCCAGCTCAATGAGGACGCGCTCAACGCGGTGTCGCTGGCCTTCCCGGTGCAGAACCTGATGATCGCCGTCAGCGTGGGCACCGGCGTGGGCATCAACGCCCTGCTGTCCCGCAGCCTGGGGGAGCAGCGCCGGGACAAGGCGGACAAGGCGGCGGTGAACGGCATCTTTCTGGCGGCGCTGAGCTGTCTGGCGTTTGTGGCGCTGGGCCTGACCTGCTCCCGGCTGTTCTATACGGTGCAGACCGACGTGGAGGGCATTGTCAGCTACGGCGCGGACTACCTGTCCATCTGCTGCGGGATGAGCATGGGCCTGTTCGGGGCGGTGACGCTGGAGCGCATCCTCCAGGCCACCGGGCGCACCGTCCAGTCCATGATCTCCCAGGCGGTGGGGGCGGTGACCAACATCATTCTGGACCCCATCCTCATCTTCGGCCTGGGCCCGTTCCCCAGGATGGAGGTGGCGGGGGCGGCGCTGGCCACCGTCATCGGCCAGTGCGCGGGCTGCTGCGTGTCCATTTTCTTCAACCTCACCCGGAACCCGGATGTGAACCTGTCCTTTCGGGGCTTCCGCCCCGACGGCCCCACCATCCGGGCCATTTACAGCGTGGGCCTGCCCGGCATTATCATGCAGTCCATCGGCTCGGTGATGGTGTTTGGCATGAACCAGATCCTGCTGGGCTTCACCAAGACGGCCACGGCGGTGTTCGGGGTGTATTTCAAGCTCCAGTCCTTCTTCTTCATGCCGGTATTCGGCCTTTGCAACGGCATGGTGCCCATCGTAGCCTATAACTACGGCGCGCGCAGGCCGGACCGCATCCTGAAGACCATCAAGCTCAGCGCGGTCTACGCCACTGCCCTCATGGCCGTCGGCTTTGTGGTGTTCCAGCTGGCGCCCGGGCCGCTGCTGTCCATCTTCCAGGCGGAGGACGAGGCGGCGGGGGACCTGCTGGCCATCGGCATCCCCGCCCTGCGGATCATCTCCTGCAGCTGGCTGCTGGCGGGCTTCGGCATCGTGGCCGGGTCGGTGTTCCAGGCGCTGGACCACGGCGTGCTCAGCCTGACCACCTCGCTGGTGCGGCAGCTCATCGTTTTGCTGCCGGTGGCCTTCCTCCTGTCCCGGCTGTTCGGCCTGGAGCAGGTGTGGCTGGCCTTCCCCATCGCGGAGCTGTTCTCCTGCGCGCTGTGCGCGGTGTTTATGCGCCGGGTGTACCGGCGGGACATCCTGCCCCTGCGGGCCGGGGCGGAGGGCTGAGCCAAAACTTTACGTTTTTCTCCAACTGCCCATTGACAGCGGGGAAAGGCGTGCTATAATAAAACCGTACAAGTAAATAACCCTTATCAAGAGTGGCGGAGGGACCGGCCCAATGAAGCCACGGCAACCTGCAAAGCAAGGTGCCAAGTCCGGCGGAAACGCAAGATGAGGAGAGAACTGAACCCATTCTGCCCCCGCCGCAAGCCGGCGGGGGCTTTTTCAGCCTCTTCCAAAAAAGAAAGGAGAAGCAACCATGGCAAAAAGACTGTTTACCTCTGAATCGGTGACCGAGGGCCACCCCGACAAGATCTGCGACCAGATTTCCGACGCCATCCTGGACGCCATCATCGAAAAGGACCCCGCGGCCCGGGTGGCCTGCGAGACCGCCGTGTCCACCGGCCTGGTCCACATCATGGGGGAGATCACCACCTCCTGCTATGTGGACATACCCAAGATCGCCCGCCAGGTTATCCGGGACATCGGCTATGACCGGGCCAAGTACGGCTTCGACGGCGACAGCTGCGCCGTCATCACCAACATCGACGAGCAGTCCCCCGACATCGCCCTGGGGGTGGACAAGGCGCTGGAGGCCAAGGAGGGGGAGCTGGACGACGGGCTGGACAACGGCGCGGGCGACCAGGGCATGATGTTCGGCTACGCCTGCACCGAGACGGAGGAGCTGATGCCATTGGCCATCTCCCTGTCCCACAAGCTGGCCCAGCGGCTCACCCAGGTACGTAAGGAGAAGCTGGTGGACTACCTCCGGCCCGACGGCAAGAGCCAGGTCACCGTGGAGTACGGCGCGGACGGCAGGCCCGTCCGGGTGGACACGGTGGTGCTGTCCACCCAGCACGCCCCCGAGGCCACCCTGGAGCAGATCAGGGCCGATATGATCGAGCTGGTGGTGAAGCCCACCATTCCCGCCGCCCTGCTGGACGAAAATACCCGGATCCTGGTCAACCCCACCGGCCGCTTTGTGGTGGGCGGACCCCAGGGCGACTCCGGCCTCACCGGGCGGAAGATTATCGTGGACACCTACGGCGGGTCCGCCCCCCACGGCGGCGGCGCCTTCTCCGGCAAGGACCCCACCAAGGTGGACCGCTCCGCAGCCTACGCCGCCCGCTGGGTGGCCAAGAACGTCGTGGCCGCCGGCCTGGCCGACAAGTGCCAGGTGCAGCTGGCCTATGCCATCGGCGTGGCCAAGCCCGTGTCCGTGCGGGTGGACACCTTCGGAACCGGCTCTGTCAGCGACGAGGCGCTGGAGGCGGCGGTGGACAAGGTGTTCGACCTGCGCCCCACCGCCATCATCAACCGCCTGAACCTGCGCAGGCCCATCTACCGCCAGACCGCCGCCTATGGCCACTTTGGCCGCCCCGAGCTGGACCTGCCCTGGGAAAAGACGGATATGGTGGAGGCCATTAAAAGCGCCCTGTAATATCGGGGCCCCCACAAAGCCGTTCCTCAGGCTTTGTGGGGAGAGGAGCCACAACGCAATGGACGAGCTTTCGCCGAAGGTGAAAGGCAGGAATATGGAGTTTGTGGCGACGAGGTGGAGGCCATCAAGGCCGCGCTGTAAGCCGCAGGGCGGCCAAACGCGCACCAAGCGGTGCATGCGGGGTTTTGCCGCAGGGCGGATTTATTCCGCCTGAGGATGTTTCATCCAAATGGGTCCCGCAAATCAGCCCTCCGCGCCGCGGCGCGGAGGGCTGATTTCTATCTTTTCAAAATGTTAACATTCTTTTGAACGATTTTTTATTGCATTATCCGCCAAGCTATACTATACTAAGTAAGCTGTGTTTTGAAGGAAGGGACGTCAAACGGCGTATGGAGGTATAGAGAATATGCAGAATTTGCGCGCAAAACTCCAGACAGAGGCAAAGGTCCGGCTGCCGGTGATCCTGGCCGTCTACATCCTGTGCCAGCCCCTGCTGGACGTGCTCACCGGCCTGGGCGCCGAATTCGAGCATCCCGTCACGGTGGGCATCGTGGTGCGTTCGCTGTTCATGGCCGCGGCTTTCCTGTACACCGTGTTTGTCAGCGATTTCCCGGGGAAAAAGCGGGTGATGATCTACACCGGGGCGCTGCTGGCCTACCTGGCGCTGTTTATGGGCTATATGTTCACCCTGGGCGGGCTGTCCCTGTGCGTGAGCAATATGAAGGACGTAATCAAGACCTTCTTCTTCCCCTTCGTGTTCCTCTTCCTCTGGGCGGCGTACAAGCAGTACGGCTATCTGGTCACCACCCGGGCCATCGCCCTGGCGGGGGGAATCTACGCCAGCGTCATCCCCGTCGCCGTGGCCACCGGCACCAGCTTCGTGTCCTACGGCAATGCGGGCATGGGCTTCCGGGGCTGGTTCTACGCCGCCAATGAGGTGGGCTGCATTATGGCCATTACGGCCCCCTTCACCATGCAGTACTGCGCCCAGGTGCTGTCCGAGGTCACCAAAAAGACCTGGTGGAAGGGCGCGCTGGCGGTGTGGACCCTGTTTGCGGTGGCGGTGAGCGCCAACTTCCTGGGCACCAAGATTATCTTCGGCGCCATCGTGGTATACAGCGTGGCGGCCTTCGTGTGGCAGGCGGTCCATCTGGTCCGGGAGCGCACCCGGGCGAGGCTGGTCCAGACCGCCGCCATGGCCGGGCTGCTGGTGCTGATTCTGATCTTCTTCCTCAACTCCCCCCTGAAGGACTACCTGGACAACGTGTATTTTGCGCTGCTGGGCAATGATCCGGAGCAGACCCTGCTGTCCTGGGGCGAGGAAATCCAGCGGGCCGCCAAGGGCACCTGGCTCAAGGACCTGCTCAACAACAACGAGACCCTGGAGCACATCGACCAGATCCTCAGCCGCCGCCTGCTGGGCTCCTGCCCCTCCGTCCAGGTGTATACCGAGGGCGGCATCGCCGCCAAGCTGCTGGGCATCGGCTACGCCAACGTGGCCGCCTACGGCCGCGAGGTGCACTTCATGGTGGAGATGGACCCCCTGGCCCTGCTGCTGCGCCACGGCATTCTGGGCTTTGGGCTGTACTATCTGCCCTACCTGGCCTTCTTCGTGTGGGCCATCGTCCAGTTCTTCCGCCGCCCGGCCCAGCGGCTGGCCAGCCTGGATTACTGCACCGCGCTGTACGCCGTGCTGATGGGCTTCGCCATCTCCGCCATTGCGGGCCACGCGCTGGTGTCCCCCGCGGTGGCCACCTTCGTGCTGGTCACCGGGATGCAGCTGTGGGCCCAGACTCAGGAACAAAATCGACTGCCAAAGAAAACCGCCGGCCGTTAAGGGCGTTGCCATAAGAAAACATGAGAAACCCCGGTAAAATCAATGTTTTTTAAGGGCAGCGGAAAACGGGGCGGCGCAAACAAGTGAACAACAGCACAGAAAACGGGCGATGTCGGCAAGACACGGCACGTTTCTGCGCCCCGGCGAACACCGCAGATTTTGAAAAAAGTCTGCGGCGTTTTTTCATGTCCAGACGCCGAAAGGAGCGGAAAACCATGCCAGTATTCCGCGTGGAAAAAAGCAAGGGCTGTCTGAACCACATCCTTTGCCGATGAGGCGGTTGTGCCGGTAATCATAAGCGCATAGTATTTCCGGGACAAATTGACCGAAGGCCGAATGTTTCAGTATATCTACATCCAGGCGGCCCGGCAATTCCGCATAGCAGTACATCAGCGGATAAACGCGCCTCCGATGAACCACCTTTATAAAATCCATGCAGTTTTCACTTTCTCTTCTTTTGGTTTTCATTGTGTTACCTGTATATCTCCGTTCCGTGTCTCCACTTCAACGGTAACCGTTGGATGCAAACCAACTGAGCCGCTTGTGGTCTGCCCATTGATGAAATACTTTCTGGAGAGGCAGTATAAACCGAGCCGTTCTTCGCAGTGGCGCTAAATCGAAATTCCAGGTCAGCCGGGAGTGTTAAACTGACAGTATCATTTTTGTTGAACAGGTACAGATCATTGTCCGCCATGGTATAGGTCACATTCAATTTCCCGGAATGATTCCTGTTTTTCTGTATGGTTTGTCAGTTCATAAATTCGGCCCAACAGATAAGACCCCCGCTTAAATAAAGTATTCCATTTTCGGCTTAACTGATTGGCCAGGATATGAATCAGACACACTGGAAGGTTGTGCGATAGGATCATCGGTCCGGCCCAGCATTTTGGAAGCCGCGTCCCAGAAGTAGCGCGCTATATCCTCCGGGGTGGTCCTGACATCCCCGGACAGCCAGACCAGCCCGGTGTTGAGCAGCGCCCCGATATAGGTATACAACTGATACCGCTGGATGGAGGACGACGCCATGGTGCCCTCCACGCTCTCGTGAAAGCGGTTCAGCTCCTCCAGCAGCGCGGAGAGGAAGCCGGAGCGGCATAGATTCAGAATATAGTCCCGGTACTTCAAAAAATATTGAAAGCTCAGCAGGACGTTTTCATAGCAGTAAAAGCTTTCCCGTTCCATGCTGATCTCCCCCCGGAACCGCTCCAGCACGTCCCGGATCAGGGTGATGAGCACGTCCTCCTTGGAATCGTAATTGCGGTAGAAGGATGCCCGGGCCACCCCGGCGCGTCCGACCAGTTCGGTGATCTGGACGTCGGACAGGCTCTTTTCCCTCATCAGGGCAAAGAGCGCGTTGGTGATGCTCTGCTTCACCCGCAGATTTTCCGCTTTCCGCTTGTCCATGGGGGTTTCCTCCTGACAATGTGATACGAAAACCCGGATTTTGTCCCGGAAGGGGGCATTGCCGCCCGAAAGGTGATGTGATACACTTGTACCGTATTATATCGCCTTTCATTTTACCTGTCAACGGAGGCTTTCTGATGAGTGATTTTTGTTTGAGCAGCTGCTCCACGGTGGACCTGAGCCCGGAGTGGATGAAAAAACGGGACCTGCGCTATGTGTGCTTTCGGTACACGCTGGACGGGACGGAGTATCTGGACGATATGGGGGTATCCATGCCGTCGGAGGAGCTGTTCCGGCGTATGTCCAACGGTGCGGAGACCAAGACCTCCCAAGTGAGCGTGGAGGAATACATCACGCACTTTGAAAAAATGCTGGCGGAGGGGCTGGACATCCTCCATGTCACCCTGTCCACGGGCCTGACGGGGACGTACAACGCCGCCTGCATCGCCGGGGACGAGCTGAGGGAGCGCTACCCGGAGCGGAAGCTGTATATCGTGGATTCCCTGGGGGCTTCCAGCGGCTACGGGCTGCTGATGGAGACCCTGGCCGACCTGCGGGACCGGGGAAAGACCATCGACGAGCTGCGGGACTGGGCGGAGGCCAACAGGCTTCGGATGCACCACTGGTTCTTCTCCACCGACCTGTCCTTCTATGTCCGGGGCGGGCGGATCTCTAAAGCGGCGGGCATGGTGGGCACCATGCTGAACATCTGCCCCCTGCTCAACATGGACGCGGAGGGCCATCTGGCCCCCAGGGAAAAGCTGCGGGGGAAGCGGCGGGTCATTCAGCGCATCGTGGAGCAGATGGAGGCCCACGCGGAGGGAGGCCCGGAGTACAGCGGGAAATGCTTTATCTGCCATTCCCTGTGCATGGAGGACGCCCGGACTGTGGCCGATCTGGTGGAAGCGCGGTTCCCCAGGCTCCAGGGGAGGGTGGAGATCTTCCCCATCGGGACCACCATCGGCAGCCACACCGGACCGGGCACCGTGGCGCTGTTTTTCTGGGGTTCGCCCCGGGTGGATTGACGGGAGGCAGCGATGAAAACCGCGATTATGACCGATACCAACAGCGGCATCTCTGTGGAGGAAGGAGCAAGTCTGGGCGTGTACGTCATCCCCATGCCCATCCTCATCGACGGGGAGACCCGTTACGAGGGCGTGACCCTGACCTATGAGGAATTTTACCGCAGCCAGAAGGCCGGGCGGGCCATATCCACCTCGCAGCCCGCCCCCGGCGACGTGATGGCCCTGTGGGACCGGGCGCTGGAGGAATGTGACGAGCTGGCCTATATCCCCATGTCCAGCGGGCTGAGCGCCTCCTGCCACGCGGCCATGGGTCTGTCGGAGGACTACGGCGGCCGGGTGCAGGTGGTGGACAACCACCGCATTTCCGTGACCCAGCGCAGCGCCGTGATGGACGCTGTGGCCTTGGCGCGGGCCGGCTGCACCGCCGCGGAGATCAAGGCGGAGCTGGAGCGCATGGCCCTGGACTCCGTCATCTACATCGGGGTGGACACGCTGGAGTATCTGAAGCGGGGCGGGCGGATCACGCCTGCCGCCGCCGCGATGGGTTCCATCCTGCACCTGAAGCCGCTGCTGAAAATCGAGGGGGAGCGGCTGGACGCCTGCGCCACCGTCCGGGGGCGGGAAGCCTGCAAGCACAGGCTGCTGGACGTGATGAAGCGCAGCGTGGAGGAGTTTCACCGGCGGGACTGGCCCATCTGCATCGGGGCGGCGGGGAGCTTCCTGACCCAGGAGGAGGGGGAGGCGTGGCTGGCCCTGGCCGCCGAGACCTTCCCGGGCGAGGAGATCCGCTATGACCCGCTGGCCCTCAGCGTCGGCTGCCACACGGGGCCGGGTGCCTTTGGCATGGCCGTGAGCAGGCGGGTGAAACTGGAATTAAATGAGAGCAGAGCGGACGAAGGTCAGCCGGAACTTTTCAAAAGTCATGCCGTTGCAGGGAAAGAACCCGCTCAGGGCGAAGGGAAATGATGCCAGGACGCAGATCCAGCTGATTTCGCCGCTGCCCACGATATTGCGCCGAAGTACACGCCTACAGCTGCTGTCACGGCCAGCAGGGCGAACACGAGCTGCCGCAGGGATAGGCCGAAGAACAGGCTCTCCTGATAGTCCCGGACGTCTTTGTTGATGCGGACTTCTATGGGTATTGCCTCCTGAAGTGGGGTGTTGATTTGTATTTCTATATGGGTTATAATTATAAAATTACCAATGACAGGAGTATCCTATGATTCGCAAACTGCAGACAACAGATATAGACTGTGTTGGGGAAATTTGGCTGAGCACCAACACAAAGACGCACGTCTTTATCCCTTTGCAATATTGGCTGGACAACTATGCCGCAGTGAGAGAACAGCTTGCACAGGCCGAAGTATATGTTTATGAAACGGAAGGAAGCATACGCGGTTTTATTGGGTTGATCGATGACTATATTGCAGGAATTTTTGTCCAGTATCAAGCACAGTCCAATGGTGTTGGGAAGGAATTGCTGGATTTTGTAAAGAGGCTCAGGAAAGAGCTGTGGTTAAATGTGTACCAGAAAAATGTAAGAGCCATAAACTTTTATCTGAGAGAGGGATTCAAGATTCAGCGTGAGGGCGCGGACGAAGATACTGGAGAAAAAGATTATCTTATGGCCTGGACTCAGTGGCAGCAATCCACGGACAGACCGTTGTAAAGCCTGTCCACCTACTGCTGCTATGCCACAAACTGCCGGAGCTGTTAAATGTGAGGAGACAGATCAGTGAAAGGCTTTACCCGAAAGAATCAATTATTTTCCCTGTGCGGGCTTAACTGCGGCCTGTGTACCATGCGCTTAGGCGGGCATTGCGGCGGGTGCGGCAATGGGAACCAATCTTGTAAAATTGCCCGGTGCAGCCTGGAGCACGGGGGCGTGGAGTATTGCTGCGAGTGCCCTCGCTACCCCTGTGAAAAATATGAGAAGATCGACGAATATGACTCCTTCATAACTGCCAGAAGGCAAAAGGCCGACATGGAAAAGCTGCGGAATATCGGAGCTGACCGCTATAATGCCGAGCAGGAGGAAAAGGTGCGGCTGCTGGAGTATCTGCTTTCTTCCTGTAATGACGGACGCAGAAAAACGCTCTTTTGCCTGGCGGTCAATCTGCTGGAGCTTTCTGATGTGCGGGCTGTTGTGGATCAGCTTGCGGCATCCGATCTGTCAACCGTAAAGGAACGTGCTGCGCATGCGGCGGCGCTGCTGCAAAAGGCCGCCGATGCACAGGGTATCTCATTAAAGCTGAATAGGAAGAAGTAAGCGTGTTTCCTGATCGTCACCCCAGCCCCGTCAGTTCCCGGATCAGCCTTTCGCTCATTTTGATGGCGTCACCAGCACGAGCATATTGAACAAAACTTCACCCACGCAGTTCCCCACGAGGGTGGCCGCCGCATAGGTTTTCAGAAACGCTGCGCCGATGCTGCTGGAGGGCTGTCCCGCAAAGCTGGCCGTGGGGATGGGCGCGATAGCGGCGGCCATATAGAGTTTGTAAAACGACTATGGATGTAGCTTGTATAATAGTTGATTTGGGCGCCGGACTGTGCTGCTGTTTCTCATGCTTGGTGCTGACCCGGCAGTAGGCCGCGACCCGGAGCCGCTGAGCTTCGATTGGGGTATCTTGCTTAATTTGTGGAATCTTTGTTACTTTCCTGGACATGGAAAACCCTCCATGACAATACTGAACCTCAGTATATCATGAGGGGTTTATAATAGAAAAGCTACATTCCGGCCCTGCTGAATAAGACTGAAATATGGCTTTCAGCATGGCGCAATGTGGAAAATCGCTATCCGGGAATCCGCAAAATGGGGCCCCGCCAAAAGCCGGCGAAGCGGTTTTGGCGGGGAAAGGAACCGCAGCAGAATGAGCGAGCGGTGACTTTGGAAAAGTCGCCGCAAGCGATATGACGCTTGCGGCGACGTGGGGTAAGTGTGCAAAATCGCTATTTTCGGAAAGCGCTGCGGCGCAATGGGTTCCAGGATTTATTGGCCTCATAGCACACACTTCAGCCTGTGCTGTGAGGTGCTGACCGGGTATCTTCGAGAGGCTGGCATCTCTCTGCCATCCACGACCATGCCAGGCTGCGGGTGCTGCGCTTGCCGTCCGTCCCAGCGGTTTTCGGCTGCGGAGAATGGCGAATCCTGACACGAAAATCCTGGTGGGTTGGAGTAAAGCCCGCCAGCGGATTCTTGCGCAGAGAAATCGTGTATTTTATGAACAAATATCAGTTCCTTTGTTAATATTAGCACTCTCCTATTGACAGTGCTAATTTTCTGGAGTATGATACAGCCATACGACAGAGGAGGGGCCGCAAGGCAGCCGCTCCTGCCATAATTTGATTGGAGGAATTGATATGTTACCCAGTATTTTTGGTGAAAACCTGTTTGACGAGTTCTTTTCCAGCCCGTTCGACCTGATGCGTGTGCCCGCGCTCCACGATGGCCGGGACCAGCTGTACGGCAAGCACGCCCGGAACATCATGAAGACGGACGTCCGCGAGGTAGGCGACAACTATGAGGTGGATATCGACCTGCCCGGGTTTAAGAAGGACGAGATTCAGGTGGAGCTGAAGGACGGCAACCTGACCATCAGCGCTGCCAAGGGTCTGGACAAGGACGAGCAGGACCAGCAGGGCCGCTACATCCGCCGGGAGCGGTACGTGGGTACCTGCAGCCGCAGCTTCTATGTTGGCGACCTGCGGCAGGAGGATATCTCCGCCAAATTTGAGGACGGCATCCTGAAGCTGACCATGCCCAAGACGGAGCGGAAGGAATTGCCCCAGGGCAACTTCATTTCCATTGAATAACGCCCATACTCTCATAAAAGCCCCCGCCAGTGAGTGCTGGCGGGGGCCTTTCACAGTGGTGCGCCTGAAGGGACTCGAACCCACACGCGTTGCCGCACGAGAACCTAAATCTCGCATGTCTACCAATTCCATCACAGGCGCATATGAGGCGGCGGGCCTGACCCGCCGCCGTTTTTTACCAAACCAGGGTGGCAAAGTAGTCCTCCGGGGTCTCTGCCCGGCGCATCAGCTCCACCGAGCCGTCCTCCCGCAGCAGAAGCTCCGCCGAGCGCAGCTTTCCGTTGTAATTATATCCCATGGAAAAACCGTGGGCCCCGGTGTCGTGGATGACCAGCGTATCGCCCGCGTCGATCTTGGGCAGCGCCCGGTCGATGGCAAACTTGTCGCTGTTCTCGCACAGGGAACCCACCACGTCATATACGTGGTCACGAGGCGCGTCCTCCTTGCCCAGCACCGTGATGTGGTGGTATGCCCCATAAATGGCGGGGCGCATCAGGTTGGCGGCGCAGGCGTCCACCCCGATATACTCCTTATAGATGTGCTTTTCATGGACGGCGGTGGTGACCAGGTGGCCGAAGGGGGCCAGCATGAACCGGCCCAGTTCGGTAAAGATGGCCACGTCCCCCATCCCGGCGGGTACCAGAATCTCCTCGTAGGCCCGGCGCACCCCCGCGCCGATGGCCGCGATGTCGTTGGCGCTCTGGTCCGGGCGGTAGGGCACCCCCACCCCGCCGGACAGGTTGATGAACGCCACGGGGCAGCCGGTCTCCTCTGCCACGTCGGCGGCGGTCTCAAACAGCAGCCGGGCCAGGGCGGGATAGTATTCATTGGAGATGGTGTTGGAGGCCAAAAAGGCATGAATACCAAACTGCTTCGCACCCAGCTCCCTGAGCCGGGTGAACGCCTGGGCCAGCTGAGGCCGGGTCATGCCGTACTTGGCCTGGCCCGGGTTGTCCATGACCTGGAAGCCCTCCTTGCTCTCTCCCAGGGTGAACATCCCCCCGGGGTTGAAGCGGCAGCACACCGTCTCGGGCACATACCCCAGGGTCTCGCGGAGAAAATCCACATGGGTCAGGTCGTCCAGGTTGATATAGGCCCCCAGTTTGGCCGCCAGCGCAAACTCCGACGCCGGGGTCTCGTTGGAGGAAAACATGATCTCGTTTCCGGAAAAGCCGCATTTCTCCGCCATCATCAGTTCGGTGAGGGAGGAGCAGTCCACGCCGCAGCCCTCCTCCCGCAGAAGCTTGAGGATGCCGGGGGTGGGGGTGGCCTTGACGGCGAAATATTCCTTAAACCCCGGATTCCAGGCAAAGGCGGCCTTCAGCGCCCGGGCGTTGGCCCGGATGCCCCGCTCGTCGTAGATGTGGAAGGGGGTGGGGTAGGTCTTGGCGATCTCCTTGGCCTGGGCCAGAGTGAGGAAGGGCTTTTTCATCTCTGTGTCTCCTTGGGGTTCTTTATTTTGCGCCCCTTATCATACCGTATTCCCCGCCCGTTGTCAACCGTCCCGGGGCGGCTTCGGATCGCCGTACACCCTGCCCTCCACATAGGCCATCATGCGGTTTCGCAGCCAGCAGAATACCACGATCCAGAGGGGCGAGATCAGCGCCCACAGCTCATCAAAAGAAAGCTTCACGGACACGGCGGTTCCAACCAATATGCTGACTGCGATCAGCCACACATTGTCTCGCAGCCACTTCTTCTTGAAAAAGTCCGTCCGCTCCTTGAGGTCAAAGCTGCTCTCCCGCACCGCCGCCACCAGGTTCTCATCCGCCTGTCTGCGGAACGCGGCGTCGTCCAGCCGTTCCCCGGCCAGCAGCTCGTTGACGCTGACGCCCAGAATCTCCCCCAGGGGGACGAGCAGCTCAATGTCGGGCATGTAATTTCCGTTTTCCCAGCGGGAAACGGTCTTGTTGGTCACGCCAACCTTCTGTCCCAGCTCCTCCTGGGTGAGCCCCCGCTCTTTGCGCAGCTGGGCGATGAATTTTCCCACTTTGGCCTGATCCATTTCGCTCCCTCCTTTGGGGGCAGTATAGCAGAACGGGCGTGAGAATTCCTCCCCACAGACCGCGAATGGGGAAAATCACCCCTCCTGTCCCGTCTCCCGCAGCAATCTGGTGCGCAGGGCGGAGTACCGCCGGGTCTGCCGGTCGTTGGCCACCATCTGGGCCATCAGCTCCCCGCTGCCCACCAGGATAAACAGCTCCCGGGCCCTGGTGATGGCGGTGTACAGCACGCCCCTTGCCAGCAGGGAGGGGGGCACGTCGCTCAGGGCCAGGATCACCGCCCGGTACTCGCTGCCCTGGGCCTTGTGGACGGTGACGGCGT
>CAJUEG010000050.1 GCA_910584835.1 uncultured Oscillospiraceae bacterium | reverse complement strand
AGCGAGGACAAAAAGCCAAGACGGGGCGAAGACCCGGATGTTTTTTGTCCGAGACGGAGGGAAGCCGCGCGTCGCGAACAGGCGAAGCGTGACAACAGCAAAGCGCTGAGCCGCCGTGAGCAGCGCGGATGGACCGAAGCGAAGGGAATCCCCGGATTCATCTGGATGAATCCGGGGATTCCCCTTGGTTCGGGCGGAACGCCACGGCTTCAGCGCCCGGCGGTGTACGGCGCCCAGTCCAGCCGGACGAAAAAGTCCTGGCCGTGGCGGCAGACGGGGCAGACCTGGGGGGCGAGGGAGGAGGTGATGATCTCCCCGCAGTTCAGGCACATCCACACGGTCTGCTGGTTGTCCTGGCCGAACAGCGTGCCCTGCTCCAGGAGGTCGGCCAGCATGCCGAAGCGGTCTCCGTGGGTCTTTTCGATCTGAGCGATGAGCTCGAACTGCCCGCCGATGAGGTCAAAGCCCTCCTCGTGGGCGATTTTGGCAAACTGGGCGTAGTCGTGCTCAAACTCCTGGTACTCGTTGTGGCGGGCGGCGCGGAGCAGGTCCAGGGTCTTGTCCGACAGGTCGATGGGGTAGTTGCCGTCCACGGTGATGTTCTGCCCGGCGGAGGGCAGCAGAAGGTCGTAGAACACCTTGGCGTGGGCCCGCTCCTGGTCGGCGGTAAACTCGAACACCCGGGCGGCCACCTCCAGCTTTTCCTTCCGGGCGGCGGAGGCGGCGATGGTGTAGCGGTTGCGGGCCTGGCTCTCCCCGGCGAAGGAGCGCATCAGGTTCTCCCGGGTCTTGCTCTTCATGAAGTCCACATTGCCCTTGTGGTAATTTTCGTAGGCGCTTTGCATGGCGATCCCTCCAAATGTATTTGGTAGGGGTAGTATGCCCGGTACTTTGGAAAAATATTGCAGGGGCCCGAAAAAACGGGCCGGCAGGATTGGGCGGACGGGCCCTACAGGCGGGAGCGGCCCTGCGCGGCGGTGAGGGGCTTGTATAAAAGCATGGTGACGGCGGCGTTCAGCCCCCCTTTGATGAGATTGAAGGGCAGAAAAACGGGGAGGAGCATCTCCGCCACAACCTGCCTCGGGCAGCCCATGTAGATGGGGGCGATCAGGTAATTCCAGAACAGCATGGCCAGCACCATACAGCCCCAGCCGCACAGCAGCCCGGCGGCGGCGCCGGAGGCCGTCCGCCTCTTTCTGTAAAGGAGCGAGGCCGTACAGGCAAAGGAGCAGCTGGAAATGACGTTCATGATAAACCCCCAAAGGCCGGTTTCGCTGATGGAGAGCAGCTCCGCGAGGGAGACGATGAGGGCGATGGCGAGGGAGGCGGGCGGCCCAAATAAAAAGCCGCCGGCGGCGATGACAACGTCTTTGGGATCGTACTTCAAAAAGAGCACCAGGGGAACCCTCCCCACCGCCGCGGCGGCGTAGGCCAGGGCGCAGAGCATACCGATTGCCGTGATGGTTTTTGTCCTGTTTTTCATAAAGAGACCTCCTGAAAAAATTAACGCCCGAACAGGCGGAATGCCGTTCGGGCGTTAAAAATTCAGGTGTGCCGGACATGTCAGCAGGGCGTTGGGCGGGGGAGAAAAAGAGCGCAGACAGCCAATGGTCCCACTGGCTGTCCCAGCACACCTTCTTCGAATCCAGACTATCACTGTCGGTTTTGGAATCGCGCCAAATCAGCGCTCACGCGCTCGCGGACTGTACCGCCGATCGGGAATTTCACCCTGCCCTGAAGACATTGCCGCTATTCAGTTGTCGGTGACAGTATATCAAAAGGGGAGGGGGCTGTCAACAGGAAAGCGGGTATGGGCGGGACCCGCCCAGTCACCTCCGGCAAAACCGGGAATACACTGGAATGACGACGAACATGGCCCACAGGCCGGACAGGAGGGTTTCATATGCTGCGGGCAAAAAACATCTGGGTGGCGGGGGGCGACCCCCGGCAGGCGGCGCTGGCGGCGCTGCTGGCCGACGACGGCCACAGCGTACATACTTACGCCCTGGAGCGGGGGGAAGGGACGGCCTGCGAGCCGTCCATGGCGGGAGCGGACCGGGCGGACTGCGTGGTGCTCCCCCTCCCGGCGGCGGGGCCGGACGGGCGGCTGAACGCCCCCCTGGCGGCGGAGGGCCATGACCTGGAGGAGGTGCTGGATGCGCTGCGCCCCGGCCAGCTGGTGTGCGCCGGGATGGCGGGGGAGGAGCTGGAACGGATGGCGGAGGAGCGGAAGCTGCTCCTCCGGGACTACTTCGCCCGGGAGGAGCTGGCGGTGATGAACGCCGTCCCCACCGCCGAAGGGGCCCTCCAGATCGCCATGGAGGAGCTGCCCATCACCCTCCACGACGCCCGGGCGCTGGTCATCGGGTTTGGGCGGCTGGGCCGGGCGCTGGCCCCCCGGCTGCGCGCTCTGGGGGCCCGGGTCTGGGTGTGCGCCCGGCGGTATGAGCAGCGGGCCGCCGCCGAGAGCATGGGGCTGGGCAGCGAGGGGGCGGACCGGCTGTCCGACTGGCTTTGCAGCTACGACCTGGTATTCAACACCGTGCCCGCGCCGATGCTGGGGGTGGAGGAGCTGGCCGCCCTCAAGGAGGGGGCTCTGGTCATCGACCTGGCCTCCCGCCCCGGCGGGGTGGACATGGAGGCCGCCGCCGCCCTGGGGGTGCGGGTGATCTGGGCCCTGTCCCTGCCGGGAAAGGTGGCCCCCGTCACCTCGGGGCGGTACATCAAGGACACCATTTATCATATCATGGAGGAATCAGACCTGTGAATGTCAAAGAATTGCGCGTGGGCTTCGCCTTCTGCGGGTCCTTCTGCACCATGTCCCAGGCGCTGGACGCGCTGGAACAGACCGCCGCCCGGTTCGGGCCGGTGACGCCCATCGTGTCCGGGTCGGTGGCGTCCACCGACACCCGCTTCGGCGCGGCCCACGACTTTATGAGGGAGATGGAGCGCATCTGCGGCAGGCGGGTGATCTCCACCGTGGCCGGGGCGGAGCCCATCGGGCCCAAGGGCCTGCTGGACGTGCTGGTGATCTGCCCCTGCACGGGCAACACCCTGGCCAAGCTGGCCCACGGCGTCACCGACAGCTCGGTGACCATGGCGGCGAAAGCCCACCTGCGCAACGGCAGGCCCCTGGTGGCGGCGGTGTCCACCAACGACGGCCTGGGCGCGTCCGCGCCCAACCTGGGGGTGCTGCTCAACCGGAAAAATGTGTTTTTCGTCCCCTTCGGCCAGGACGACTGTACCGGCAAGCCCGCCTCCCTGGTGGCGGACTTCACCCTGGTGCCCGAAACCATTGAGGCCGCCTGCCGGGGGGAACAGCTCCAGCCGCTGCTGCGACGATAGGCGCATAGGGGCGGATGGACCGAAGCGAGGACAAAAGCCCAAGGAGGGCCGGAGGCCCGGATGGGTTTTGTCCGAGTCGGAGGGAAGCCGCCCCGTAATGCGCCCAATCGGAGCGCGAAGCCGCTGCTGCTGGCGCGAGGATAGCCGCATAGGGGAGATTGGACCGGAGCGAAAGCAAAAGCCCAGCCGCCGCGAAGCGGAGGCGGGTTTTGCTTGAGTCGGAGGGAAAGCGACCCGTAGTGCGGCCAATCCGAGCGTGATGATGCGCCCAATCGGAGCGCGAAGCCGCTGCTGGTGCGATGATGCGCCCAATCGGAGCGCAAAGCCCTGATGCGGCGGCAGCCGCACAGGCCCGGATGATTTTTCTCCTTGCAATCGGGGGAGAAAAGGCATATAATAAAAAAGCCGCAGCGGCGGCAAATAAACCTATAAGGGAAGTGATCTGCGTCGTGTCGGGCGATCCATTCAGTCAAAGCGGTACACAAACCACACGGCGCACCCGCTGAGTCAGTTTCCCTGCCTCCCCGTGCGCCCGCCGCCTGTTGACGCCGCTGTCAACAGGACGATTTTACATGGGCGCGGCGGGGGATTTTTTTGCCCTTTTCCGCCGCGCCGGGAAAGGTGTGAGCGCGTTATGATGACCATCCACAAGACCGTGGAGGGAAAAATGACCCAGCTCAGCTCCGTCACCGACGGCTGCTGGGTGAACCTTATCAACCCCAGCGAGGACGAGCTGAAAACCGTGGCCGCCACCCTGGCGGTGGAGCCCTCCTTCCTCCGGGCGGCCCTGGACGAGGAGGAGACCTCCCGTATCGACAAGGAGGACGGCTCCACCCTCATCATTGTGGACACCCCCGCCATGGAGCAGGATGAGACCGGCGTGGTCTACTCCACCCTGCCCATGGGCATCATTGTCACGGATAAGCACATCATCACCGTGTGCCTTAAGGAGACCTCGGTGGTGCGGGACCTGCAGAGCGGCGCGGTGCGGGACGTGCGTACCGAGCAGCGCACCCGGTTTATTTTGAACATCCTGCTGCTGGTGGCCAAGCGGTACTTGAATTATTTGAAGCAGATCGACAAGACCTACAACCACATGGAGCGGCAGCTGTACAAATCCCAGCGGAACAAGGAGCTGATCCAGCTCCTCGACCTGGAGAAATCCCTGGTCTACTTCAACACCTCCCTCAAGGCCAACGAGGTGACGCTGGAGAAAATCCTCCGGGGGCGGATCGTCACCCTCTACGAGGAGGACCACGACCTGCTGGAGGACGTGCTCATCGAGGTGCGCCAGGCCATCGAGATGGCCCAGATCTACTCCGACATCATCTCCGGCATGATGGACGCCTTCGCCTCCGTCATCTCCAACAACCTGAACGTGATCATGAAGCTGCTGGCCTCCGTCACCATCCTCATGACGGTGCCCAACATCGTGTTCAGCTTTTACGGCATGAACGTGGGCTGGCTGCCCTTCGCCGGGAGCTTCTGGCCGCCGCTGCTCATCTCCGTGGCCATTATCGTGGTGGCGGGCGTCATCCTGAGAAAGAAGGACCTGCTATAAAACAAATGTTTCACGTGAAACACCCGGACCGGGCGCGGAATTTTTCCGCGCCCGGTTTTTTGCAGCTTGGGCGGCGATTCCGGCAGGTCGCGCCAGCGCCCCTTGCCAAGAGGGGCGCTGGCGTGTATGCTGAGGGTGCAGCTGCAAACAGGGGCCCCTGCAAAGCCGTGTTTCGGGCTATGTGGGGAGAGGAGACGCAGCAGAACGAAGAAGCTTTCCCCGTAAGGGGGAAGCGCCTGAGTGGAGCTTGTGTCGATGATGAAAGGAGACGTGAGGCCCATGAAAGTGACCGTGGAGGAGTGCCCGGGACTGGAGCAGACGGAGGTGGCCGTCCGCTGCGGGCGCATGGACGCCCAGACCGCCCGGCTCATTGAGCTGCTGCGGCTGGCCGACGCCCGGCTCACCGGGGAGAAGGACGGCGAGACCTGTATTTTGGACGGGGCGGAGGTGCTCTACATCGACACCGTGGACCGGGGCACCTTCCTGTACACGGCGGGCGGGGTGTACGAGACCCGGCTGCGGCTGTACGAGCTGGAGGAACAGCTGGCCGGCTGGGACTTTGTCCGGGTGAGCAAGTCCGTCATTGTGAATTTCGGACAGGTGAAGTCCCTGCGCCCCGACTTCGGGGGGCGGCTGCGGCTGACCATGTCCAACGGCGAGGTGGTGGTGGCCAACCGCCAGTACGTCCCCGCCATCAAGGCAAAATTGGGATTGTGAAAGGAGCGGAACCCATGAAAAAGTTTTTTGAGGTGGTCCTGGCCGTCAAGGAGCGGGCGGCCCTGAATTACACCGCCGCCATGTGTATCTACCTGTTTTTCCTGTGGGTGTTCAAGCAGGAGGGCGCGTCCCTGCCCATGCTGTTTTCCCTGCTGCTGGTGGGCGTGGCGTCGGGGGTGATGCAGGTGGTGGCCTTTTCCGACCTGCTCATCAAGAAGCTGGCCTACGGCTGGCGGATGATCCTGTTCTTTGTGGTATTCGGAGCCATTATCACGGCTTTCGCGGTGGGCTTCGGCTGGTTCCCGGTGGAAAACGCCTGGGCGTGGGTGAGCTTTGGGGTGACCTTCCTGCTCATCTTTGCGGCCATCACGGCGGGGATCGAGATCTACTACCGGGCCAGCGGGCGCAGGTGGGACGACCGGCTGGACTGGTACCGCAAGAACCGGGACAAGAAGTAAACGAATCCCCAAGAACCGGGACAAGAAATAAGCAAAACCCCTCCGGCGCCGCCGGAGGGGTTTTTTGCGCACAGGCACGGGCGCAGCTTCTGCGCGCCGCCGCTTCCCGTGGAGGCCGGGGGAGATAGCTTTTACAGCCCCAGCTTGAACAGGTTCTGGTCGGTGGTGAAGTTGGCCGCGGAGTAGAGCACCAGCACCTGGTCGATCTCGTGGTCCGCCGCGTACTGCTTCAAGGACAGGTTGTTATACCGCAGGTCGAACAGGTGGACCTCCCGGAACTCCTCCGCCAGGAAGGGGGCCAGGGAGTCGGAGTAGGAGTCCCGGACCACCAGCAGTTTCCCGTTGGCCGCGTCCGGGTTCTCAATGACGCACAGGGGCTGGTTGCCCCCCAGAAAGTAGGCGTACTTGTCCTTGACGGCCAGCTTTTCCGGGTGGTACAGGGAGCTCTCGATGGGCTGGCCCTCGGGGTAGCCGGTGACGGTGACGCGGCCCTTTGTGCCCCCCTCGGGGATTACGGCGTGGATGCTGTCCGGGTCCACCCAGCCCGCCCCGGCGGCGGAGTAGGTGGTGCCGTAGAAGCTGCCGCTCACCTGGGTGTAGGGCAGCGCCTGATAGGACAGCCCGTCCGCACCTGCCGCCTGGCTGACAAGGCCCATCCCCTCCAGCAGCGCCTGACAGGCCCGCTGGGCCCCCATGGTGGTCCAGTGGTGGTCGGTGCGGTAGAAGCTGTCCTCTGTGCCGGCCAGCGCGCCCCGCAGGTCGATGAAGTTCACCTGAAAGACGGCGTCCTCCGGCGGCAGCTCAGACCATGGGCGGCTCTTGTCCGGCGGCAGGTCTCCGCACAGCTCCCGGACCCGGTCAATGGTGGAGCCGTCGTCCACGTTGGGGGCGTTGGCGGGCAGCAGCTCCGACAGCACAAAGCTCTTGTCCGGCACCAGGGAGAAGTACACCGGCACGTCCAGGTTTTCCCCCAGCTTGTTCACAAAGCCCGCCTTCTGCTTCAGCTCCTCCTGGGTGGGGGCGGTGAAGTGGGCGAACAGGGTCTGGCCGTCGGTGCCGAAGTAGACCTTGTTGTTCTCCTGCTTGCCCAGCGCCCGCTCCGACAGGGCCTTGAGCTGAATCCACTGGTCCCGGAGGGGGAACTGGTCGGACACATAGTCCTCAAACTTCTCCATAAATTCCCCCGAGCGCAGGGTGGCCGGAGTGGGTGCTCTGAACTGGGCCAGATAGCGGTTTTCCTGGTCGGAGAAGTCCCGGCTGGGGGAGAGGATCAGCGCCGCCCCAAAGCCGAAGGTGAACAGGCAGAACAGGGCGGTAATAAAGATCGCGTATTTCTTATTCATAAATATATCCCCTTATGGAAAAGCACATTGTTCCCGCTGCCGAGCGCAGAACGCGGGATGATAAACAACGGCGGTAACGGTTTAAAGTTCTTTTTGAGTCTTTTTCTTTCAAGAAAAAGACTGCCTCCTAAAATCTAAAGTACAGGAAGGGGTTGTAGGTGCCGTCCACCAGGTAGGCGGTGGTGAGGGCCAGCCCGGCCAGCATCAGCACCGGGAAGGCGGCCTGCCGCGTCCGCTCCGGCAGAGCGTGCCACAGGTTTTTGCCCAGCGGCGTGGCGGCAGCGGCGGCGATGGCCAGGATGGGCAGATAGCTGCGCAGGTAGTAGAGGAAATCGCCGTCCAGCGCCCCCGCCCCGAAGCCGAACATGGCGGCCAGGTACGGCCCCATGGCGGAGAAGTCCTCCACGGCAAAGATGGCCCAGCCCACCACGGCGATGACCACGCCGTAGATGTGGCAGGCCCAGGCCGGGGCCTTGTCCAGCACCCTGCCCAGCCACAGCTTTTCCAGGGTGATCCACACAAACCAGTACAGGCCCCAGATCAGGAAGTTCCAGCTGGCCCCGTGCCAGATGCCGGTGGCGGCCCAGACCACGAAGAGGTTGAACACCATCCGGCCCCGGCTTACCCGGGAGCCCCCCAGGGGGAAGTACAGGTACTCCCTAAACCAGCTGCCCAGGGAGATGTGCCACCGCCGCCAGAACTCGCCGGCGGACTTGGCCAGGTAGGGGTAGTTGAAGTTTTCCAGAAATTCAAAGCCCAGCATCCGGCCCAGGCCGATGGCCATGTCCGAATAGCCGGAGAAGTCGAAGTAGAGCTGGAGGGAAAACGCCGCAATCCCCAGCCACGCCCCCAGGGTGGTGAGCCGGGCGGAAGGGGTGGCCAGGTATACGTCCCACAGGGGGCCCAGGGCGTTGGCCAGCAGCACCTTTTTGCACGCGCCGATGGTGAAGCGCTGGACGCCGGAGGCGAATTTCTCAAAGGTGTACTCACGGCGCTCCAGCTGCCCGTCCAGGTCCTTGTACTTGATGATGGGGCCGGCGATGAGCTGGGGGAACAGGGTGACGAAGGTGCCGAAGGTGACGATGTTCTTCTGGCAGCGGGCGTCCCCCCGGTACACGTCGATGGTGTAGCTCATGGTCTGGAAGGTGTAGAAGGAGATGCCGATGGGCAGGGTGAAGGGGATGGACTCCCCCCCGGGCAGGGGCAGGCTGTCGATCACCGGCAGAAAACCCGCGCCGACGGCGGCCAGGCTGGACGCGATGAAGTTGTAGTACTTGAAGAAGCCCAGCAGCAGGAGGTTGAACACCACCGACGACGCCACCGCCATCCGCGCGCCCCTGTCGTTCCCCTTTGCCTTGCACCGGGTGACGATGCGCCCGTGGGAGTAGTCGATGGCGATGGAGAGGAACATGATGAGCACGTACACCGGCTCCCCCCAGCCGTAAAACGCCAGGTTGACGATGAGCAGCACCAGATTGCGCCACCGCAGGGGGGAGACATAGTAAAGGGTCAATACGATGGGGAAATAGAGGAAGAGAAAAAGCGGGCTGGAAAAAATCACGGGCTTTCACCTCGCCGGAAGGATAGAAGCCGCCCCGGCGCGAAGCGCCGGGGCAGGCTGTGGATCAGCTGTCACGCTGCGAAGCGGCCAGGGCGCTTGGCCGTTTCTCCGAGCTTCTTGTTGTCACGCTGCGCCTGTTCGCCACGCGCGGCTTTCGTCGAAGCAAAGTCCGCTCAGCTCCGTTTCCGCCTTTGGCGAAAACTGCGTTCGCTCCCTTGCTTCTCCTCTCCCCACAAAGCCAAAGGATGGCTTTGTGGGGGCCCCATTGGGGCTTGCGCTGCTCGCGACGGCTCCGCGCTTCTCAAAACAATGCGTTGAACGCCGCCACGATGTCGTCGCAGTTCTCGTGGACCACCATCATGACGTAATTTCCGTTGGAGACAATGCGGGAGTTGTTTTTCCACTGCTCGGTGGGACCGGGATACCAGGCGCCGCCGGGGCTCTCGCCGTCTCCCACCATATAGTCCACGCGGGCCTGGAAAATGGCCTTTACCGCGTCCACGTCGCCGCTGTCCTTCACCTGCACCAGGCCGAACTCGCCGTTGTTCATGGACATCTGGACGACATAGACCAGGCACTGCACGGCGTCGATGGCGCTCAGGCCCGGATAGTAGCCGTCCAGCAGCTCCGCGGAGGCCAGCTCCAGGAAGCCGAACTGATACTGGCTGGTCATGTCCGTATAGAAAGCGGACAGGTCCACGTCCCCGGCGGGGGCGGGGGTGGACTCCGGCGTGGGAGTGGGGGCAGGGGTGGGGGTAGGAGCGGGCGTGGGCTTCGGCGTGGGCGCGGGGGTGGGTTTCGGCGTGGGTGTGGGGGCCGCGGAGGGCTCGGAGGTGTTTTCCACCGGCCCTGTGGACGGCTCCTCACTGGGCTGCTGGGAGGGCTCCGCAGACGGCTCCCCGCTGGGGGCGGCGGAGGGTTCCCGGGTGGGGTCGGGCTCGCCCAAGGGGCCGTCGGTGACGGCGGGATCGGTGGGCGGAACGGTCTCCTGGGCGGCGCTGCCGCCGCACGCGGCCAGCAGGGACAGCGCCAGGGCGGCGCACAGGGCCAGGGCAAGAATACGTTTCATATGTCACGAAAACTCCTTAAATCTGTTATGTTGTCACGCTGCGCCTGTTCGCCACGCGCGGCTTTCGTCGAAGCAAAGTCCGCTCAGCTCCGTTTCCGCCTTTGGCGAAAACTGCGTTCGCTCCCTTGCTTCTCCTCTCCCCACAAAGCCAAAGGAGGCTTTGTGGGGGCCCCATTGGGGCTTGCGCTGCTCACAACGGCTGCGCGCTTCTGTGTTGTCACGCTGAGAAGCAGCCGGGCGGCTTCTCGGCGCGTTTTATTTAAACAACGCCTCGAATTCGCCCACAATGGCGTCCGCGTCGCCATGGCAGACCAGCATCACATAGGTGTCGTTGGCCACCGCCACTTGAGCGCTGCGCTGCCACATCTCCACCTCCTCGGGGTAGTTGCCAGGACCCTCGGTGCTCTTGGAGTCGATGCGGGCCTGGAAGATCTCCTTCACCTTGGCCGCGTCCTCGGCGCTCTTGGCCTGAACCAGGGCCAGCTCGCCGCCGCTGAAGGAGATCAGGGGCAGATAGACCTCCACCTGCTCCAGGTCCATGTCCTTCAGGCCGGGGTAGTTGTTCTCCAGCATAATGGCGCCCAGCTCCTCGTCGGCGGGGTCGGCCTTCTCCAGGGAGGCGAACTCGTGGTTTTCCTGGACGGTCTGGGCAAAGGCGGCCAGGTCGGCATCCTTGCCCGGGGCCACGGAGGGACTGTCCCCCTGGCTGGGCTTGCCGCAGGCGGACAGCAGGGACAGGCACAGCACGGCGGCGGTGCACAGGGAAATGAGCTTTTTCATTGCGGTACTCTCCTTAAAGCAATAAAATGGTTGGTTTGCGGGACAGGCCGGCGAACCGGGCCGCAGCCCGGCCCCACCCTGTAGTTTGCCCCGGAGAGGGAGAATTTTCTCTCCCCCTTAGCGGCTTTCAATATGGCTTCGGATGCGCTGGGTAATCATATCCAGAGCCACCAGGTTGTGCCCCCCGGCCAGCACCACGATGTCGGCGTACTGGCGCGAGGGCTGGACGAACTGCTCGTGCATGGGCTTGACGGTGGTGAGGTATTGGCTGATCACCGAGTCCAGGGAGCGGCCCCGCTCCTTCACGTCCCGGAGGATACGGCGCAGTATGCGCACGTCGGCGTCGGTGTCCACAAAAATTTTCACGTCCATCAGGTCCCGCAGAGCCCGGTCGGCAAAGATGAGGATGCCCTCCACGATGACCACCTTGGTGGGGCGCACCTCCACCGTCTCCTCGGAGCGGTTGTGGATGGAGTAGTCGTACACCGGGCAGCGGATAGCCTCCCCAGCGGCCAGCTTTTTCAGGTCGGCCACCATCAGGTCGGTGTCGAAGGCGTCCGGATGGTCGTAATTCAGCGCCGCCCGCTCCTCATAGGTCATCCCAACGTGCTTTTTATAGTAGTTGTCGTGGTAGACCACGGACACGTCCGCCCCGAAGGCGTGCTGAAGCCTGCGGGTCAGGGTGGTTTTGCCCGAGCCGGTGCCTCCGGCGATGCCGATGATCATGGTGTCCATACGCTCATCCTCCCCTTTTGTATGCGCCTTTGCGGCAATCGCCGATATTGTAGCATATACGGGGGAAAATGGCAACCTCTGCCTCCGGGCAGCCCGGATCAGCCCGTCCTATTGACAATACCCGCCGCCGGGGCGGAGGGTTGCACGGGGGAGAAAAATTTCCGCCCCGGCAGCCGGACAGACCGCTGTTCGACAGACAAGAGGAGCCGCCCGGCGGGCGGCTCCTCTTGTCTGTATGGGACGGTTCAGTCGTGGAACAGCCGGACGGCCTGCTCCATGCGCCGGGCGATCTCTACCCCGAAGGGGCACCGGCTTTCACAGGCTTTGCAGCCGATACACTCGTCCGCGTGGTGGTCCAGGGCCAGGTAGTGGGCCTTTACCGTGGCCGGTGTCTCCGCCTGCATAGAGGCAAGGTCATAATACTTGTTGACCATGGCGATGTCGATATTTGCGGGACAGGGCTTGCAGTGACCGCAGTAAGTGCACTCCCCCCGGCCGAAGGTGTGGCGGGGGGCGCGGGCCAGCACACTGGCATAGTCCCGCTCCTCCTCGGAGGCAGTCTCATAGGCCACGGCCTGTTCCACGTGTTCGGGGGTGTCGTACCCCGCCAGCACCGACGCGACCCCGGGCCGGGTGAGGCAGTAGTGCAGGCACTGCACCGGGGTGAGGGCCACGCCGAAGGGGGAGCGCTCCGCGTCAAACAGCCGCCCGCCGGCATAGGGCTTCATCACCGTGATGCCCACGTCGTTCTGCTCGCACAGCCGGTACAGCCCGGCGCGCTGGGGGTCGATGCCGCCCAGGTCCTCCCGGTAGTCCTCCCAGGCGAAGTAGGTGTCCAAATCGTCGGTGGCGGGGTGCATGTCGAAGGCGGGGTTGACGCTGAACAGGATCATTTCCACCAGGCCGCTCTCCACCGCCTTTTTGGCCATGGCCGGGTTGTGGGTGCTCATGCCGATGTGGCGGATGGTCCCCTGGGCCTTGAGCTGCTTCACATAGTCCAGGAAGGGCCCGCCCATGGCCCCGTCCCAGTCGGCCTGGGTGTCCACAAAGTGGATCATGCCCAGGTCGATGTAGTCGGTCTGGAGCCGCGCCAGCAGATCCTCAAAGGCCGCCCGGCACTGGCCCACGTCCCGGGTGCGGACGTACTGCCCGTTCTGCCAGGTGGAGCCGATATGGCCCTGGATGTGCCAGCGCTCCCGCCGCCCGGCCAGGGCCAGGCCCAGGCTGGTGCGCACCTCGGGGTTGGACATCCAGCAGTCTAAAATGTTGACCCCCAGCTCCTCCGCCCGCGCCAGCACCGCCCTGCACTCATCGGCGCTGTGGCGCTCCATCCACTCCGCGCCGAAGCCGATTTCGCTGACCATCAATTCGGTTTTGCCCAATCTGCGGTAGTTCATCACTGTCATCCTTTCTCCACGGGGGACGGCTCAACGGTGGGACCGCCCTGGGCCAGCTGTACCTGCAAAAGCTCCATCAGCTTGGGGACGTCGATGGGCTTTGCGATGTGTCCGTTCATTCCCGCGGCCAGCGCCGCCCGCCGGTCCTCGTCAAAGGCGTTGGCGGTCATGGCGATGATGGGCACGTCGGTGACGCCCGGGCGGTTCATGGCCCGGATGCGCCGGGCGGCCTCGTAGCCGTCCATGATGGGCATCTGGATATCCATCAGGATCAGGTCGTACTGGCCCGGCTGGGCGGCGCCCAGCCGCTCCACCGCGGCCTTGCCGTCGTCCACCACGTCCACCTCAAAGCCGGAGCCGTGGAGAATCTCGATGGCGATCTCCTGGTTGAGCTCGTTGTCCTCCGCCAGAAGGATTTTTTTGCCCTTGAAGGAGACGGCCTGGGCGGGAGGGGCATCCCCCTGGCCGCGGGGGATGAAGGGGGTCTCCAGCAGCTCCCGCAGCTCGGACAGGAAGATGGGCTTGGAGCAGAAGGCGGTAACCCCGGCCTCCCGGGCCTCCTCCTCAATGTCCGACCAGTCGTAGGCGGTGAGGATGATGATGGGCGTATCCTCGCCGATGATGGTGCGGATGCGCCGCACCACCTCCACGCCGTTCATGTCGGGCATGAGCCAGTCGATGATGAAGAC
Source organism: uncultured Oscillospiraceae bacterium (assembly GCA_910584835.1). GTDB lineage: Bacteria > Bacillota > Clostridia > Oscillospirales > Oscillospiraceae > Enterenecus. The sequence goes on along the minus strand of CAJUEG010000050.1, from coordinate 5,073 downwards.
GGCGTATTCGTCTCCCTGGTCCGCAGCCAGCCGGGTGCGCAGCACCGCCTCCTTGCCGGAGGTGGTCCAGTCCGAGCGCATGCCGATGGTGGACAGCATTTTGGTGACGCTGGAGCAGGTGTTGAAGTCGTCGTCCGCCACCAGCGCCCGCAGGCCCTTGAGCTGGAGAATCTCCTCCTGCCGCACCGGGCCGGAGCAGGTCTTGAAGTGAAGGGAGACGGTAAAGGTGGAACCCTTGCCCTCCTCGCTGGTGACGGAGATGGTGCCGCCCATCATGTCCACGATGTTCTTGGTGATGGCCATGCCCAGCCCCGTGCCCTGGATGCCGCTGACGGTGCTGGTCCGCTCCCGCTCAAAGGGGTCAAAGACATGGGACAGGAATTCCTGGCTCATGCCGATGCCGGTGTCCTTCACCTGGAAGTCATAGGCGGCCCAGCCCTCTGCCGCGCCCGGTTTTTGGATGACCCGGACGCTGACGATGCCGCCGGGCATGGTAAATTTCATGGCGTTGCTCAAAAGGTTGAGCAGCACCTGATTGAGCCGCAGCTTGTCGCACAGCACATTCTCGTTTACCACGTCCGCGGTATCGATGTAGAATTCCAGCTGCTTTGCGGTGATGTCCGACTGGACGATGGTTTTCAGATCGTGCATCACCTCGGGCAGGGAGGTCTCCTTCTCCTCGATTTTCACCTTGCCGCTCTCAATGCGGCTCATGTCCAGCACGTCGTTGATCAGGCTGAGCAGGTGGTTGCTGGAGGTGGTGATTTTGGACAGGTAATCCTGGACCTGCTCAGGGTTGTCGATGTGGGCGGCGGCCAGGGAGGTGAAGCCGATGATGGCGTTCATGGGGGTGCGGATGTCGTGGGACATGTTGTTCAGGAAGGTAGTCTTGGCCCGGTTGGCGTGCTGGGCGGCGGCCAGGGCGTCCTGGAGGTCCAGCCGCTGCTGCTCCAATTGGATCGCCATGGTCTTGGAGTCGTCCACGTCCAGGAACAATCCCACAAAGGTGATGGGAGAGCCGTCCTCCCGCCGGGACAGCCGCCCGGCGGAGTGGAACCACCGCCAGCCGGCATGCTTGGTGAGCAGGCGGTACTCAATGTCATAGGCTGTGCCGCCGGTATAGTCCCGCACCGCGGCCCAGTAGGCCCGCAGCACCCGTTCCCGGTCGTCGTCGTGGAGCAGCTCGGACCAGGATTCCAGCACATTGGGGAAGTCCTCCTCGCTCTCATAGCCCAGCATGTTCCGGAACACGTCGGACCAGGTGCACGACACCATTTTGGCGTCCTCGTCAAAGTCCATGCTCCACTGGCCGGAGCCCATGGCGGCGTGGATCATCTCCATGGCGGTCTGGTGCCGCTCCACCTGGGCGTAGGCCGTCCGGATGCGGTCTCCGTCCGCCTTCTCCCGGGTCAGCAGAATCTGAGCGTTGCGGCGGTACTGAGCGATGAGGGCGAGGGACACGCCCAGCATGGCCGCCACCGTAATGGCGATCTGAATGACGCTGCGGCGCATCATATCGGAACTGATGGAGCTGATCTGATCGTTGATGACGTTGTCCCGGATCAGAATGGTGAGCATCCAGTTGGCGCCCTCCACCGGGACGTAGCACAGATCCTCGTGGGTTCCCCGGTAGCGGAAGGAAATCTGCCCCATCCGGCCGGCGTCGAAATCGTCCTCCAGCTGCTGATAGCTGTAGCCGGGGTCCATCTCCGACTCCTGCAGGGCGGTAAGCAGATTGTGGCCCGAGGTGAGATAGCCGAAGTTGTTGTCCGTCAGGCTCTCTCCGCTGCGGTGATAGAGATTGCAGAAGGTTTCGTTGCCGCTGGTCTGGAGGGTGAGGGAGCTGAGCATCTCGCTGATGTTGAGCTGGATGAAGCACACCTCGATCCGGGCCCCCTGGAAGGAGACCCCCTCCACCGGAACGGCCAGAATGACCTGTTTCCTTGCGCCATAGAGGCTGGACATGGTAATCACCGGCTCGGTGACTTTCTGGGCCAGGAAAGGATAGCGGCTCAGGCCGGAGGTGGTGCTGTGCTGGGTGTAGACGATGCCGTTTTCGTCCACCAGGGCAAATTTGTTCACCCCGTACAGCTGCTTGACCTTGCCCAAATAACGCCGCAGGGCGTCCTGAGACTCCAGGTCGGAATCCTCCAGAACCGCCAGGGCGTTTTCCATATAAGTAAAGTGGGTTTTCAGCTCCTCGGAGACCACCTGGGCCCGGCGCCCGGCCAGCTCCTCCAGATAGAACTCGCTCACCCGGGCCACGGCCTGGCTGGTGCCGGCGCGGGCGGCGGTGGAAACCCACACAGTTGTAATCAGCAGGATGGCGGCGATGATGACGGCGCCGCACAGGGCGGCGGCCACGGTCTGACGCCGCTGGGTTTTGTTGATGCTCTGCTGTGTTTGATCCATGTTTTGATACCCGCCATTCTCAGTCTATCTCACCATACAGGATGCGCAGCATGGCCGCCGCGTCGTCCTGATAGATGATGGTTGTGATTTCCTCCGTTTTTTCGGGGTAGTGCGCGCCCGGGAGCAGCCCGTCGGCGATTTTCACCGCCACCTGGATCGTGTCAAAGCCGATAGAGTAGCAGTCCTGTACCCCAAGGGCGTAGATAACGCCGTCCCGAAGATAGCCCAGGGCCTCCTGATCGTGGTCCATGCCCACGATGACCACCTGGCCCTGCCGCCCGGCCTCCGCCACGGCTCGGGCCGCGCCCACGGGGTTGCTCATATTGCAGCAGATAATGCCGGCCAGGTCGGGGTGGCGTTCCAGGAATTTCTTGGTGTACTCATAAGCCAGATCCACCGTGTCCTTATCATATTCGACCTCCACGACCTCCATATCCGGGTACTGGCCGATGACGCGCCGGGCGCCCAGCGCCCGGTCCTCGTGGCAGGGCGCGCCGGGGGTGCCCACCAGAATGGCCACCTTGCCCTTGCCCTCCAGCTTTTCGCACAGCGCCCGGGTGAGGTCGGCCCCGTCTTCGTAGTTGTGGGTGTTGCCCACGTAGGCGATGCGCCGGCAGCCGTTTTCCTGGGGGGCGTCGGAGCTGGAGAAGGTCATCACCTTGTGTCCCTGGTCGATCAGGGCGTTGATGGCCGGGGTCACGGTGCCCACGTCCGCCACGTCCACGCCGATCACGTCGAAGCCGCGCCCGGCGGCCTCCCGCAGACGCCGAAGCTGGTCCCGGGCGGATACCGAAGCGGGAGCCAGGTATTCGTAATTGATGATCACGCCCATCTCCTCGTATTGCCGGGCGGCATCCTCCATGCCCAAGGCCACCGCGTCCCACCAGGGATGGACCATTTTGTAGGTGAAATAGAAGTTATACTCCTTTTTGCGCGGGCCGTATTCATCCAGGGTCCGGTCAAACCGAACGGCGTCCGCCGGTCCGCTGCCCTCGGATTGGACCGCCGGTGGGTTGGATGGAGCGGGCTGGACGGCCTCGCACCCGCCCAGTGCCAGAGCGCATGCGCACAGAGCGGCCAGGGTCAGGGTGCGGAGGTTTTGTTTGGTTTTGATCAGCATGGCTAAGCCTCTCCTCTTTCAGCCGGTCTCACTCCAGAATAGCTTACCATACAAGAGCCGGGAAAACAAGTGTCAGTTGCGCTTCCAAGAGATTGCCGGACAAAAAACCTCCGGCCCGGGAGGGCCGGAGGGGCGCTGGGGCGGTACGGCGGCGGTCAATCCTTGGCCAGGGTGAACTGGTCTACCAGATGCTTGAGCCCGGCGGCTTCGGCGGACAGCTCCTGGCTGGCGGCGGCGCTCTCCTGAGCGGTGGCGGAGTTGGTCTGCACCACGCTGGAGATCTGGTCGATGCCCTCGGTGACCTGGGCGATGGCGTCGGTCTGGCTTTCCACCGCCTTGACCACGATGTCCATCTGGACGGTGACGCCGCCGGCAATGGCGCTGGTGCGCTCCAGGGACTCAGTGACACGGTCCACAGCCTGGCTGCCCTCGGTGACGGCCGCAATGGAGCCGCCGATGAGCTCCTTGGTGGCCTTGGCGGCCTCGTCGGACTTTTGGGCCAGGTTGCGCACTTCATCGGCCACCACGGCGAAGCCCTTGCCCGCGGAGCCGGCCCGGGCGGCCTCCACGGCGGCGTTCAGGGCCAGGATGTTGGTCTGGAAGGCGATATTCTCAATGGCGGCAATGATTTTGGAGATCTCCTCGGAGGAGCTGGAGATCTTCTCCATGGCGGCGTTCAGGTCCTTGACGTACTCCACGCTGGTCCCAAGCTGGGCCCCGGCCTGGCCCACGGCCTGGCTCGCCTGCTCGGCGGCGGCGGAGGTCTTTCTGGCGCTGGCGGAGATATCGTTGATGGTGGCGGCCAGCTCCTCCACCGCGCTGGCCTGCTCCATGGAGCCCTGGCTCAGGGTCTGGGCGCCGGTGGAGACGTGGCCGCTGGCGGAGGACACCTGGGCGGCGGCAGAGTCGATGCGCCGCATGGTGCCGCTCAGCGCCACCTTCAGGTTGCGCATGGACAGGAGGATATCCTGGAACTGGCCCACATAGGCGTCCCGGTGGGAGGACTGGATGTCGAAATTTTTGTTGGCCATTTCAGTGAGAAGGTAGCTGATGTCATTGATAATGGTGTTCAGGCCGGCCACCATATCCGCCGTGGACTGGGTGAGCTGGGCCGTCTCGTCCTTGCTGGTGGTCTGGGGGACGGGGGAGCTCAGATCGCCCTCCACCAGCAGCTTCATCCGCTCACACACCGCCCGCATGGGCTTGCTGATGTTGGTGGACAGCCGCAGGGCCACCGCGATGGAGGCCAGGGCGGAGGCCACGCTCACCAGGATGTTGATGAGAATGCCCACGTATGTATCGGTGAGGTAGTCCTTCTTCATGGCGGTGACGGCTATGCTCCAGCCGTTGGTGCCGCCCACGGGGGCGTAGGCCGCATACCGGGGCCCGTCGGCATCGTTGAAGCTGCCGAAGCCGTTCTTCCCCTGGCGCATTTCGGCGTGGATGGCGGCCAGCTCCTTCAGGGAGCGGTCGTTCTGGGCGTCCCGCTCCACATTCTGGGTGGTGATGGTGTCCAGGGTGACGTCGGCGATGGTGTCGCC
>CAJUEG010000049.1 GCA_910584835.1 uncultured Oscillospiraceae bacterium | reverse complement strand
CTCGGCCTCGCTCCGCTCCAAGCTCCCTCGCAGCCGCCTGCTCAGCGCTTCGCTGGTGTCACGCTTCGCACGCGGCTGGCCGCTTGGTCGCTTTCGCTTTGACTCGGCCTGGTCTGCGGGGCGCTGCGCGCCCCTGTGCTCGGCCTCGCTCCGCTCCAAGCTCCCTCGCAGCCGCCTGCTCAGCGCTTCGCTGTTTTGGCGGACAGGAATATGCTCATGTGCCGGCCCTCCAGCTTGGGTTCCTTGTCCAGTACGGAGAGCTCCGCGCACTGCTCTGCAAAGTCCAGCAGCAGCTTGCGGCCGATATCGGTGTGTGCCATCTCCCGGCCCCGGAAGCGGACGGTGACCTTTACACGGTTGCCCTCGGCCAAAAACTTCTGGGCGCTGCGCAGCTTGGTGTTGAAGTCGCCGATGTCGATGCCGGGGGACATCCGCACCTCCTTGATTTCCACCACATGCTGGTTCTTTTTTGCCTCCTTCTCCCGCTTGGCCTGCTCGAACCGATATTTGCCGTAGTCCATGAGCTTGCACACGGGCGGGGTGGCGGTGGGGGAAATCTTGACCAGGTCCAGCCCGGCCTCGTCGGCGCGGGCCTGAGCCTCCCGGGCGGACATGACGCCCAGCTGGGCGCCGTCGGCGCCGATGAGCCGCACCTCCCGATCACGGATCTCCTCGTTGATCTGATGAGCCGTATTAGCTATGGTCACGCACCTCCAGATAAAAAATAAATACGCGGATGCGAAAAAGCACCCACGTCCACAACAAAACCCGCACAGCCTGTGCGTGTTTCACCATGTTGACCCCTTCGCCTGCGGCGGGAGGTGAGGACGGCGGCACCATTCCTGCTTCCTTTTGCCCAAGTATCATATCAGATAGGGAACAACTTGTCAACAGCTTTTTTTCATTGCCCGGGTGTGGTATCATGGTGAAAAACCGCGAAAAGGAGGGCTGGGCCATGCTGAACCTGCTGTACGCCCGGGCCGGGCAGGACATCCGGGGGGAGCTGCTGGAGCGGATGGGCCGCTCGGACGCCCGCCGCCGTCTGCTGATTGTGCCCGAGCAGTTTTCCCACGAGAGCGAGCGGGCCATGTGCGCCGCCCTGGGCGGCGGGGCGTCCATGTTCTGCGAGGTGCTGTCCTTCACCCGCCTGGCGGGGCGGCTCACCGACGCCGCCGGGGGCGGGGCCGCCCCCATGCTGGACGCGGGGGGGCGGATGCTGCTGATGTACGCCGCGCTGCGGGGGGTGTCCGACGCGCTGACCACCTACCGCGCCCCCTCCCGGAAGCCCGCGTTTCTCACGGGCCTTTTGGCCACGGTGGACGAGTGCCGCTCCTACCGGGTGGAGCCGGAGGCGTTGATGGCCGCCGGGGAGGAGCTGGGGGGCCGTCAGGGGGACAAATTGAAAGACCTGGGGCTTATCTACGCCGCCTACCGGGCGCTGGAGGCCGGGGGCGCTGCCGACCCCCGGGGCCGTCTGGACCGGCTGGCCCGCCAGCTGGAGGACACCCGCTGGGGGGCGGGGATGTCGTTCTATGTCTACGGCTTCACCGACTTCACCCCCCAGGAGGAGCGGGTGCTGTCCGCCCTCATGGCCCAGGGGGAGCTGACGGCGGCCCTGGTGTGCGATAAGGGGGACGACCCGTCCGGCATCTTCCGGCCCGCCCTGCGCTGCGCGAAGCGGCTGGCCCGGCTGGCAAAAGACAACGCCGTCCCCGTCCGGGAGGAAGCCCTCCGCCGCCCCCTGCCCCGGCACCCCTCCCTGGCCTTTTTGGAGCAAAACCTGTTTGGCCCCGGGCCCGTCCGGCCCTGGGCCGGTGAATGCGCCGCCGTCCGGGTGGCCGCCGCCACCCCCCGGCAGGAGGCGGAGTGGTGCGCCGCCGAGATCCTGCGGCTTCTCCGGGAGGAGGGTTACCGCTGCCGGGATATCGCCGTGTGCGCCCGGCGGCTGGACGGGTACGGGGAGCTCATTGAGAGCGTATTTGCCCGGTACGGGGTGCCGGTGTTTCTGTCCTCCATGGAGGACATCCTGGAAAAGCCGGTGCTGGCCCTGGTGACCTCCGCCCTGGCAGCGGCGGGGGCGGACTACCCCTACGAGGAGCTGTTCCGCTACCTGAAAACAGGGCTGACGGGGATTGACGAGGAGGAGCGGGACCTGCTGGAAAACTACGCCCTCACCTGGGATTTGAAGGGGTCGGCCTGGACCCGGCAGAAGCCCTGGGACATGCACCCGGAGGGCTACGGCCGGGAATTTTCCGAGGAGGACCGGGCGTTGGTGGCCTGGCTGGACCAGCTGCGCCGCCGAGTGATCGCCCCCCTGGAGAAGCTGCGGAGGGGGACGGACAAGACGGGCCGGGGGAGGGCGCTGGCCCTCTACCAGCTGCTGGAGGATATCGACCTGCCCACCCGGCTGGCCCAGCGGGCGGACAGCCTGGACCGGCGGGGGGAGCGCACCGCCGCGGCCCAGTACCGCCAGCTCTGGGACATTCTGGTGGGGGGGCTGGAGCAGTGCGCCCTGCTGCTGGGGGACACGGAGCTGGAGCTGGAGGAGTTCTCCCGGCTGTTCTCCCTGGTGCTGTCCCAATACGACGTGGGGGCCATCCCGGTATCGCTGGACGCGGTGACGGTGGGGGACGCCCCCCGCATGGCCCACAAGGAGGTCAAGGCGCTGTTCCTGCTGGGGGCGGACAGCGGCTCCGTCCCGGACTGCGCGGCCTCCCCGGGGCTGTTTACCGACCAGGACCGGGACGCCCTGTCCGCCATGGAGGTGGAGCTGGCCCCCCGCCAGGAGGACAAGCTGCGCCGGGAGATGACCATCGCCTACGAGACCTGCTGCCGCCCGTCCCAGCGGCTGTACGTCAGCTATGCCGCCGGGGCGGGGGACGAGCAAAAGACGCCCTGTTTTCTCTGGGAGCGGCTGGGGGCGCTGTTCCCCGACGCCCCGGTCAGGGACGGGGGCGGCCCCCTGGCCCGGCTGGCCGCCCCGGACGCGGCGCTGGAGCTGGCGGGACAGGACCCCGGTCTGGCGGAGGCGCTGAAACGGGTCCCCGGGCTGGCAGGGCGGGTGGAGCGCATCCAAAGCGCGGCCCATTGGCGGCGGGGGCGGCTGTCCCGTCCGGCGGTGGACGCCCTGTTCGGGCCGGTGGTGCCCATGTCCGCCACAAAGCTGGATTTGGTCAACTCCTGCCACTTCAGCTACTTCCTCCGCTTCGGGCTGGACGCCAAGCCCCGGCAGCGGGCGGCCTTCCAGGCCACGGACTACGGCACCTTTGTCCACGACGTGCTGGAGCACACTCTGCGCTGGGCCAAGGAGGAGGGGGTGCCTCTGGACGACGGCGAGGGGGTGGGCCGGCTGTCCCAGAGGGCCGCGGACCGCTATGAGCAAGAGGCCATGTCCAATCTGGCCGAGGAGCCCGCCCGGTTCCGGTACCTCTTCCAGCGGATGAAGGGGGCGGCGCTGGCGGTGGCCCGGAGCGTGTGCGCGGAGCTGGCCGCGTCCGACTTCACCCCCGCCGCCTTTGAGCTGGGCTTCGGCCCGGGCAAGGACCTGCCCCCGGTGGAGGTGGAGCAGGGGGTGCGGCTGCGGCTCACCGGGTACGTGGACCGGGTGGACCAGTGGCTCCACGGGGGAAAGCGCTACCTGCGGGTGGTGGACTACAAGACGGGCAGAAAGAGCTTCGACTTCTCCGATGTGGAGGACGGCCGGGGGCTGCAGATGCTGCTCTACCTCTTTGCCCTCAGCCGGGAGGGGAAGGGCCTGTTCGGCCCGGAGGACACCGTCCCCGCCGGGGTGCTGTACGTCCCCGCCCGGACGCCCCTGGTGGACGGCGAGCGGGGTATGTCCGACGGCGAAATCCAAAAGTCCAGGGACAGGCTGCTGCGCCGCCAGGGGCTGGTGCTGGACGACCCGGACGTGCTGGCCGCCATGGAGCGCCCGGCGGGAGAGTACCGCTTCCTGCCCATCGGCGCGGGAAAGGGCGGGCTGGACTATCTGGTCACCCCGGAGCAGATGGACGCGCTGGACGAGTACATCACCCGTGCCCTGCGCGCCGCCGCCGGGGAGCTGGCGGCGGGCAACATCGACGCCGATCCCTATTGGCAGGGGGCGGACAAAAACCCCTGCCGCTGGTGCGACTACAAAGCGGCCTGCCACTTTGAGGAGGGCTGCGGGGACCGGCGGCGGTTCCGGCGCGGGATAAAGGCGGCGGAGTTCTGGGACTGGATGGACAAACGGGAGGAGGATGGCCATGGCCGTTGAGCTGACAAGGGAGCAGCGCGCCGCGGTGGAGAACCGGGGGGGCGACCTGCTGGTGTCCGCCGCCGCCGGGTCGGGCAAGACCAGGGTGCTGGTGGAGCGGCTGATGGGTTATGTGGAGCAGGGCGAGGACATTGACCGTTTTCTGGTCATCACCTTCACCAACGCCGCCGCGGCGGAGCTGCGGGACCGCATCGCCGCCGCCATCCACGCCAGATTGGCCCAAAACCCGGGAAACCGGCACCTGAGATGGTGCGCCACACTAGTATACAACGCCAAAATCTGCACCATCGACGCCTTCTGCCTGGACCTTCTGCGCCAGTGGGGCCATCTGGCCGGACTGGACCCGGACTTCCGGCTGTGCGACGAGGCGGAGGGGGACGAGCTGCGCCGCCGCGCCCTGGAGGAGGTACTGGAGGAGCGGTACGCCGGCATCCGGGACGACGCCCCCTTTGCCGCCCTGGTGGACGCCCTGGCCGGGGAGCGGGACGACCAGACTCTGGAGGACGCGGTGCTCTATGTCCACAAGCAGGTCCAGGCCCAGGCCGACCCGGAGGGGTGGCTGACGGGGCGGAAGCGGGACTTCGCGCTGGGGGCGGATATCGGGCCGGAGGACACGCCATGGGGCCGGGCGCTGCTGGCCGATGCCGGCGAGCTGGCGCAGTGCTGGCTGGACGCCCTGCGGCGGCTGCGGGACGAGATCTATTTCGACGAACTGCTGGAGAAAAACTACGGCGCGTCCCTGGAGGGCACCATCGCCGCCCTGCGGAGGCTGGAGGCTGCGCTGGACCGGGGCTGGGACAGCGCGGCGGCCTGCTTCCCCATCCCCTTCCCCCGGGCGGGGACCAGGAAGGGGGAGTGCGACGGGGCGCTGAAAGCGCGCATGACCGCCCTGCGCAAGCGGTGCAGGACCCAGCTCACCGAGCTGGGGGAGCGCTTTGACCTCACGGCGGACGAGGCCATGGAGGACCTGCGGGCGGTGGGCCCGGCCATGACCGCCCTGCTGGACGTGACGGTCCGGTTCGGCCAGGCGTTTAACGAGATGAAGCGCCGCCGCCGTCTCATCGACTTTGCCGACGGGGAGCATCTGGCGGCCGGGCTGCTGCGGGAAGCGGACGGCTCGCCCTCCCAGCTGGCGAAGGATGTGGGGCGGCAGTTCCGGGAGATTATGGTGGACGAGTACCAGGACACCAACGCGGTGCAGAACGCCATCTTCGGCGCGCTGTCGGTTGGGGGGAACCTCTTTATGGTGGGGGATGTGAAGCAGTCCATCTACCGCTTCCGGCTGGCGGAGCCGGGCATATTTCTGGACAAGCTGGACCGCTTTGCCCCGGCGGACCGGGCCGCGCCGGGGGAGGGGCGGAAGGTGCTGCTGACCCGCAGCTTCCGCTCCCGGCCCGAGGTGCTGGACGGCGTGAACTTTGTGTTTCGGAACGTGATGACCCGGGCCGCCGGGGAGCTGGACTACGGCGAGGACGAGGCCCTCCGCCCCGGGCGGGCGGACCTGCCCCCCGACCCCCGGTACCGCGTGGAGCTGAACTGCGTGGACCTGTCCACCCTCACCGACGGCGGCGGGGAGGAGAAAGCGGACAAGAGCCTCATCGCGGCCCGGGCCGCCGCCCGGCGGGTCCGGGAGGTGCTGGACAGCGGCCTGAGCGTGGGGGACCGGCCTGTCCGGGCGGAGGATGTCGTCATCCTGCTGCGCTCGCCCAATCCCGTGCTGCACCACTACGCCGCGGCCCTGGAGGAGCTGTCCATTCCCTGGTCCGCCGAGGGCGGGCGGGAGTTCTTCGGCACCACCGAGGTGTCGGTGGCCATCGCCCTGCTCCAGGTGCTGGACAACCCCCGGCAGGACGTGGCGCTGCTGGCGGTGCTGCGCTCCCCCCTGTTCTCCTTTACCCCGGACCGGCTGGCGGTGCTGCGCGCGGCGGGGGAGGGGACGGTGTACGGCTGCCTTGCCGCCGGGGCGGCCCGGGGGGAGGAGGACTGCGCGTCCTTCCTCGCCCTTTTGGGGGAGCTGCGGGAGCTGGCGGCGGAGGAGGGCAGCCACCGGCTGCTGTGGCATATCTACGGCAGGCTGGACGTGCCGGCGGTGTTTGCCGCCATGCCCGGCGGGGAGCGGCGGCGGGCCAACCTGATGGCGCTGTACGACGAGGCGGCGCGCTTTGAGGGCGGCGGCCACCGGGGGCTGATGGCCTTTCTGCTCCACCTGAGCCGGATGGCGGAGAACGGTATCCCCGTCCCCGTGCCGGGAGGGGAGACGGGCGGGGTGCGCATCCTGTCCATCCACAAGTCCAAGGGGCTGGAGTTCCCGGTGGTGCTGGTGTGCGGCCTGGACCGGCAGTTCAACGAGGCGGACAGCAAGGCCGCCATCCTGTTTCACCCGGAGCTGGGGCTGGGGCCCAAGCGGGTGGACCGGGAGCGGGGGCTGCGCTACGCCACCATCGCCCGGGACGCGGTGGCCCTGCGCCTGCGCAGGCAGCTGCGCGCGGAGGAGATGCGGCTTTTGTACGTGGCCATGACCCGGGCGGAGCACAAGCTGATTTTGTTCGCCGCCGTCAACGGCCGGGGAGGGGCGCTGGCCTCGCTGGCGGGCCAGGCCCAGTGCCCCCCGCCCCCCCGGCAGATGGCGTCCGCCCGTTCCATGGCGGAGTGGGTGCTCACGCCCGTGCTGTGCCGGCGGGACAGCGCCTCGCTGTGGGCGGGGCTGGACGTGCCCCGGCCCAGCCCTCCGGCGGAGGAGGGGCTGCCCTGGGATATCCGGCTGCTGTCCGGGGGAGACTTGGAAGCCCCGCAGGGGCTGCGCACAGGGGAGGAGAAGGCACCGGCCGCCCCCCTGCCCGGCGGCTGGGCGGAGGGGCTGGGCTGGCGCTATCCTCATATGGCGTCCGGGGCTATCGCCTCCAAGCTCACCGCCACCCAGCTCAAGGGGAGGGAGAAGGACGAGGAGGTGTCGGAGGACGCCGTTGAGCTGCGCCCCGCCCCGCCCCAGGCCACGCGGCTGCGCCCCCCGGTGTTTGAGGGGGAGCGGCCCCTCACCCCCGCCCAGCGGGGCACCGCCCTGCACATGGTGATGCAGTACCTGGACTACGGCAGGACGGGCAGCTTCGGGGAGATCGCGGACGAGGTGACCCGGCTGGTGGAGGGCCAATACATCACCCCCCGGCAGGGGAACGCCGTCAATCCGGCGGACATCCTGGCCTTTTTCCGCTCGGAGCTGGGCCTGCGCCTGCGCCGTTCCAGGCGGGTGGAGCGGGAGTTCAAGTTTTCCCTGCTGGCGCCCGCCGCCGATTACTATCCCGAGGCCGAACGCGGGGAGGAGGTGCTCCTCCAGGGCGTGGTGGACTGCTGGTTTGAGGAGGAGGACGGCACGGTGACGGTGCTGGACTTTAAAACGGACCAGGTGCGGGAGGACGAGGCGGACCGCCGGGCGCTGGACTACCGGCCCCAGCTGGACGCCTACAGCCGGGCGCTGTCCCGGGCGGCGGGGCTGGCGGTGGCCCGGCGGTATCTGTGGTTCTTTGCCTTGGGGCGGGCAGTGGAGCTGTAAAACAGAAAAAGGCTGGAGAATTTGAAAAAAGTCCTTGCAATTTTCCGCCGGGCGTGATATCATACACCTTGCGTTTACTAAGGGGCCATTGTGCGCGGCACCAGTGCCCCTGGACTTTTGGCAACGACAGAAAGAGGTGAATCTCCGTGAAGGAAGGCATCCATCCCAAGTATCAGCAGACCACCATTACGTGCGCCTGCGGCAACGTGATCGAGACTGGCTCGACGAAGAAGGACATCAAGGTGGAAGTCTGCTCCAAGTGTCACCCCTTCTACACCGGCAAGCAGAAGATGGTGGATACCGGCGGACGCGTCAGCCGCTTCAACAAGAAGTTTGGTTTGGGCTGAGCCACAACAACCAGTCAGTTCAAAGACCCGCTGCAGGTTTGCAGCGGGTCTTTCTCTTTTTTGCTCTATACGCATATACTAAAAGAAAAACCCTGCAGAGGCGCACAGCGTGCGCCCGTTCTCTGCCCCTGTGTGTTCCCGCGGGCGGACAATGTCCGCCCCTGCAGCAGCGTCCGCCATAATTTTTAAGGAGGAATCCGCCATGTTTCAGAAGGTTGACCCCAAAACCCTGGACCTGAACCCCTTTGCCGCCATCGGCTCCCGGTGGATGCTCATCACCGCCGGCACGCCGGAGCGCTGCAATACCATGACCGCCTCCTGGGGCGGGCTGGGTGTGCTGTGGGGCGCGCCCATGGCCACCTGCTATATCCGCCCCCAGCGGTACACCAAGCAGTTTGTGGACGAGAACGAGTACTTCACCCTGTCCTTCTTCCCGGAGGACTGCCGCCCCCAGCTGAACCTTTGCGGCACAAAGAGCGGCCGGGACGTGGACAAGGTAAAGGAATGCGGCTTTACGGTGGCCGCGGCGGCGGGGAACGCCCCCTATTTTGAGCAGGCTGATTTGGTGCTGGTGTGCCGCAGGCGGATGGCCGTGCCCATGGACCCCGCCCTCATGCCGGAGGACGTGAAGGAGAAGTGGTATCCCAACCGCGACTGGCACACCATGTACTGGGGGGAGATCGTGGAGGCGCTGAAGAAGGCCTAGCGCAATGAAAATTTACAACGCGGGAAACAGGATTGTGAACACCTACGTGTACCGTGTCCAGGCGGGCTGTGTGATGGTGGATACCGGGTATGAACACGGGTTCAGTGCTGTTGTGCGGAGTTTGAAGAAGCAGGGCATCGCATTATCTGATATCAAATACGTCTTTTTGACCCATGCCCATGACGACCACGCGGGATTTTTGAATGAACTGCTGGAAAAGTGCCCCCATATTAAAGTAATCGCCAGCGGCAAGGCCATACCCACACTGTTACGGGGGCAGAATTCCTTTGCCGGCGGGTGCAGCGGCATCGGTGCGTTTGCCTTTTGCAAATTCATGGGACTGCTGGGTAAGGGCCGCCACCTGTTCCCCCCGGTTGAGCGGCGGCATTTAGACCGCTTCATAGAGGTGTCGCCCCAATCTTTAAAGGACGCAGAAGCCCTGTTGGAAGGGAAAATCCTGTTTACGCCGGGACATACGGCGGATTCCATTTCCTTGAAAATAGGCGATATCATTTTTTGCGGAGACGCCGCCATGAACGGCATTCCCAGCTTCCGCCGGATCACGATATGGATTGAGGACAAAGCGCAGTTTCAGACTTCGTGGGATATCCTGGCCGCGGAACAGGCAAAATCAATTTATCCCGCCCACGGAAGCCCTTTTGATCCCCATGACCTGGAAAAATACACAGGCCAAATTGCCAAAGTCAGGCTTTACGCCTTGAAATGACAAAAAACCAAAGAAATGAGGAAATTAGATTCCATATGTTTGATAAAACCGAAGTAAAAGAGATCAACCGCGCGGTGCTGGCGGGGCTGAGCGCCCCCGGACTGACCCGGGAGGAGAACGCATCCGACGAGTCCCTGGAGGAGCTTGCCGCCCTGCTGGACACGGCGGGGGGCGAGTGCCTGGGCATGGTGTTGCAAAACAAATCCTCCCCGGACCCCCGCACCTTCATCGGCGAGGGCAAGGTGGAGGAGGTCAGGGAGCTGGTGGAACGCCTGGGGGCGGACATCGTCATCTTTGACAACCCTCTGTCCCCCTCCCAGCAGCGGGTGCTCACCGAGGAGCTGGGGGTGACGGTGATGGACCGCGCCGCCCTCATCCTGGACATATTCGCCAAACGGGCGAGGACCAGCGAGGGGCGGCTCCAGGTGGCGCTGGCCCAGTACAAATACCTGCTCCCCCGGCTCACCGGCATGTGGAAGCACCTGGAGCGCCAGGAGGGGGCCATCGGCACCCGGGGTCCCGGCGAGACCCAGATGGAGACGGACCGGCGGCTCATCCACCGGAAGATCGCCAAGCTGGAGGACGAACTGCGGGACGTGCGCCGGGTCCGGGCCACCCAGCGGGAGCGCCGGGTGAAAAACGAGGTGCCGGTGGTGGCCATCGTGGGCTACACCAACGCAGGCAAGTCCACCCTGCTCAACGCCCTCACCGGGTCGGACATCCCCGCCAACGACCGCCTCTTCGACACCCTGGACACCACCACCCGGATGCTGGAGATCTCGGACACCTGCACGGTGCTCATCTCGGACACCGTGGGCTTTATCTCCAAGCTGCCCCACCAGCTGGTGGACGCCTTCAAGGCCACCCTGGAGGAGCTCACCTTCGCCGACCTGCTCCTCCACGTCATCGACGCCTCCGACCCCGGCTGGCGGGAGCAGGCCGAGGTGGTGGACAAGCTCATCCGGGAGCTGGGGGCCGCCGAGACGCCCCGGCTGGAGGTGTTCAACAAGTGCGACAAGTTTGTGGGCGACATTCTGCCCCACGGGGAGGATATGGTGTCCATCTCGGCAAAGACCGGGGCGGGGCTGGACGCCCTGCTGGCCGCCATCGAAAAGCGGCTGGACGCCGGGGCGCACCGGGTGGAGCTGCGCCTGCCCTACGACAAGGGTGGGCTGCTGGACCAGCTCTACCGGGAGGCCAGGGTGGAGCGGGTGGACTACGGCGAGACCATTGAGGTCACCGCCGTGTGCACGCCCAAGACCCTGGGGCGGCTGGCGGACTATCTGGCGGAGCGGAGCTAGATAACATGTTCATCAGAGAATACCGGCCATCGGACTGCCGGGAGCTGGCGGAGCTTTTTTACCACACGGTCCACACGGTCAACGCGAAAGATTACAGCCCGGAGCAGCTGGACGCATGGGCTGCGGGACAGGTGGATCTGGAGCAATGGGACCGATCTCTCCAAGAGCATTTCTGCCTTGTGGCGGTGGAAGACAATATCATCGTGGGCTTCGGGGACATGGATTCGACGGGCTACCTGAACCGCTTATATGTCCATTCCAAATATCAGGGGAAAGGGGTCGCCACCGCCCTATGCGACCGACTGGAGGCGGCTGTTCCAGAGAACCTTGTTACCCACGCCTCTATAACGGCCAGGCCCTTCTTTGAAAAAAGAGGGTATCGGGTGGTGAAGGAGCAGCAGGTGGAGCGAAAGGGGATTTTTCTCACCAATTTCGTTATGGTGAAGGAGCGGTAAGCCAAAGAGAAAGGAAAGCCCAAAATCCGGGCTTTTCTTTTTTGCATCAGCGTGGTATAATATTCAAAACCAAAAATTGAGAATACGGGTTCTGAGGGGAAGCGGCTATGAAGATTGTGGTCAAAGTGGGCACCTCCACCCTGGCCCATCCCACCGGGCGGCTGAACATCCGCCGGGTGGAGGAGCTGGTAAAGGTGCTGTCCGATTTGAAAAACGCCGGGCACCGGTTGGTGCTGGTGTCTTCCGGGGCCATCGGCATGGGGGTGGGCAAGCTGAACCTGCCCGGCCGCCCGGCGGACATGCCCACCAAGCAGGCCGCCGCCGCCGTGGGCCAGTGCGAGCTGATGTACACCTATGACAAGCTGTTCGCCCGGTATAACCACACCGTGGCCCAGCTGCTGCTCACCGCGGAGGACGTGAACTACCCCACCCGGCGGCAGAACTTCGTCAACGCCGTGGGCCGGCTGCTGGAGCTCAACGCCCTGCCTGTCGTCAATGAAAACGACGCGGTGGCCACCGACGAGGTGGGGGTGGCCACCACCATCGGGGAGAACGACACCCTGTCCGCCATTGTGGCCCAGTGCGTGGAGGCGGAGCTGCTGATCCTGCTCAGCGACATCGACGGGCTGTACACCGCCGACCCCCGCAAGGACGACCACGCCGCCCTCATCCCCGAGGTGCGGGAGATCACCCCCGAGCTGAGGGCGCTGGCGGGGGCGCCCGGCTCCGCCCTGGGCACCGGGGGGATGGCCACCAAGCTCAAGGCGGCGGAAATCGCCATGGCCTGCGGCTGCGACATGGTGATCGCCAACGGCCAGAAGCCGGAGCTTCTATACGACATCGTGACGGCCGGCGCCCACACCGGCACCCGCTTTATCGGAAGGAGAGAGGGCAAGTGACCACCCAGGAGCTGCTCCAGAGGGCGAAGGGCGCAAAGTCCGCCATGGGCCTTGCGGACACCGAGACCAAAAACCGCGCGCTGCTGGCCATGGCGGACGCGCTGATGGACAACGTCCAGCCCATCCTCACCGCCAACGGGCTGGACCTCATCGAGGCCAAGGGCACGGTATCCAACGTGATGCTGGACCGGCTGGCCCTCAGCGAGGAGCGCATCTTCGGCATGGCCCAGGGGGTGCGGGAGGTGGCCGCCCTGCCCGACCCGGCGGGCGCGGTGCTGCGCCGGGAGGAGCGGCCCAACGGCCTTGTCATCGAAAAAACCGCCGTCCCCATGGGGGTGGTGGCCATCATCTATGAGAGCCGGCCCAACGTCACCTCCGACGCGGCGGCGCTGACGCTGAAAGCCGGGTCGGCCTGCGTGCTGCGCTGCGGCAAGGAGGCCCACCGCTCCGCCGCCGTCATTGTGTCCGCCCTGCGGGAGGGACTGGCCGCCGTGGGTCTGCCCCAGGATGCCCTGGGGCTGGTGGACGACATCTCCCGGCAGTCCGCCGTGGAGCTGATGACCGCGTCCGGGCTGGTGGACCTGCTCATACCCAGGGGGGGCGCAGGGCTGATCCGGGCCTGCGTGGACAACGCCACAGTGCCCGTCATCGAGACGGGCACCGGCATCTGCCACGTCTACGTGGACAGGGACGCGGACGCGGAGATGGCTCTGAACATTGTGGAAAACGCCAAGTGCTCCCGGCCCAGCGTGTGCAATGCCGCCGAGGTGTGCCTGGTGCACAAGGACATCGCCGGAGCGTTCCTGCCCCGTTTAAAGGAGCGGCTGGCGGACGCGCGGAAGGCCAAGGGCCTGCCCCCGGTGGAGCTGCGGCTGGACAGCGCCGCGGCGGCCCTCATCCCCGGCAGGGCCGCCGGGCCGGACGACTTCGACACCGAGTTTCTGGACTATATCCTGGCGGTGAAGGTGGTGGACGGCGTGGACGAGGCCGCCGCCCACATCGCCGCCCACTCCACCGGCCACTCCGAGGCCATCGTCACCGCCAATGAGGCGGCGGCGAAGCGCTTTACCGCCCTGGTGGACTCCGCCGCCGTGTACTGGAACGCCTCCACCCGGTTTACCGACGGGGGCGTGTTCGGCCTGGGCTGCGAGATGGGCATATCCACCCAGCGCCTCCACGCCCGGGGCCCCATGGGGCTGGCGGAGCTGTGCACGTACAAATATATCGTCCGGGGGACGGGCCAGGTGAGGTAGGACGCGCCTCTCACACGGGGATGGTCAGGAAGGTGCGCCGGCCCCTCACACAGGGATGGTCAAAAACGTCCGCACCGCCCCGCTCAGATCGGCGAACAGCGCGGTGTCCGGCGGGAAAAAGGTGAACCACGCAATGAGGGCGCCCAGCAGGGCGGTGAGGAGAAGGGCGGCCTTGTCCGTCCCCGGCCACTCGCACAGCGGCCACAGCGCCCGGGGCAGCAGGAAGCCCACCGCCAGCACCACGAAATACAGCGCCAGGTCCGCATACAGGCTCTCCCCCCGCAGGGTGATGTGGTAAAGATACCCCACCCCGATCAGGACGGTGCAGGAGACCAGCAGGCTCAGCAGCCAGGGAGTCCGGCCCATGCCGTTCCCGCCCCGGCCCAGCAGCAGCGCCGCTCCCAGCAGGGGGAAGTAGAGCAGCTTTACATGCTCCCAGACGCTCTCCCGCACCGGGGAGATCAGGGCGGTCACCGGGTTGGGCAGCCAGGCGAAGAGAAAGTGGAGGGCCGCGCCCAGCGCGGCGGCAAGCAGATAGTACAGCAGCAATTTTTTGGTTGATTTTTCCATAATCGCACCTCGCTTTATGCTGTGACGCCGTCGAACGCCGCATATTGCGCGGCGGCCCGCGCAGCGGACGGGCCGGGCGCCGGCTTGCGGCTACTAGGATAAAGTATGCGGCGCTTGGGGCAGACTATGTTTGTCCGCCGCCCGCTTTTTGCGCGAATTTTGTCGATTTTTGTCCAATTAATGCCGGAGGGACCGGGATGTTCCAGCATAAAGCGGGGAGAGCCTGATTTTTCGGCCCCGCCGGGCTTTTCCCCTGTCAAACCCGCCTGACATTGCCACGGTGAAAACCAGCCACCGCCGCCATATTAACAGGGCGGGCGTTACGGCGTCCCTGGAAAGCATGTTCCAAGGCCGCCGGAGCACCTGCCAGTGATAAAGAAGGCGGTGAATGGATTTGAATGAAGAAGCCAGACCATTTATGGGGGCGGCGGCCTTGCGGTTTTTGGGGCTGCTGCTGGCGGCGGTGCTGGCCATGTGGCCGGCGGTGACCGCGGCCCACGCCAGTGCGCCCACGGTGATCCCGGTGGGCAGGGCGGTGGGCATCAAGCTCTTTTCCGACGGCGTGGTGGTGGTGGGCACCTCGGACATTGCCACCGAGAAGGGCAGCGTGAACCCGGCCAAGGCCTGCGGGCTGAAGGAGGGGGACATCATCACCCACATCAACTCCACCGAGGTGGACACCATTGAGGAGGTATCCGCCCTGCTCCAGGAGCTGGAGGGGGAGACCATGAGCATCCGGGCCATCCGGGACGACAAGCAGGTGCAGCTCACCGCCACGGCGGCGCTGTGCGCCTCCGACGGGGCGTATAAGCTGGGCGCCTGGATCCGGGACTCCATGGCGGGCATCGGCACGGTGACGTTTTACTGCCCGGACACCGGGGCCTTCGGCGCCCTGGGCCACGGCATCAACGACGTGGACACCGCCAAGCTCATGCCCCTGGACAGCGGCTCCATCCTGCCCGCCACCGTGGCGGGGGTGGAGAAGGGCAAGGCCGGCGACCCCGGCCAGCTCCAGGGGGTGTTTGACACCGATTCCACCCTGGGCCTGCTCCGCGCCAACACCGACGGCGGCGTGTTCGGCGTGATGGCGGACACCGGCTGGGTGGAGGGCTCCCCCGTGGAGGCGGCGGCCCGGGACGAGGTGGAGCCGGGGGCGGCCACCATTTTGTGCAACATCGACCATGAGCGGGTGGAGGAGTACGCCATCCGGATCGAAAAGGTGTTCCCCCAGCGGGAGGACGACTGCCGGGACTATCTCCTGAAGGTCACCGACCCGCGGCTGCTGGACGCCACCGGCGGCATTGTCCAGGGGATGAGCGGCAGCCCCATTTTGCAGAACGGGAAAATTGTGGGGGCGGTGACCCACGTGCTGGTGGACGACCCCACCAGCGGCTACGGCATCTGGGTGGGCCGGATGCTGCGGCAATGTGATAACTGACTGTAATTTCCTATTTTCTGATTCCAAAGTGCGGCATGTGGCCGAATTTTGACAAGAGATGTCGAAGAAAAATTTGAAAAAATGTGAAAAACTTTCTTGCCATGTGGAGGATTCTGTGGTATTTTAAGGATATGCCAAATCTTGGTAAAACAGGATGTTAAACTCAGGTCACAGACCGGAAAGGAACAGGAGATATGGGCGACAAGAAGAGGATTGTGCTGGCGGATGCCGCGGAGGAGTTCCGCCAAATGCTGGCGGATATGATAAGCGGGGAGGCGGACCTGACGGTATGCGCCCAGACGGGCAGCGGCGAGGAGCTGCTGGACCTGATTGCCCGCCACCGGCCGGACGTGGTGATTATGGACCTGATGCTGGCGGACATGGACGGGCTGGAGGTGCTGGAGGAGCTGGGGGAGGACCGGCCGAAGGTGCTGGTGCTGTCCGCTTTCGGCGGGCCCGCGCTGGCCGGGCAGATCTCCCAGCGGGGCGGGAGCTACTGTATGCTCAAGCCCTGCCGGCCCCAGTCGGTGATCGAGCGGGCCCGTCTGCTGTGCGACACCCCGGCGGTCCAGCTCCAGGAGGAGGGCGACGCCCGGGACCTGGAGCGCCAGGTCACCGCCATCATCCACGAGATCGGCGTGCCCGCCCATATCAAGGGCTACCAGTATCTGCGGGAGGCCATTGGGCTGGCGGTGGCGGACATGGAGATCATCAACGCCGTGACCAAGGTATTGTACCCGGCGGTGGCCAAGAAATTCGGCACCACGGCCAGCCGGGTGGAGCGGGCCATCCGCCACGCCATCGAGGTGGCCTGGGACCGGGGCGATTTGGAGACGCTGCAAAAGTATTTCGGCTACACTGTGTCCAACGCCAAGGGCAAGCCCACCAACAGCGAATTCATCGCCATGATCGCCGACCGCATCTCTCTGGAGCGCAGCCGCAGGGTGGGCTGAGGAAACAAAACAAAGGGGCCGCCGTGCGCAAAGCACGGCGGCCCTTTTTTCAAAACGCAGCAGTAACGAGATGGCACGGGCGGTTACAGCCTGTACTCGTATTCCAGCTTGTCCACGGTCCAGTCTTTGATGACCTGGGCGTAGTAGGCGCACTCCTTGCGGCACACCGCCACGTCCAGGTTGCGGTAGTTGCCGCACTCGTAGGGGCTCTGGCCGGGCATCTCCTTGTCCCAGGCGGCGGCCTCGTTGAAGGCCCGCTTCAAAAGCTCCACAATGCCGTCCAGGGGGAGCTTGGCCTCGTCAAAGAGCACGTAGAACCCGGTCTGGCACCCCATGGGGCCGAAGTAGACCACCGCGTCCTTCTCAGGGCTGTTGCGCAGGATGGTGGCCACAATGTGCTCCAGGGAGTGGAGGGCGGAGTTGCTGAGCAGGTCCTCGGTGTTGGGCCGGCGGAAGCGCAGGTCCAGGGTGACCACCGTGCCGTCCCGCCGGGAGAGGTACATGCCCGGCTGGAGCCGGGTGTGGTCGATGGAAAAGCTGGCGATTCGTTCCATGTTTATTTCACTCCTTTATGTCCATAGCCGCCGCCAGGGCACGGTTCAGCGCGGCCACGGCGGCAGGCAGATTGGCCTGGTACTCCTGGTACTGGGACGGGTGGAACAGGTGGTCGGACACCGCGCGGACGCAGCGGAAGGGGACGGCGTTTCGCAGGCAGACGTGGGCGATGGCCCCCGCCTCCATGTCGCACACCAGGGCGCCGAAATGGTCCCGGATACGGGCGGCCCGGTCCAGGTCCCGGCCGAACCAGTCCCCGCTGGCGGCCACGCCGGGGACCGCCTGGAATCCGGCGGCGGACAGCCGCGCCAGGGTCTCCTCCGCCTTGGCGCAGGGCAGCTCCACCCGCTCCAGCACCGGGACCAGCCCGGGGGGATCGCCGAACACGTCCAGGTCGTGCTGGACGCAGTGGGTGACCGCCGCCATGGTCCCGGCGGGCAGGTCGGTGAAGCAGCCGGACACCCCGGCGTTCCACAGCTCGGCGGGGGCAAAGCGGTCGATGATGTATTGTGCGGCCAGGGCGGCGTTCACCTTGCCCACGCCGCACACGCACACGATGAGATCCCCCGGCAGGCGGCGCAGGGTGAGCCCCGCGCCGTTTTCCACCGGCGTCCCCCCGTCAAAGGGAGGCGCAATCTCCTTGTGCATGGCGAATAAAACCGCCCGCATGGCTCAGTGCTTGGCGGCCAGCAGGCTGGCGCGCACATCCCACAGCTTTTGGGACAGGTCCACATAGTAGTTGTGGGGGTACTCAAAGCGCTTTACCTCGTCCCAAAGGCTGTCCACCTCCCGCTGGCAGTGGGCCCGGGACTGCTGGATGGTGGGAAGGCGGTAGACCAGCTTCCCGCTCTGGAAGATGGGGACCAGCAGGGGCCGGGCGGTGAAGCCGGACACGGTTTTGCGCTTCCAGGTGGCCTCCGGGTCGAACAGCTCCAGGGGCTTTGTGAAGTCGGGCTGCTCATCGTAAACGCAGATATAGTCGGCCATGGCCTTGCCGGTGGCGTTTTCAAACAGGCGGTATACCTTCTTGAAGTGGGGCAGCGTCACCTTGGCGGCGTTCTCGCTGATCTTGATCTTGGGTGTGACGGAGCCGTCCGCCTCCTCGATGGCGGCCAGCTTGTACACCCCGCCGAACACCGGCTCGCTCTTGGAGGTGATGAGCCGCTCGCCCACGCCGAAGGCGTCGATGCGGGCCCCCTGGGTGATGAGGTCCCGGATGATGTACTCGTCCAGGGAGTTGGAGGCGATGATCTTGATGCCGGGCAGCCCCGCCTCGTCCAGCATGGCCCGGGCCTTTTTGGACAGGTAGGTCAGGTCGCCCGAGTCGATGCGGATGCCGCCGCTGGTGATGCCCAGCTCCTGGAACACCTTGATGGCGTTGGGCACGCCGGAGTGGAGGACGCTGTAGGTGTCCACCAGCAGGGTGGAGGCGGTGGGGTACACCTGGCAGTAGGTCTTGAAGGCGGTGTACTCGTCGGGGAACATCTGTACCCAGGAGTGGGCCATGGTGCCGGTGGCGGGGGTGCCGTACAGCTCGTCGGCCATGGCGCAGGCGGTGCCTCCCGCCCCGGCGATGTAGCTGGCCCGGGCGCCCAGCACCGCGCCGTCGGAGCCCTGGGCCCGGCGGGAGCCGAACTCGGACACCGGGCGGCCCTGGGCGGCCCGGACGATGCGGTTGGACTTGGTGGCGATGAGGGACTGATGGTTCAGGGCCAGCAGGATATAGGTCTCCACAAACTGGGCCTGGATGGCGGGGGCCCGGACGGTGAGGATGGGCTCCCGGGGGAAGATGGGGGTGCCCTCGGGCACGGCCCAGATATCGCCGGTAAAGCGGAAGTCCTTTAAATACTCCAGAAATTCCGGGGAGAAGCACCCCTTGCCCCGGAGGTACTCGATGTCCTCCGGCTCAAAGCGGAGGTTTTGGATGTAGTCGATGACCTGCTCCAGTCCCGCGGCGATGGCGAAGCCGCCCCCATCGGGGACATTGCGGAAGAACACGTCGAAGTAGCACACGCGGTCCTTCAGGCCGGTTTGGAAATAGCCGTTGCCCATGGTCAGCTCGTAAAAGTCGAAGAGCATGGTGTAATTGATGTCGTGCTTCATGCGGAGAATCCCTCCCTCGTCAATGTCAACCCCTATTATATGCTGTCAAGACAGCAAAATCAAGCCCAAAAGCGCTGAGCCGCCGTGAGCAGCGCGGATGGACCGGAGCGAGGACAAAAAGCCAAGACGGGGCGAAGACCCGGATGTTTTTTGTCCGAGAC
>CAJUEG010000048.1 GCA_910584835.1 uncultured Oscillospiraceae bacterium | reverse complement strand
TGGTCTGGAGGCGGTCGGTGAGCTGGTTGAACTCATCGGCCAGCTGGGCCATCTCATCCCTGCCCTGGGATTCCACCCGGTGGCTGTATTCGCCCTCCCGCACGTGGCGGATGGCGGAGAGCAACCGCACGGTGTTGCGGGTGAGGGTTTTGGACAGCAGCACCACCAGCACCATTGCCACCACGCAGATGACGATGGAGATGTAGCGCAGGTTGACCTGGATGGAGCGCAGCACCCCCGCCTGATCGCCGTCGTATTCATAAAGGTATACCGCCCCCAGCGTCATGCCGCGGTAGAGGATGGGCACCGCCGCCCGGGAGCGGATGGCCCCCTCCCGGTATTCGGAGCGGGACACGTCCTTTCCCCGCAGCGCGGCGGTCACCTCCCCCATGAGGGCATAGTCCCCCAGGCGGTTGTCCAGGGTGGAGCTGTCGTAGAGGATGCGGGCCGCCGCGTCGGTGACCAGCACCCGGGTGCCCTGGGCCTCCTCCAGCAGGGCCATGGTCTGCTCCACGCCCTCCCGGGTCAGCGTCTCCGACACCGCCAGGGTAGAGCCGATGACCAGCGCCTGCCGCTTCAGGTTGCTCTCCTTGGAGGCAAACACCATGTTTTCCGCCATCAGGATGGGGTAAGTGTTCATTACAATCAGGATCGCCGCCACCACCAGCAGGTAGGTCAGGGCATACTTGGCCTGGATGCTGCGGAAAAAGGGCACGCGGCTCTCCCGCTCCCGCTGCCGCCGTTTTGCCGCCGTCATTGGCCTTCCCCCCTTTGTTGATAACCTCCGCTGTATTCGCGCGCCGGCGGGCGCGTGGCCTGGCCGCTCCTACAGCCGATCCACGCTCCGATTTGGCACATGGCCGAATCTCCTCCATTTAATGGAGCCCCCGCAAAGCCGCCCTTCAGGCTTTGTGGGGAGAGGAGGGGTAGCGGAGTGGTCGAGCTTTCGCCGAAGGCGTAAGCGAGTGAACGCAGCTTACCCCGACGACGTTGCGCTATTGGCCAGATAATACCCCACGCCCCACTTTGTCAGGATGTGCTCCGGGTTGGCCGGGTCCGGCTCCAGCTTCTCCCGCAGGCGGCGTATGTGCACGTCCACGGTGCGGAACTCCCCGATATACTCGTAGCCCCACACCAGGTTCAGCAGGTTCTCCCGGCTGTACACCCGCCCCGGGTTCTGCATCAGCAGGGCCATCAGGTCGAACTCCTTGGCGGTGAGCACCACCGGCGCCCCGTCCCGCCAGGCCGCCCGCTCGCTCAGGTCCAGGGTGATGGCCCCCTGGGTGAGGCGGTCCGCCTCCCGCTGCTGCTGGGCGGCGGCCCCCGCCCGGCGCAGCAGCGCCCGGATGCGGGCCTTCAGCTCCAGAATATTGAAGGGCTTTGTGATGTAGTCGTCCGCCCCGCACTCAAAGCCGATGATCTTGTCCGTGTCCTCGCTTTTGGCGGTGAGCATGATGACGGGCACGTTGGAAAACTCCCGAATCTTCATGCACGCCTGGAGCCCGTCGATCTTGGGCATCATCAGGTCTAATATAATGAGGTCAAACTGGCCTGTGCGGGCCTTGTCCACCGCCTCCTCCCCATCGGAGCCGGTATCCACCTGGTAGCCCTCGTTCTCCAGGTTGAATTTGATCCCCTTCACCATCACCCGCTCGTCGTCAACCACCAGTATTTTGGGCATCTGCATATCCTCCTGTTGTGATCTGATCCAATATATCCTCCAAAATTCCCTCGCCGATCCCCTTCACCCGGATCAGGTCCTCCGGATAGCGGTAAGGTCCGTTTTCCTCCCGGTCGTCCAGAATGGCCTGAGCCCGGACCCGGCCGATGCCGGGCAGGGACATCAGCTCCTCAAGCCCCGCAGTGTTGATGTCCACACCGCCCGGCTCCCGGGCCTCCGTCCCGGCGGGCGGGGACGGCAGCCGGCAGACAGGTTCCATTGCTGTGCTTCGCGCTGCGAAGCACAGCATCATAGCGGCCCCGGCCGCTATGACCGCCGCCATCGTCCGCCGATCCGCCCGGCTCAGCTTCATTTTGTCCCTCCAAATTCTGTCCAAACCCGGTTTCTCCCAGTTGCAAGGGCAAAAACTTTCTGATATAATGGTTTTGCAACGCTCTTTCCGTCCGCCGCTCTGCGCGGCATGATACATTATAACATAGATCGCGGGAGATTCCTATGAAAAAATATCGTTTTCTTTCCCTGCTTTTGGCGGCGCTGCTGGCGCTGTCCCTCGTCTGTCCCGCCCTGGCCCTGGACGACCCCCAGCCCAACTGCCGCGCCGCCATTCTGGTGGACGGCGACAACAACGAGGTGCTCTACGAATTTAACGCCCGCCAGCGGATGTACCCCGCCTCCATCACCAAAATCATGACCTCCCTGGTGGTGCTGGACGCGGTGGACGCGGGGGAGATTACCCTGGACACCCAGGTCACCGCCTCCGCCCAGGCGGTGGATCTGCCCTGGGACAGCTCCACCGCGGGCATCAAGGCGGGGGAAATCCTGACGGTGCTGGACCTGCTGTACTGCGACCTGCTGCCCTCCGGCAACGAGGCGTGCAATATCCTGTCCGAGGCGGTGGCGGGCACCTCCGCCGAGTTCGTGGCCCGGATGAATGCCAAGGCCCAGGAGCTGGGCATGGCCGACACCCATTTCATGAATCCCCACGGCCTCCACGACCCGGAGCACTACACCACCGCCTATGATATCTATCTCATGGCCTCCGCCGCCATGGAGAACGAGACCTTCCGCACCATCGTGCGCACCCCCTCCTACACCCTTCCGGCCACCAACCTTCAGCCGGAGCGGACCATCTACTCCTCCAACGGCCTGCTCAGCAGTTTTTACGCCATCGGCTATACATACGGCAAGGCCATCGGCATCAAGACGGGCAACACCGGGGAGGCGGGGCGCTGCCTGGCCTCCGCCGCCGTGGACGAGCTGGGCCGCACCTTCTACTGCGTGGTGCTGGGCACCGAGGACACCGTGGACGAAAACGGCCGCCACTTCTGGTCCTTCTCCGAGACCAAGCGGCTGCTGGAGTGGGCCTTCCAGAACTTCCGCCGCATCACCCTGCTGGACCAGGATACGGAGAACGTGATGCGGGAGGTCAAGGTGTCCCTGTCCGACGAGGCGGATTACGTGCTGGCCCAGCCCAAGGGCAAAATCGACGCCACCATGCCTTCGGACTACGACCCCAAGCGGGCGGAGCTGATTTTCGACCTGCCCGTGGAACCCATTGAGGCCCCTGTCGCCGCCGGGCAGAAGCTGGGCACCGTCACCCTGCGGTACAACGGCGTGGAGTACGGCACCCTGGACATGGTGGCAAGCAACAGTGTGGAGCGCTCCGAATTCCTCTATACCGTCCAGCAGATCAAGTACTACTGGTCCCTGTGGTGGGTCAAGGCCCTTCTCGCCACCGGCGCGGCGCTGCTGGGCGGGCTGGCCCTCTTTCTCATCGTTGTCCTCCCCCGCCGGAAGGCCCGGAGGCGGTACAACCGTGCGGGCGCCCGCCGCCCCGCCGCCTCCTACCGCGGCCGCCGGTGACGCCGGTTTCCACAGTTTTTCACCCGTTTTGTGATATCTTTCTCAGAGTTCATAGAAATTTCACAACGTTCACGATTTCTTCACAAAAGGTTCTCAAATTGTCCAACACTTCCCTGGGAGGCTCTGGTATTATAATCACGTCAGGTACAAAACCAGACAATCTCCTCCCTCTCTCTTTTCTCAAAAAATGAAGGCCCCCCGGCTTCGGCCGGGGGGTTTTCATTTTGTCATGGCGCGGCAGCAGGCGCATAGGGGAGCTTGGAGCGGAGCGAAGGCAAGCCCCAAGTCCCACAAAGCGGGACTTGGGGCTTGCCTGTACCGCAGCGAAAGCGGCCCGGCCATGGGCCCAGCTGGAGCGTGAATACGCCGCTGTTTTTCACCCGGCCGCCGCGCTGTCCAAATGCGCCGCCTTCAGCGCCTTGTGCAGCGCCACCCCCAGGATGGGGGCGAAGATGACGGCCACGATGCCGTTAAAGACCGAGTTGGGAATCCGCCCCAGCACGGCCAGCCACGCCGCGTCGGCGGAGAGGCCCTTGATCAGCAGGCCGTTGTAGAAAAAGCTCTTGGACAGATAGAGGACGATATAACTCACCGCCGCCAGGGCGCTGGCAATGGCCTCGTTGACGTAATTGCTCTTCCCCTTGAACACCTTGAAGAACACCGCCCCGGCCACCAGGCCGTACACCCCCTTGGTGACAAAGGTGATGGGGAACTCGGTAATGCGGATGGGGTCGAACAGGTCGAAAATGGCGGAGCCCAGCCCCGAGGCCAGCGCCCCCCACCAGGGGCCCAGCAGCAGCCCGGACAGGGCGCACATCACGTTGCCCAGGTGGAAGCGGTCGGTGCCCAGGATCGAGGGGATTTGAATTTCCGCCTTGGAGCCCACGGCCACCAGCGCCGCCATCATGGCCACCATGCAAATCATGAGCACCGTTTTCCTGTTTTTAGATTGGTTCATCATTTCCAGCTCCTTCCGGGCCTTGACGGCCCCTGCTCTTGGTGTTATTATATGTAAAACTGGCATGGTTTCCATGCCCAGTTTCCAACTTTTTTATGTGGTCAGATTAACTGACCCTTATATTTGGCCCCACAGACGCGGAGCTTGAGGCGTCAAATCTTTCGGAGGTGGTTCCATGGGCGGCTCTTTCTCCCTCCCCGTGTTCACCGGGGACGCCCCCCTGTACCAGCAGCTCTACCGCCATATCGCCGGGGCCATCCAGTCCGGGGCGCTGCCGCCGGGGGGAAAGCTGCCCTCCAAGCGGCGTATGTGCGCCCTCACGGGGCTGAGCATGAGCACGGTGGAGACCGCCTACTCCCTGCTGGCGGCGGAGGGCTACGTGCTGGCGAAGCCCCGCAGCGGCTATGTGTGCGCCGATCTGCTGCCCACAGCACCCGCCCCCGCGCCTCCCCCCGCGGCGGCCCCGCCCCCGGCCCCGGAGCCGCCCCGGTGGGCCTGCGACTGCTCCACATCGGCGGTGGACACCTCCGCTTTCCCCTTCTCCTCCTGGGCGCGGATCACCAAGGAGGCAGTGTACGAAAACCCCGGCCTTTTGCAGCGGGGCCACCCCCAGGGGGACCAGCCCCTGCGCGCCGCCCTGGCCCAGCTGCTCTCCCAATACCGGGGGGTGCGCTGCTCCCCGGAGCAGGTGGTGGTGGGGGCGGGTGCGGACTATCTGCTCTCCCTCCTTCTCCAGCTGCTGCCGGAGCAGCGGACCATCGCCCTGGAGGACCCGGGCTACCCCGCCGCTTACGCCGCCGCCTCCCTCCACGGGCGGAAGGCCCTCCCCATCCCGGTGGACGGGGAGGGCATGGACCCGGACGCCCTGGCGGCGTCCGGCGCCAGCCTGGCCTATGTCACCCCCTCCCACCAGTTCCCCCTGGGGGTGACCATGCCCGCCGGGCGGCGCAGCCGGCTGCTCCACTGGGCGTCGTCCGACCCGGAGCGCTGGCTCATTGAGGACGACTACGACAGCGAATTCCGCTACTCCTCCCGCCCCATCCCGGCCATGCAGGGGCTGGACCGGGCGGGGCGGGTGGTATATATGGGCACCTTCTCCCGCTCCATCGCCCCCGCCATCCGGGTGGCGTACATGATCCTTCCCCCCCAGCTTCTGGAGCGCTACCGGCACACCTTTTCCCACGGGGCGTGCACCGTCTCCCGGTTCGAGCAGGAGAGCCTGCGCCGCTTCATCGCCCAGGGGCTGTACGGGCGGCACCTGCGGCGCACCGGCAACCTGTACCGTAAAAAATGCGCCCTGCTCACCGGCGCGCTGTCCGGGATACCCGGCGCGGAGATATCCGGGGCGCAGGCGGGGCTCCACTTCCTGTTCACCCTCCCCCGGTACTCCGAGGGGGAGCTGGTGGAGCGGGCGGCGGCCCAGTCCGTCCGGGTCCACCCCCTGAGCCGGTACTGCCACGCCGCGCCCCCCCTGCCCTCCACGGTGGTGCTGGGCTTCGCGGGCCTCACCGAGGAGGAGCTGGCCGGGGCGGCTGGGCGGCTCAGGGAGGCATGGAACTAGAACTAATGTTTCACGTGAAACATTTTTAAAAAACCCCTTGACTCTCCCGTTACGTCATGGGTTACAGTCTGATTCGGGAGGTGGAAGCAATGCGTTATTCCGTGAGCCAGGCGGCGCGGCTGGCGGGGGTCAGCGTGCGCACCCTGCGCTGGTACGACGAGATCGGGCTGCTGAAGCCGTCGGAGCTCACCCCGGCCGGGTATCGTTTTTACGACGATGGAGCCATGGCGGTTTTGCAGCAGATTCTGTTCTACCGGGAGCTGGGCGTGCCCCTGGAGCAGATCGGGCGCATCCTGTCCGCCCCGGACCACGACCGGACCGAGGCGCTGAAAAAGCACCGCAGCCTGCTGTTGATGAAACGGCGGCGGCTGGACGACATGCTTCGGCTGGTAGACGAGACGATTGGAGGGAATATTATGTACGACGAGAGGCCCAAGCCCACCCAGGCGGACTGGGAGGCAGTCAAAAATCAGTACGCCCAGGAGGCGGCGGAGCGCTGGGGCAACACCGAGGCGTTCCTGGAGAGCCGGGAGAAGCACAAGGACTACACCCCGGAAAAAGAGGCGCAGATCCAGGCCGAGATGGAGGAGATCTTCACCGCCTTCGGCAAATGCGCCGACCCGGAGGGGGAGGAGGCCCAGGCCCTGGTAAAGCGCTGGCAGGCCCACATCACCAAGTACCACTACAACTGCACCGACGGCATTTTGGCCTGCCTGGGGCAGATGTATGTGAACGACCCCAAGTTCCGGGAAAACCTGGACAAGTACGGCCCCGGCACGGCCCAGAAAATGAGCGCCGCCATAGCTGAATTCGTGCAAAAAGCGCAATGAGCTTTTCGCGCGCCGCCCGGGCCGCGGAAGCGGCCTGAATCCTGACTGCGCAGGCGGCGAAAGCGTACCGCAAAAAGGAAACAGGTACAAAAAGGCCCCCGGACGCTCCACCGTCCGGGGGTTCTGTGTCAGGGAACATCTTGCACGGGATTTTTTACTGTCGGGGACCCCACAAAGACGCCCTTTCGTCTTTGTGGGGAGAGGAGGCGCAGCGGAACGAAGAAGCTTTCCCCGCAGGGGGAAGCGGCTGAGTGGAGCTTGTGCCGGCGAGGGCGGGCTTGAGCACGCTGATTTTAGGCAGCAGCTTCAGCAGCAGCGTGCCCAGCACATAGCAGACCAGCGCCTCGGCGGGGATAAAGGTGAGGGCGTTCCAGCCGCAGGCCACCCAGAAGGCGGAGCTTACCGCGCCCACATCCGTCCAGGCCCACATGGGGGACAGGATCAGGGCGTTGACCAGGATGGGGGGCAGGGCCGCCAGATACCATTTGGGCATTTTCATGGTGAGCCACGCGGCGATGGCGGTGGCCAGGGTGCCAAGCAGCCAGTCCAGCGGGCCGTAGGGGGAGAGCAGATTGGTGAGGAAGCACCCCGCCGCCAGCCCCGGCGCGGCGGCGGGGAACAGGAAGGGCAGGACGGTGAGGGCCTCGGCAAACCGGCATTGGATGACGCCGAAGGTCATGCCGAAGATGTTGGCAAAATAGCCCATCACCGTGTAAAGCGCCGCCACCATGGCGGCAAGGGTCAGGTCCCGGACGGAAAATCTGCGCATAAAAATACCTCCAGTTTATATTTAGAGTGCCATCGCGCTGGCACAGCGGCGGGCGTCCCTTCCGAACAGGTTCGCGCGTTCCTGTTCGCGGCTCTCTGCCCGCCGGTTGGACCGAAGTGGAGGTCGGTCACTGGCATTTTACCACACCGCCCCGCCCTTGTACAGAAAAAGTTCCGTTTCCCCTCCCGGAAAAAAGATTCGTCATTTTCCTCAAATAACCGTTGCCAAATGCCGGGATTTATTGTATACTTATCGTTAGTGACGCTACGCGTCTGGGACGCTTTGGCCTAGCCTTGGCCGAGCACTAATCGTTAAGGAGTGGAACAAACTATGAGCTATTCTCCCCATAATATCCGAAACATCTGCCTGCTGGGCCATGGCGGCAACGGCAAGACCACCCTGGTTGAGAGCTTTCTGCGCATGACCGGCGTGATTGACCGTCTGGGCAAGACCACCGACGGCAACACCGTCTGCGATTACGACCCCGAGGAGATCAAGCGTCAAATCTCCATCTCCGCCGCCGTGGCCCCCGTGGAGTACAACGGCTGCAAGATCAACGTGCTGGACGCCCCCGGCAACTTCGACTTCGCCGGCGAGGTGGCCGAGTGCCTGTCCGTAGCCGACGCGGGGGTGCTGGTGTGCGCCGCCAAGGGCGGCCTGTCCGTGGGCACCGAGCGCGCCTGGCGGCAGCTGGACGAGCGCAAGCTGCCCCGCATCGTCTACATCTCCAAAATGGACGAGGACAACATCGACTTCAACTCCGCCTTCGACACCCTGCGGGAGTGCTTCGGCAAGAGCGTGGCCCCGGTGGTGGTCCCCATCTGGGACGAGAACAAGAAGGTCACCGGCGTGGTGGACGTGATCCACAAGCGCGCCTTTGAGCCCGCCGGCAACAAGCGCAAGGAGGTCCCCATCCCCGAGGACAAGGTGAGCGTGGTGGACGAGCTGTACGACCAGCTCATGGAGTCCGTGGCCGAGACCAGCGAGGAGTTTATGGAGAAGTTCTTCTCCGGCGAGACCTTCACCTACGCCGAGATCATGCAGGGCCTGCGCTCCGGCGTGCGGGACTGCTCTCTGGTCCCCGTGGTGTGCGGCTCCTCCTTCACCGGCCTGGGCACCCTGATGCTGCTGGATATGATCGTGGACCTGCTGCCCAACCCCCTGGAAGGCGTCCCCGCCTCCGCCTCCAATAAGGACGGCGAGCACGAGGACTTCATCGTCTCCCAGGGCGCCGTCCCCGCCGCCTTCGTGTTCAAGACCATGGCCGACCAGTACGGCAAGTTCTCCTTCGTCAAGGTCATCTCCGGCAGCCTCACCCCCGACCTCACCCTGGTGAACGCCGCCTCCGGCCAGAATGAGAAGCTGGGCCGCCTGTACACCATGCGGGGCAAGAAGAGCGAGGAGGTCAAGGAGCTGGGCTGCGGCGACATCGGCGCCATCGGCAAGATGGACCGCCTCAAGACCGGCGACACCCTGTGCGACGCCCGGAAGTTCGTCAGGCTGGACCCCATCCCCTTCGCCGAGCCCAACTTCTCCCGGGCCATCGCCCCCAAGACCCGGGGCCAGGAGGACAAGATCGCCGCCGGCCTGGGCCGCCTCAACGAGGAGGACCCCACCTTTAACGTGGTGAACAACGCGGAGACCCACCAGATGGTGGTCACCGCCGCCGGCGATATCCAGATGGACGTGCTGGTGAACAAGCTCAAGAGCCGCTTCAATGTGGAGGTGGAGCTGTCCGAGCCCCGGGTGGCCTACCGTGAGAAGATCCGCAAGCCGGTGTCCAAGCAGGGCCGCCACAAGAAGCAGACCGGCGGCTCCGGCCAGTTCGGCGACGTGTGGATCCGCTTCGAGCCCTGCGAGAGCGAGTC
Organism: uncultured Oscillospiraceae bacterium; assembly: GCA_910584835.1. Classification (GTDB taxonomy): domain Bacteria; phylum Bacillota; class Clostridia; order Oscillospirales; family Oscillospiraceae; genus Enterenecus. The sequence goes on along the minus strand of CAJUEG010000048.1, from coordinate 9,790 downwards.
CCTGGAGTTCTGCGAGGAGGTCGTGGGCGGCGCGGTGCCCAAGAACTTCTTCCCGGCCGTGGAAAAGGGCCTGCGGGAGGCGTGCGTACACGGCGTGCTGGCGGGCTACCCCATGGTCAACCTGAAGGCCACCCTGTACGACGGAAGCTACCACCCCGTGGACTCCTCGGAAATCGCCTTCAAGACCGCCGCCCAGCTGGCCTACAAGGCCGCCCTGCCCGAGGCGTCCCCGGTGCTGCTGGAGCCGGTGGTGGAGCTGAAGGTCACCGTGCCCGACAACTACATGGGCGACGTGCTGGGCGACCTGAACAAGCGCCGGGGCCGCGTCATGGACATGCAGCCCATCGGCGGCGGCCAGCAGACCATCACCGCCGAGGCCCCCATGGCCGAGATGATGACCTATGCCATCGACCTGCGGGCCATGACCCAGTCCCGCGGCTCCTACGTGCAGCGCTTCGTGCGCTATGAGGAGTGCCCCGGCCCCGCCCAGGAGAAGGCCATCGCCGCGGCCAAGGCCATGGCGGAGGAATAGAAGAAGCGCGAGGATAGCCGCGCCCCGGCGGGTGGACCGAAGCGAGGGCGAGCGGTGGGCCGCGCAGCGGCCCGAGACCAGCCCGAGATAAAGGGAAGCCGCCGGGAACAGCGCAGCCAATCCGAGCGTGACAATGTTTAGGAAACGCTGACAAAAGGGGGGACGCTCCGAAAGCGTCCCCCTTCATCTATAATCAAACTTTGTGGAGGCGGCAATGAAATACCTGGGTACCCTGATCGCCGTGGGCGATATGGAAAAAAGCAAGCGGTTTTATCACGACGTGTTCGGACTGAACGTGGTGGCGGACTTCGGCGCCAATGTCACGCTGGAGGGCGGCATCTTTCTCCAGACCCTGGAGACTTGGAAGGATTTCATCCACGGCAGGCCCGTCGTCCTGGGCGGCCACGCCGGGGAGCTGTATTTTGAGGAGACGGACATGGACGGTTTCCTGGCCCGGCTGGAAAACCTGGGCATATCCTGCGTCCACCCGCCTCTGGAGCACTCCTGGGGCCAGCGGGTGGTCCGGTTTTACGACCCGGACGGCCATGTGGTGGAGGTGGGAGAGGATATGGCCGCGGTGGTCAAGCGCTTTCTGGACAGCGGGATGACCCGGGAGGAGACCGCCCGGCGCATGGACGTTCCTCTCAGCTATATTCAATCCTGCCTGGACCCCCAAAGCCACACCAAAGAGGGGTGACCGACATGAAGCGCACCGATCGCTGGCTGGCCTGGGCCGTGGAGCTGCAAAGCATCGCCCAGGCCGGGCTGACCTACGGCAAAGACCCCTATGACCGGGAGCGTTATGCGCGCATCCGGGAGATTTCGGCGGAGATTATGGCCCACATGGCGGACATCCCCCTGGAAAAGGTGAAAGACCTGTTCTGCAATGAAACCGGCTACCAGACCCCCAAGCTGGACACCCGGGCGGCCATCTTTGCGGATGGGAAAATCCTCCTCGTCCGGGAAAACGACGGCCGGTGGTCCCTGCCCGGCGGCTGGTGCGACGTGAACGTCTCCGTGGGCGAAAATACAATCAAAGAGGTGAAGGAGGAGGCCGGGCTGGATGTGACCGCGGACCGGATCATCGCCGTTCAGGACAGGGCCAAGCACAACCTCCCCCTTTACGCATACGGCGTCTGCAAGGTGTTCGTCCAGTGCTCCGTGACCGGCGGGCGGTTTGAGCCCAATATCGAGACCACGGAGTACCGCTATTTCGCCCCGGACGGGCTGCCGGAATTGGCCGCGGAGAAGAACACGGAGGAGCAGATCAGAATGTGCTTTGAGGCATATCGCTCGGAGAATTGGCATGCGCTGTTTGACTAACCGCAAAGGGCCGCCGTCTGGAATACCAGACAGCGGCCCTTTCCCTTCCTCAGAACAGCAGCCGCACCGCCCAGGACGCGGCCAGAAACCCCGCGATATCCGCGCACAGCGCCGCCGGGACGGCGTACCGGGTCTTGCCCACCTTGGCCGCGCCGAAGTATACCGCCACGGTGTAAAACGTGGTCTCGGTGGAGCCCAGCATCACCGCCGCCGTCCTCCCCACCAGGGAGTCGGGGCCGTAGGTCTCGATGAGCTCCGCCCCCACGCCCAGGGCGGCGGAGCCGCTCACCGGGCGAACCAGCAGCAGTCCGATGGTCTCCGCCGGTATGCCCACCGCCGACAGCAGCGGCCCCACCGCCTCCCCCAGCAGCTCCAGCGCCCCGGACGCGCGCAGCATGTACACCGCCGTCAGCAGGCCGATGAGGGGCGGCATGATCCGCAGGGACACCTTCAGCCCCTTCTCCGCCCCGTCGGTAAGGGCCCCCCACAAATCCACCCGCCTGTAAATCCCCCACAGCGCCACCGCCAGCATGAGGAAGGGCACCAGCATGGTAAATAGCAGCTCCATGGCCTACCTCCACCAGTGGGAAAACAGCTTGGCCGCCGTGATCCCCACCGCAACGGAGATCACCGACGCCAGCCACACCGCCGGCAGGATATCAAACGGGTTGGCGCTCCCCGCCGCCGCCCGCAGCGACGCCACCGTGGTGGGGATGAGCTGTAATGACGCGGTGTTGGTGACCACCAGCATGCACAGGCCGTCCGACGCCACGCCGGGGGTGCGCTGGGCCATGAGCCGGGCCGCCTCCAGCCCCAGGGGGGTAGCCGCGTTGCCCAGCCCCAGCAGATTGGCGGACAGGTTGGCGCTCACCGCGTCCATCACCTTCCCGTCCCTGGAGAAATCCGGGTACAGCCGGCGTATGGCGGGCCGGAGCAGCCGGGACAGCCCCCGGGCGATGCCGGAGCGCTCCATCACCTCCATCACCCCCATCCACAGGCACAGCACCCCCATCATGGACAGGCACAGCTCCACCCCGGCGGCGGCGCCGTCCAGCGCCCCCCGGGCCACCGCCGGGCCGTTCCCCGTGGCCAGGCCGCACAAAATGGCCGCCCCCACCATCGCCGTCCAGATCAGCGACATCGCCATATCTTGCCCCCTCCTTTGCTCGTCCTTCTATATATACGGCGGCGCGCACAAATTCATGTCCCAGGAAAAGGGCGGCGTGGCACAATTCGACAGAGTTCCCAATAATTACGGATTTTCCCCAATTTTTTGATTGACAAAGTTATACGTTATGTTATAATAAGAGCGTAGTATGAGTTGTAAAAAAATTCATGCCATGGCGCAAGGAGGACACTGCAAATGAAAGCAACCGGAATCGTTCGAAAAGTCGATGAGCTGGGGCGCATCGTATTGCCGATCGAGCTGCGCCGCACCCTGGACATCGCAGAGCGCGACCCCCTGGAAATCTATGTGGACGGGCCTTCCATTATCTTGAACAAGTACCAGCCTGCCTGCATTTTCTGTGGGGATTCCCGCGAGATCACTTCCTTCAAGGGGAAAAATGTCTGCGTGAGCTGTCTGAAAGATCTGGGCAGCAAATAATTCCCCACTGCTCTACAGCCGTACGAAAAGCCGCCGGTAAGGCGGCTTTTTTTGCGGGAAAATTTTTTGAGGCACCGCGCTTTTTTCGACAAAATCCGCGCCAAATTTCAGCCCCAAAATTTTCCATTTTCATTATACCATTTGTTATCATTTCCAGCCGTTGGCGACACAGGCAAGGATTGGAAGAAGATTTCCAAAAATGGCAAAGGGCAAGCGGCGGACCTTCCTGCCGTTTTGCTATGTTCCCTCCCGCTCCAGCATCTGATTGTAGAGCGTGCGTTTTTTCACCCCAAACTCCTCCGCCGCCAGGGCCGCCGCCTGCTTGAGGGACAGCCCCTCCCGGCGCAGCTGCTCCGCCCGGGCCAGGGCCCCGTCCTCGTCCGCCGCTTCGACCCGGGCGGGACAGCCCGCCACCACCAGCACAAACTCCCCCCGGGGCTCCTGGGCGGCGTAGCGCTCCACCGCCTCCCCGATGGTGAGGCGGACCACCTCCTCGTGGAGCTTGGTCAGCTCCCGGCACACAGCCAGGGGGCGGTCCGGGCCAAAGACCGCCGCCAGGTCGTCCAGGGTGGCGCGCAGCTTGTGGGGGGCCTCGTAAAATACCATGGTGCGCGCCTCGTCCGCCAGGCCCTCCAATTGGGCCCGGCGGTTTTTCTTGTTCAGGGGCAGAAAGCCCTCGAAGGTGAACCGGGCGGTGGGCAGGCCGGACACCGACAGGGCCACCGTCAGGGCGCAGGGGCCGGGGATGGCCTCCACCGCCACCCCCGCGGCGGCGCACAGGGCCACCAGGTCCTCGCCGGGGTCGGAGATGGCCGGGGTGCCCGCGTCGGTGACCAGGGCGCAGTCCTCCCCCTCCTGAATCCGCCGGAGGATGGCGGGGCCCGCCGTCTCGCAGTTGTGGCGGTGGTAAGTCACCATGGGCTTGCGGAGCTCCAGGTGGTTCAGGAGCTTCACCGTCACCCTTGTGTCCTCGGCGGCGATAAAATCCGCCGCCGCCAGGGTCTCCGCCGCCCTGCGGCTGATATCCCCCAGGTTGCCGATGGGGGTGGGCACCAGATAGAGCTTTCCGGCCATTGCTGACCCCTCCTTTTTATCCGTCTGCCTGCGCCTGCCCGGGCGGGGGCGAGAACCTGCCGTTTTGTTCGGGGATGGAAAACGTCACCGTCTTTTCACAGTGATGGGGCTGGTCCTCGTCCTCGCACCACAGGGACGCGCCGAATGCCTCCGTGGGCTCATAGCCCACCGCCTCCACCCGCTGGCTGATGTGCACGCCCAGGAAGTCGTCCTCAAAGTCCTCCCAGCGGTCCAGCAGGCGGTCCGCCTCGCTCTGGGCCGTCAGGATGTTGAACAGGTTCAGCCCGCCCGCCGAGCGGCTCAGGGACAGCAGCACCAGGGACTCCCGAAACGCGCCCCCCACCGCCTTGTCCCGGCTGCTCATGCGGAGGGTAACCGCCGTCACCCCTCCGTCAACGGTGTACTTCGGCTCCTCATATACCGTGGTGTCGCCAAACAGATAGATGGACACCGTGCCGCCGGGCTGTTCCCGCTCCACCCACCGGCCCTGATCGCCCAGGGTGGGGATGTGGGTCTCGCCGCCATACTCCGCCACCCGCAGGCAGTGGTTGTAGTTCCGGGCGAACTCCTCCACCGTCAGCTCCCCCCGGCAGGGGGGCAGCGCGCTCCACAGCAGGGTCACAACCAGCGCGGCGGTCAGCAGCACCCGCGCCGCCACAAAGATCCAGCCGCTGTATGGCCGTTCCTCTTTGGTGTAGCGGTAGCCCTCCTCGCAATCCCAGGGACAGTCCCGGCCCTCCAGCCCCGCCGTCCGGCCCTTCCACATCCGCCACAGGTTCCAGATGGGGATGTTCCAGCCGTAGCCCTCCCAGGCCACCCGCCAGCCGCGCTCCCAGCCCTGGGCCAGGGACAGCCTGGTCCCGTCCCCGTCCCGCAGCTTCAGGCCGAACACCCACTTTCCCGGCGTCCAGCCCCAGCAGTGGAGCCACAGCGGCTCCAGCGCCAGGGTGAGGGCCAGCAGCCCCACCCCGCACAGGAACGAGGCGATGGGGACCGTCTGGAGGCGGACCAGGCTCTGATCCCGGAACGCAATCAGCCACACCATGTTCAGGATAGTGCCGTACAGCGCCATGTCCAGCGACCGGGCAAAGAGGCGCTGCCAGGGGCAGTAACAGGCCCGGGGCGCATCGTCCCGCTCCTCTCTCGCCGGGGGCGGCTCCGGCAGGGCGGGCCGCTGGGGCTCCTCCATCTGTCTCAGCCAGGGCCGGGGGTCCAGGGCGGCGTACTCCACCCCGCTCTGCTCCAGCTCCCGGCACACCGCCGCCGCCCGCTCGATGACCGCCCGGTCCCCCTCCAGCCGGGTGAGCTGGGAAAACAGCGCCTGCTCCAGCGTCAGCGCCCCGCCCTGCACCCTGCGGATGGTGTCGATGTCCAGCTGCAGCTGCCGCAGCAGCTTGATTTTCTCCAGCGTCCGGGCGTCCTCCTCCGAGTAGTCCCGGTAGCCGTTGTCCAGCCGGCGCGGGGACAGCAGCCCCTCCCCCTCGTAAAATCGGATGTTGGCCCGGGCCATGCCCGTCCTCTCTTCCAGCTCCTTGATGGTCATGAAACCACCTCCCACGGCCATCCTAACCTGTCAAGCGGCTTGACAGTCAAGGGGTTTTCGCAAATTTCCTGAAATTTCAGCCCGCTGACCACACCGCCGGGGCGTGCCACAGCGCCTGCGCCGCCCGCTCCGCCGTCCGCCTGTCCTCCGCCGTCCAGCTGCCGAAGGGGGTGAGTTCCACCCGCGCCCCCTGCCGCCGCCAGCGGCCCGCCACCCGGCCATGGAGCAGGATGGGGGCCATGACAATGCCGGACAGGGAGAATATCCCCCGCAGATGCTCCGCCGGGAGGAACAGTCCGTCCTCCTTGCGGTAGCCCAGCATCAACTGGTCAAAGCCCGCCAGAAACAGGCAGTCCGGAATCTCCGGCCAATCCCCCTCCCCCCGGTCCAGCCAGAAGCAGTCCCGGCCGTCCACCTGGGCACGCTCCAGGGGCAGGGCGTCCATCACCGCCCTGACCTCCCGCTGGGGGCGGCCAAAGAAATAGGCCGCGTCCCGCACCGTGGCGGGGCCGTAATGGGTAAAGTACCGCCGGGCCAGCTCCAGCCGGGCGGGCCCCTCCTCCATGGGGGTGAAGGGCGGACACAGCCGGAAGCCCTTCTCCCGGCTGACGGTGTGGACGATCCGCCCCGTCTCCGCCAGGTGGCGCAGCAGGCCGCCCCAGCTGTTAAAGACGCTCTCCCCCTCCCGCCCGGTCATGCCCCGGGCGGCACAGGCGGCGCGCAGCTCCTCCCGCGTCCGGGGCCCACCCGCAAGCTCGTCCAGGATCACCCCGGCGAAATACCTCTTGCGCTCCAGGGTGATGTACTCGTCCCCCTCCATCCGATCCACCCCCCGCAGGGCGCGGTCCCGCCCCCGGTGGAGGAACAGCGGCAGGTCGGCGGGGTCGAACAGGTGCACCGTCCCCCGGATGGTCCAGCTCTTGACCAGACTGTCCGGCTCCGCCGGGCCGCCCCGGATGGCCAGGGCGTGGAGGGCGGCGGACAGAAACTGGGCCTGGACGCCGTCCAGGTCCCGACACACCGCCGGGGGAGGGGCCGGGCAGGTCAGATGCTGCCCGGCCAGGATGCGCGCCCGGCGCTCCGCCCCGTCCATGGGCTATTTCACCTGATCCTTCCGCATGGTCAGAGAGATGCGCTTCTTTTTCTCGTCCACTTCCCTCACCCACACCGTCACCACGTCCCCCACGCTGAGCACCTGGGAGGGGTGCTTGATGAAGCGGTCGCAGATCTGGCTGATGTGGACCAGCCCGTCCTGATGGACGCCGATGTCCACAAAGGCCCCGAAGTCGATGACGTTGCGCACCGTGCCGCGCAATTCCATGCCGGGCTTCAGGTCCTTCATGTCCAGCACGTCGGTGCGCAGCACCGGGGCGGGCAGCTCGTCCCGGGGGTCCCGGCCCGGCTTGACCAGCTCCGCCGCCACGTCCAGCAGGGTGGGCACCCCCACGCCGCACTCCGCCGCGGCCCTCTCCTGGCCATAGGCGGCCAGCTGTCCCTTGAGGTCGCCCAGCTTCCCCGCCTTCACGTCGGCCATGTCGTGGCCGCACAGGGCCAGCAGCTTTTCCGCCGCCCCATAGCTCTCCGGGTGGACGGCGGTGTTGTCCAGGGGGGAATTGCTCTCCGGCACCCGCAGGAAGCCCGCGCACTGCTCAAAAGCCTTGGGCCCCAGCTTGGGCACCTTCAAAATCTGCTTCCGGGCGGTGAAGGGGCCGTTGTCCTCCCGGTACTTGACGATGTTCTTGGCAGTGGTGCCGTTGAGGCCCGCCACCCGGGTGAGCAGGGGCGCGGAGGCGGTGTTCACGTCCACCCCCACCGCGTTCACGCAGTCCTCTACCACCCCGTCCAGGGCCTCGCTCAGCCTTGCCTGGGGCATGTCGTGCTGGTACTGGCCCACCCCGATGGACTTGGGGTCGATCTTCACCAGCTCCGCCAGGGGGTCCTGGAGCCGCCGGGCGATGGACACCGCCGAGCGCAGGTTCACGTCGAACTCGGGGAACTCCTCCGCCGCCAGCTTGGACGCGGAGTACACCGACGCCCCCGCCTCGTTGACCATGGCGTAGCTCACCCCGCCCCCCGCCTTGCGGATGAGCTCCACCGCCATCTGCTCGGTCTCCCGGCTGGCGGTGCCGTTGCCGATGGCGATGTGGGCCACATGGTGCTTTTTGATGAGGACGGCCAGCTTGTCGATGGCCTCGCTCTTCCCCCGCTCCCCGTGGGTGGGGTAGACCACGGTGGTGTCCAGCACCTTGCCGGTGGGGTCAACCACTGCCACTTTACATCCCATGCGGTAGCCCGGGTCCAGCCCCATGGTGACAAAGCCCTTCACCGGGGGCTGCATCAGGAGGGGCTTCAGATTCAGGGCGAACTGGCCGATGGCCCCCTCGTTGGCCTTGTCTGTCAGGTCGGAGCGCACCTCCCGCTCCAGGGAGGGGGCGATGAGCCGGTCATAGGCGTCCTCGGCGGCCGCCTTGACGAACTCCATGGCCGCCCGCCCCGGCACCACCCTGCGGCGCAGGGCCACCAGGGCGGTCTCCCGGTCCATCTCCACCGAGACCTTGAGGATTTCCTCCCGCTCCCCCCGGTTCATGGCAAGGATTTGATGCCCCTGGGTTTTGGATAGATGGCTTGAAAACTCATAGTATAGGCGGTACACGCTGTCCTCCGGCTCCTTCTCCGCCGCCTTGGACACGATGGACGCCCGCCGCCAGTACAGCTCCCGCAGCAGCTTGCGCAGGTCGGCGTCGTCGGAAATCATCTCGGCGATGATGTCGGAGGCCCCCTGGAGGGCGTCCTGGGCGGTCTCCACCCCCTTCTCGGGGTCAATATACTTCAGGGCCTCCGCCTCCATGTCCACCGCCGGGCCCTGGGCAAAGGCCAGCAGGGCCAGGGGCTCCAGCCCCTTTTCCTTTGCCATGGTGGCCCGGGTGCGGCGCTTCTGCTTATAGGGCCTGTAGAGGTCCTCCACCTCCGCCAGGGTGGAGGCTGCGTCAATGGCGGCGGACAGCTCCTCCGTCAGCTTGCCCTGGTTCTCGATGGACTGCTTCACCTCGTCCCGGCGGTCCTGCAAATTGCGCAGATATTGCAGCCGGTCGGCCAGCTGCCGGATGAGCTGGTCGTCCATGGCCCCGTGGAGCTCCTTGCGGTAGCGGGCGATGAAGGGGACGGTGTTCCCCTCGTCCAGCAGGGTGATAATGTTCTCAATGTGCTGCTCCGGGCGGTCCAGCTCCCGGGCCAATATCTGTATAATTGTCTCCATATATGTCTCCTTGTTGTCATTTTGCCCCAAATGCGTTTATACGGCGATACGCCGCCCAGGCTCTCAGTATACCACACTTTTCCCTGTTTGAGAAGAAAAACCGTTCCCCGGCAGGCCGGGGGACGGTTCTCCTGATCTAATCAGACAGCAGCATACGGTCATTGTCCAGGTCGCGGCCCGTATCCGCCCGGAAGCGGCGCAGCAGGTCCTCTACCGTCATGCCGGCGCGCTCATCCCCGGACACGTCCAGCACAATGCGCCCGTCCGCCATCATCAGCGTCCGGTTGCCCAGCTCCAGGGCCTGTTTCATGTTGTGGGTGACCATGAGGCAGGTGATGTGGTTGTCCGCCACAATGGACCGGGTGAGCTCCAGCACCTTTTCCGCCGTGCCGGGGTCCAAAGCGGCGGTGTGCTCGTCCAGCAGCAGCAGCTTGGGGGTGACCAGGGTGGCCATCA
>CAJUEG010000047.1 GCA_910584835.1 uncultured Oscillospiraceae bacterium | reverse complement strand
CAAAACTACATTTTTTCCTCGGCGTTTTTTTACATTTTATCACTGGCGCTGACAGATTCCGATACCGGAAGACAAGGTACCGAGGTCTGCAAAATCAGACCGCCAAACTGAATATGGTGTTTGCTCTGGCAAATCTGATCCTGGCTGACAGGCCCTGCCTGGCGGCTTGATTCAGTCTGCCTGCACTCCCACTTTCTGGAGAATATTTCAGTATTTCCTGCCTTCCGCTTCTCCCTTCCTTTTTGGGGGATTGTGCGGTATTGCCTATACAATTTGCCCCCGAATACAGCTTTAAGATCACTCTTGCGAAACACTCCTGTGTTTGGTATACTGTCAAAGATATGATATTGCCGGACACAGCGGAGCAGAAATGGGGGAGACAAACGGTGCACTTAAGCTGACGTGCATGGGGCTTGACGTGCTTGAGAAGCACTTTTACACCAGCGCCCTGGCCTCGGGCCCCCCGGTTGCTCTGCTTATTGACCGGCGGGGCTGGGCTTCTCAACGCCCTCTACGACGCGGGCATCATTATGAACGAAATCGACCCCAACTATGCGGTGGCGGGAGAAAGCAAGGCCTACTTCTGCGGCAAACCCAATCCGCTGATGATACGTATCGAACTGCGCCGAGATTCTTATTATGAATATGTGAGCTAAACGCTGCTTCGGCACAATCAAATACTCGCTCAGCAGAAGCTTCGGCCGCCTGTACACAGGGGTCAATTCACTGGAAAGGTATGACAGTATGAAAAAGGCAATAGTTTGTTTGCTTGTGTCCCTGGGGATGCTGCTGGGATTGACCTCCTGCAGAAAACAACCTGGGCCTGTGGATGAGCCGCAGGCAGCCAGGCAGACAGTGGAGCTCACTGTCTGGGGGGCGGAGGAGGATGCGGAACTGCTTCAGGAGATGATTGCCTCCTTCCAGGCCTACTATTCTGCCGAGGCTGATTTTCAGATTACCTACCAGCCCCAGAGTGAGGCCAACTGTAAAGATGCCCTCCTGGGAGATCTGGAGGCGGGTGCGGATGTATTTACCTTCGCGGACGACCAGGTTGCCGCCCTGGCCGCTGCCGGGGCGCTGGACCCCATTGCAGACAGCGCGTCCATCCGGGAGGCGAGCCTCTCCGCAGCGGTGGAAGCCGCCAGTGTGGGCGGAACCCTGTACGCCTACCCTCTGACGGCGGACAACGGCTACTTTCTCTACTATAACACAGCCTACTTCTCATCGGAGGACGTCCAGTCCATGGACCGCCTCCTGGCGGCGGCGGAGAATGCCGGGAAGCTGTTCGCCATGGACTGGAGCTCCGCCTGGTATGTCTATTCCTTTTTTGGCAACACCGGCCTGGAGGTCGGGCTGAACGACGACGGCCTGACCAATTACTGCACCTGGAACAGCACGGACGGACCGATCACCGGAGTGGATGTGGCCCAGGCCATGCTGGACATTGCCGCCAGCCCGAGCTTCTTTAACTGTACGGACGGTGAGTTCCTGGCGGGTGTACGGGATGGCTCTGTGGTCGCCGGTGTCAGCGGCGTGTGGAACGCGGTGGCCATTCAGAGGGCCTGGGGTGACCACACCGGGGCGGTCAAGCTGCCCACCTTCACCTGCGGCGGGCAGCAGATCCAGATGGCCTCCTTCTCCGGCTGCAAACTTATTGGTGTGAACGCCTACTCCAGATATCCGGAATGGGCCGCCCGGCTGGCCGAATGGATCACCAGTGAGGAAAATCAGCGCCTTCGCTTTGAGCGCCGGGGCCAGGGGCCCGCCAACAGCGCTGCCGCAGCCTCCACTGAGGTTCAACAGTCCGTGGCTATCGCGGCGCTGCTGGAGCAGTCGGAATTTTCCCAGATCCAACGGGTAGGGGGAAATATTTGGGATCCGGTGGCGGTGTTCGCGGCCAGCATGGCGCAGGGAAATCCTTCTGGCACATCCCTCCAAGCGCAGCTGGACCGAATGGTGGAGGGTGTGACGGCCAGGTAATCCGCCCATTTGGAGCAATTTTCAAAATTGCTGATGCTTTATCCACCTTCCGAAAGGGCAGAAAGAAAGAGAATCACAAATGTGGTAAACGCTGTTTCGGAGAATTGCTATCAAGATGACAGACTTACGGAGGCAAGTATATGAAAAGGAACCTTACATTGCAGCAGCGTCTGGTTTTGCCCATTGTTCTGCTGGGACTGGTTACACTGCTTTCCAACCTCCTGGCAGTATTCAGTATCAACAACGTCCACTCCAACGCCGGGACCATCGTGGATGAATATATGGTCAGTGAGGCCAGGCTGGAGGAAATTCGCCGCTCTGTAATGGACTTGCACCGTCTGGCCCTGTCCCATATTGTGGCGGCGGACCACAGCACCATGATCCGATTGGTTCAGGAGATCAAGGCAGAGGAGGCGATACTGGACGAACGGCTGGCGTCTTATGAGGTCTATGTTTCGGCAGACGACGGACAGGTTTACCGCAGTCTGCTGGAGGACTATGACGCTTTCAAGCACGCATTGGTCGGCCTGGTCTGTGCCAGCGCCGACAGCAAGACCCAGGACGCCTACGCCATAGCAAACGGGGATGTAGCAAGTTTGAGCAATGCGGTTGAAGGTGGGATCGATACCCTCTCCGCCTCTGTCAATACCCAGGCAGAGGCGGCTCAGAGCCACCTTTTTACGGTCTATATGATCTCACTGGTCACAAGCGCCGCTGTGTTGATCGTGGGCGTTCTGCTGGTTCTAGCTGCCTTGCGGATTATTCGGACCTATGTCATCGTGCCCATACAAAGCGCAATGGGCACCCTGCAGGGCAGCTCCGAGCGGCTTAATCATGTGGTCAAGGAGATCCGTGGGCGCACCGAGACCTCCAGGGGCAGCGCCCGGCAGCTCTCAAGTCTTACGGAACAGCTGTCGGCTGCCCTGGAAAAGGTTTCCCAAAACACTGCCGCCATCACTGCCAGCGCCGCCAGCACCCAGGATGACGCTATGCGCGTAGCGGACGCCTGCGCCGCCCTCAGCGGCTATTCCACGGAAATGCGGGAGCGCTCAGAAGAGATGGAACAGTCCGCCCTACAGGAAATGGGGGTGGTCCACAGCAGAACGGAAGAGATCATGGCCATTCTGAACGAGGCGATCAGACAAAGCCAAAATGTGGACAAAATCAATATTTTAACTCAGGACATCCTGTCTATTTCCTCTTCTACGGATATGATTGCCATCAACGCCTCGATTGAGGCGGCCCGGGCCGGGGAGCAGGGAAAAGGGTTTGCCGTGGTGGCCCAGGAGGTTCGCCGTCTGGCAGATGCCTGTGCGGAGGCCGCCGGCCATATTCAGGAGGTCAGCGGAAGTGTAACTGGCGCGGTGAAATATCTCTCCAGCAGCGCCCAGGAGCTGGCCGATTACTTAAGCCAAGCCATTGAAACCCAGCTGGCCCGGTCTGTCCAGTCAGGACGGCAGTATCGGGAAGATGCCGCTTACATCCAGCGCTCGATTGAAACCTTTAACCATCAGGCCGATGGACTTCAAACAGCTATGGAAGAGGTTGCCGACTCGATCGCCTCCATCTCCGGCGCAGTAAGCGGTGCAGTCACCGACATCACCGATGTTGCGGGCAGCACCCATGTTTTAGTCGATGATCTGGCCGGCATTGTCGGCGGAATGGATGTCAATCAGGAAATTGCAGGTGAGCTTCAGCGGCAGGTAGAGGTTTTCGCAAACCTCTAAGGAACCCGTTTTGCATTATTCTGAATTTTCATATTGCAACTATGGAAAACGCCTGACCTTGAGTGATCTGAAGCGCACCTTTCGCCGCAGGCCTGACCCCGCGGCTCATAGCGGCGGTGGGGCTGGCGTTGTTCGTTCAGCTACATACCCTCCTGCTCAAAATAGACTTCTACACCCAAGCTGCGCAGATCCTGCAGCGGACGCAGCGTATCCAGCGTATTGCGCACAAAGCGGTTATAGGCCTTATCAAGATTAGATCAATTCTCTCATGAATATCTCATCAGAAATAACGGCCTCATGGATTTCGGTGCAGAGATACCGATCCATGAGACCGTTGTTTTCGATTTGAACAGCTCCCGTGCTGTCAGTCTTTTGAAGCCGCCGCTTTGAGATACTTTTTGAATAACCTCAAATGCTTTGCCGCGGTCGAATTCTACACACCCGGGGCGCGTCCTGTCTGACACTCGGGAGGCGGAGACGCGGGGGCAGAAGCAGCGCAGTCCGCAATGCTTTTGCCCGCGAAGATGTATGCGGGCACCATTACGCTCCTCAGCGCCCGGAACCGCTGATTTTCCTTGCCAGCCCGCCCGAAACAGTATATAATGTTTTTTGAGAAAATCCAGCATCGGTTCCGCCAACGGGCTGCGCCGCAAGGAGGGTACCACTTTGCCGGGCATAGACCTGACCACGCTTTCGGAAACGGAATATAACCATCTCGCCTCCCTGGAGATGACCCCTGCCATGGCGGCGGAGTATCTCTGGAGCGGCAGGATTGTGCTGCGCACATTCCACGATACCCTGCGGGAGTTTTATCCCTACCCGAACCTGCTGATCCGGCTCACCGCCGCCTTTCAGGCCGACGCCCGGGAGGGAAAGCCAGACTCCATTGCAAAAAATGTGCGCAACTGGGTCACCGGGCGCAGCCAGCCCACCAGCCGGGAGGATATTTTCCACATCGCCTTCGCTCTCTCCCTCTCGGAGCAGCAGGCCGGCTATCTGCTGGGCCTGTGCACCGACTACGCCATCCACTACCGGGACGGGCGGGAGGCGGTTTACGCCTGGTTCCTGCGCACCGGGAGAAGCTATGGCGAGGCCCGCGCCTTCTTTGAGTCCCTCCCTCCCGCGCCTCGGCTGGACATCCTGCCGGACCGCTCCGGCGCCCATCTCACCCGTGACTTGCAGAATGAATTCCTCCGGGTGCAGACCATGGACGACCTGCGCCTGTGCTACCTGCAAAACCTGGAGAGTTTCGGCGCCCTCCACCTGCGGGCCTACACCTATTTCAGCAAATACTTAAAGCAGCTCATCCGGCCCGCCTCCCCGGCGGGCGTCCCGGAGCCGGACTACTCCATGGAATCGGTAATGGAGCAGTACCTGTCCCTCAAAATGCCGTCCGGGAAAAACCGGGGCGGTTACTCTGTCGTACAGAAGCTTATCAAGCGCAACTGGCCCAACGCCACCGCGCTGAAGAACATCCGCCTGCGCAAAGAGGACGTGCCCCGCAAGCTGCTGCTCCTGCTGTACGTCATCACGGAGAATGTGGTGGACGGGGAGTACCATGAGCTGGACGAGGACTACATCTCCCCCCGGGAGCGG
Organism: uncultured Oscillospiraceae bacterium; assembly: GCA_910584835.1. GTDB lineage: Bacteria > Bacillota > Clostridia > Oscillospirales > Oscillospiraceae > Enterenecus. The sequence goes on along the minus strand of CAJUEG010000047.1, from coordinate 14,430 downwards.
CTGGAGGACCACTGGTACTGCCTCAACGCCATTTTGTCCGACTGCGGGATGCCCTGCCTGGATCCCCGCAACGCCACCGACTGGCTGGTCCTCTACGCCATCACCGCCGGAGAGGATCAGCCCATGAGCGAACGGATGGAGCAGGTCATTGAGGCGCTGTACGCCGACGTAAGAAGCGCTGAGCCGCCGTGAGCAGCGCGGATGGAGCCCAGCGAGGACGGGCGATGGGGCCGCAGCCCCAGAGGCCGGCCCGAGACGGAGTGAAGCCGCGCGTCGCGAACAGGCGAAGCGTGACAGCATAGCGCGCCCCCGGCTGAGAAGCCGGGGGCGCTTGTTTGCCTGTTCAGTCCGCCACGTATTGTTCCGGCACGCCGGTGACCGTCCCCGCCGCCCAGGGCTGGAACCGTCCGCCCTGGTAGAACTCCACGGTCCCGTGGTTTTCCAGGGAGCCGGACACCCGAACTAAGACGTCCCTGCCGCCCCAGATGGTCAGATGCCCTTCATTGACCAGGGTTCCGCTGATGACCACCTGGTTATTCATCGACAGATGGCCGTAGTTGGTGAGCCGGCACGCAAATTCCTGGGCGTCCCAGCCGTTGAAATTCAAATCGCCGTAGTTGTTGGTGATCACGGTATCCGGATCAAAGTACAGCCCACTGCTGCTTGTCAGGAACCCGCCTTGTTCGCCAATGTCCACCGTGCAGCCGTACAGCTCCACTCTGCCGGCGCCGCGCAGCAAACCGCCGTCCACGCTCACCCGGACCCCATGCAGCTCCAGCGGCCCGATGCCGCACAGATAGCGGGCGTCAGACAGCTGGATCTCCGCGCCGTCGTTGGGCCGCAGGCCGCTGCGGAGCATCAGGTAGCCCATGTTCCTGACGGTCAGTCCGCCGCAGTCCCGCAGCTCGCTCACCGCCGCCACTGCCTCGTCCCGGACGGTGAACACGCCGCCCCGCAGGTCAATGGGTCCATCGGCGTACAGATACCCGTCTTCCCCCGCCACCGTCAGGCTGGCGCCCTCCATGGTCAGGGATGCGTCATAGGGCAGGGCAAGGCCCTTGGTGAGGATTAAATCCTCGGTCAGCGTCAGCGAAGTGCCGGGACCAAAACCGATCAGCGCGCAGCTTCGATCCTCCAGGGCCGCATAAAATTCCTCCTCGCTGGACACGAGCTGGACGTCCGCCGGTTCGTCCCACCCGCCGTACCATCCAAAGGGGAGCACCGCGCCGCCCCCGCCGTCCTGGACGGCGGACAGGTTCACCGGCGTCTCCGGGCCGGCCTGGACGACGCCCACGTTGCTGCAGTGGGCCGCATCCAGCGCGCAGTCCGGCCCGGTGTTCCACAGCCAGCCCTCGTTGTTCACCTGCCCGGTTCTTTCCGTGGCGGTGATCTCGCCGTAGTTCAGCAGGGTGGCGTGGTTATTGATCTCGCCGTAGTTCCCCAGCCGGATGGCGCCGGCGTTGACAAACCGGCCGGTGTCCGCCACATCGATCCGGCTGCGTTTTTCGGTGCTGGAGCCCTCCAGCACGATCTCGCCGCCGTTGTAGAAGTAGCTGCCGAGGATGTCGATGAAATAGTCCCCGCCCAACTCCGTGGTGACCAGAGGCGTCTCCCCCTCCGGGACGATGGTCCCATGGAGGAGGGTGCCCAAGTTATAGAAGCTGGTCTGCCGGTACTGGCTTGCGGGGATGCCCATGGTGCCCAGGTTGACCACCACGTTATAGCTGTCATTGTCGTACCCGGCGCCCAGGTCGGAATACATGACGCCGTAGTTGAGCAGCACGTTGGTGCTCGTCACGCCGTCGTTGTCCCAGTCGCCCATAGTGACCCTGCCCCGCATGGTGCCGCGGTTGATGAGGATGCCCCCGTCCACCGTCCAGCAGCCATCCGCGTTTATGGGGACGTTCTCGTACCTGTCGTAGTCCTGCCACGCCCCGGTGACGGTCACGCCCTCGCTGATGAGGACGGGCAGGTGGTAGATGTACCGATTGCCGTCGTTGGCCAGCGAGAAATCGATATCCCCGTCAATGATAATGGGTTTGTCCGCCTGGTTCAAGGCCTTGTCCAGCTCCGCCAGCGTGGTCACATGGACGGCGTCGGCGAACAGCCCGTCGATGGGCAGCCCGTCCAGCCTGGAACGCAGCTCGGCCCCGTCAATCTCCGCGTCATCCAGCCGCAGCCACTCCACCGTCTCCATAAACCGGGCCAGGCTGTCCACGCCGGGGGCAAGGGTGGGCTCCTGGACGGGGGGTGCGCTCTCCGCCCCGTTTGACGGCTCAACCATGTGGGTTGGCTCGGGGCCGCCCACGCCGGATGGCCCCAGCAGCCTGGGCAGCACCGCCGCCAGCAGGATAACCAGCGCCAGCGCCGCGGCAATGCCTCCCGCCGGCAGCTTGTTTTGTTTCAGCCACGCCATCAGATCAAAGGAGGGCGCGGGTTCGTCCCCCGCACCGCCCGCCTCCACCGTTTTCTCTCCCCCGCCCGCCCCGCCGGTATCCGCCCCGTCAGCGGTACCGGCAGGCTCTGCGCCGCCGGCGCCCTTCTCCGCCATGCCGGGAACAAACCCCTCATACAGCGCGGTGCGGAATTCCTCCATACTCTGGAACCTGCGCTTAGGGGGCACGCCCATGCCGTGCAGCAGGGCTTGCTCCTGCCGCTGGGTCAAGTCCACCCCCAGCTTTCGGGGCGGGATCAGCTCGTCCTCCACCAGCCGGTCCATGGCCTGGGGCGGCTTTCTGCCCGTGAGGCAGTAGTAAATCGTGGCCGACAGGGCATACACGTCCGTCCACGGGCCTTGTCCCTTGCTCTGATACTGTTCCACCGGGGCGTAGCCGTGCTTGAGGGCGATGGTCAGGGTGTTGCCGCCGTCGGCGGACTCTCTGGCACAGCCGAAGTCCAGCAGGCGCACCGCGCCCTTTTCGATCATCAGGTTTTCCGGGCTGATGTCCCGGTGGATCAGTCCGTTGCCGTGCATCTCCTTCAGGGCAAAGAACAGCGGCTCAATGAGATAGAGAAGCTCCCCGGCCGGGATGCGCCCGCCCCGCTGCTCCACCAGGTCTTTGAAGGTGGTGCCCTCCACATACTCCATGACGATGTAGGCGGTGTGGTTGGCCTCAAAGAAATCCCGGACGTTGACGATCACCGGCTGTTTGTCCATTCGGGCAATGGTCCGGGCCTCCTGCAGAAATTTTTTCAGCCCTTTGCCGTAATTGACCCCCGCCGCGCCGGTGTAGCTGGCCACGTCCAGGGACGCCTGAGCCACCCGGCTGGCCTTGTCTGTGGGAAAATACTCCTTGATGGCCACCTTCAGCTCCAACTGCAGATCACAGCCGATGTAGGTGATGCCAAAGCCGCCCTCCCCCAGCACCCGGCCCACCAGATAGCGCTCCTTCAGCACCGTACCCGGCGGCAGGTGGTGGGGGGACGGCGTGTAGCTGCCCTGGGTCAGTCCGCAGGCCCCGCAGGGTTTTCCGTCCTCCACGGGGGCCATGCAGTAGGGGCAGAATTTATGTTCCATCCGGCTCACCTTCTCTCTGTACAGATTTCATTATAACCCCATGCGCCCCGTTTTGCATCACTTATTTGCATTGCCCCCCAGCAGGGCCAGCAGCCGCCGCCACAGGCTGGGCCGGGGCGGCGGAGCCTCAAACGGGGCGTCGGACGTCAGCCGGGGCGTCAGGTCCGGGAACAGCCGCCGGGCGAACTCGCCCATGGTCTGTGGCCTGGCCTGGGGGAGTACCTCCAGCCCCCACAGCAGGGCTTCCTCCTCCTCCGGCGCCAGCGCCACGCCCAGGGCGGTGGGCCGCGTGAGCTTGGCCGACTCGCCGCCCAGCAGGCGTTCGGTGGACTGCACCGGCACCGTGGCGGTCAGGCAGTAATAGATGGTGGCGGCCATGGCGTACACGTCGGTATAGGTGCCCTGTCCGCGGCTCTGGTATTGCTCCACCGGGGCAAAGCCGTGCTTGAGCATGACGGTCATGGATTTGCCGTCCTCCATGGAGCGGGCGCTGCCGAAGTCCAGCAGCTTCAGGGAGCCGTCCGGCATCCACATGATGTTGTCCGGGGCAATATCCCGGTGAATTACCATTTTCTCATGGAGCAGGCCGATGTCATACAGCAGTCCCTTCAGCGGCGGCAGCAGCTTTTCCGCGGGAATTCGTTTTCCAGTCTTGGGGTCTACCATGCGGTGCAGCGGCGTGCCGTCCAAATACTCCATCACAAGGTAGGCGGTGTTATTGGTCTCCAGATATGCCAGGGCCTGGACCACCGAGGGCATCCCCTCCAGCTCCGATAGCACTCGGGCCTCCTTGACGAAGCTGTACCGCCCGCCCTCATAGACCTCGTCCATGCCGGGCAGGGGTTCCACCGTATGGCCGTCCCCTGATCGCCGGGCGCACCGGGAGGGAAAATACTCCTTGATCGCCACCCGGCGTCCCGCCGCGCCCTCCTGTCCGATGTACGTCGCGCCGAAGCCCCCCTGGCCCAGAACCGCGCCCACCTGATAGCCCCTGTAGGACGGGAGCCCCGGCTTCAGCAGGACGGTGCCCACCGGAAGCAGGAAGTCCGGGTTTTCCCGGTTCAGGTCGCCGCCGCAGTGGGAGCAGCGTTCCCCCCCTTCGGAGCTCTGCATGCAGCTGGGACACAGCCCCAAGCGCTTCACGATCATGTCAAGCTGCCTCCCTTGCCGGTGATGACGAAGCTCTCCTTCTCAGTGCCGAGATAGAAGCGGTCTCCCAGGCGCAGGGGTACGGGCTGGTTGGGGACCAGTTTCTGCCCTCCGGCCAGGAACGTGCCGTAGCTGGAGCCCAGGTCGGTCAGCGCTGCCTGGCCGCCGGAGAGCGTGACCACACAGTGCCGCCCGCTGATGCCGGGGGTCCCGTCGGGGTAAACCAGGTCGTTTGCGGCCGGGTCCCTGCCGATGCACACCTGGCCGTTTATGGCAAACCGGCGCCCGGCAAACGTGCCGCTCTGTCCCTGGATGCGCAGCTCCTGCGCCGGTGCGGGGCCGGATACGGGAGCTGCCGCCGTTTGTGGGCCGCCCCTGCGTTTGCGGGCCAGTATCACAACCACGACGGCAATGACGGCGATGACCGCAGCCGCAGCAGCTGCCGCAATGATGAGGGCGCCCCCGCCGGATGTGGGATATGTGCTGTAGGCGATGCCCAGCTCGTCCAGCTTATCAATGACATATTGGACGCGCACGCTGTAGTAACTGCTCACATCCCCGGTTGAGGTGTCCTGGCCCAGACCATATGTGTTGATGCCCACCACCGCGCCGTCTTCATTAATGAGCGGCCCGCCGGAGTTGCCGTGGTTGATGGTGGCGTCGTGCTGGATGATACGGGTATTGCCAAAGGTGGCGGCGGTGGTAAACCGGGAGACTATGCCGCTGGTGATGGTAACGTCCTCCACCCCGGCCACGGTCCGTTCGCCATAGATGCCCGCCTCCACCTCGTCGGAGGTTCCCGGATAGCCCAGCGCGTACACCCGGTCACCCACCTCGACAGCGGATTCGTCCGCAAGCAGGGGCAGTGCCGTGCGGCCCGGTACGGGTTCCGCCGCCCGGAGTATGGCCATATCCGGGTAGCCTGTCTCTGCGGCGTACAGAACCTCGCAGGGGATGGCCTGGCTGGTATCCAACCCAGTCACCGGGTTCAGCGCAATGCTGGATTTCAGAATCCACACGCTCACCGCCGGAAGCGCCATCACCTGGCCGGACTCACCCACATAGGTGTCATAGATCACATGGTCGTTTGTGACAAAAACATCCGTCTCCTTTCCCGCCTCACCCACGGCAAAGGCGGAACCCAGAGCATAATACCCGTCCGGGCGCAGGGCGATCACCCGCACCACGCCGCTCCTGCTGCCGGCCGCATTATTCGCGGCGGGCGCGGCATGGGCCGCCCCGATCAGGCACGAAAGGGCCAGCGCCCCCGCCAGCACCCAGCTCATAAATCTTTTTTTCATATCGTTCTCCTCCCCTTTCTCTACTTGGACCACCACACTGCGGCGGCCGTGTTGTTGTCGTTGTCCTCCGGGACCCGCTTCTTCAGCCGCCAGCGCATCCGCTCCAGCCAGTCCTCCGGCCCGGCGGATTTGGCCAGATCCTCCTCCATCTCCCGCTCCAGCACATACTCCCAGAAGCCGTCGCTGCACAGCAGGAATGCGTGCTTTCCGCTGTCCAGCGCCCGCTCGCCGGCCTCCACCGTCAGCTTATCTTCCTGTCCCAGGGCCCGGAGCACCCGGCTGCGGTCCTCATGGAAGCGGATCTGATCCATCGTAATGTCTCCCAGCAGCACCCCCAGCTGGGCCGCGCTGTGATCCCTGGTCTGGAAGGCCAGCGCTCCGTCCCGGAAGTAGTACAGCCGGGAGTCCCCGGCGTGGGCCCAGACGGCCCGTCCCCCCGCCAGGATCAGCACCGTCACCGTGGTCTTCATGGCGCACTGGGGGGTCTGAATGGCCAGTACCCGGCGGTTTGCCTCCTGCACCAGGGCCTTCAGCGCTTCAACATCCGCCGTCCCATCCCAGCCCCGGCAGATGCTTTCCGCCGCCGCAGAGGAAGCCAGTTCCCCGCCGCCGTGGCCCCCCAGGCCGTCGGCCAGCACCAGGCACAGCGCGTCCTCCCCCCGGGCAGCGTGCCGGACTGTGTCCTCATTCCGGGCCCGGCCCCCGATGTCCGTATAGCTCGCGATATCCAGCATAGGCGTCCTCCTCGACCCAATCAGCAGTTTAAAATGACCGCCGTGTAGTTGTCCTGGTTCTGGTACCCCTTGGCACGGATGGCCTCGTCCAGCGCCTGGGCCGCCCGCCCCGGGGCTTGGGACAGGGCGGCGGACAGCTCCTGCCGGGTAAGGGCGTTATACACCCCGTCGCTCATCAGGATGAACCGGTCCCCCGGCAGCACCGCCACCGGCTCGGCGGGCAGGTCGATATACTTGAGCCGGCCCATTCCCAGAAAGCTGGTCAGCCCCGCCGCCTTAGGGTGACCCGCCGCCCCCTCCAAGGTCTCCTCCCCGTTCACATAGCCGACGTACAGCTCGTTTCGGTAAATGTGCTCCCGGTTGAGCTGGTAGAGGTTCCCTTGCCGATAGAGGCAGATGCGGCTGTCCCCGATGGACAGATAGTGGAACTCCCCGTCCCGGATCAGCCCCGCCGTGAGGGTGGAGCCGCTGCGATAGGCCCTGTCCTCGCCTAAAAGGCGGTTCACCGCCGAATTTGCCTGCTCCGCCAGCTGAAGCAGCACCTGCCGGGGGGCGCCCTGGGCGCGGTAGAAGCCCTGGGCCATGGCGGACACCGCCGCCTGGCTCACCTTGTCCCCGTCCGTCAGGCCGCCCATGCCGTCGGCCACCACCGCCAGCAGTCCTGCGGCGTCCTCCGCCGGGGATACAAAAAAGCAGTCCTGCTGCCCGGACCGGGCCCCCTGCTCGTGGAGCTTTTCCACGGTAACGCTCCCCACCCTGGGCGTGCCCGCGTCCGGGGCGGGACCCCCTTTTTTCCGGCGGCGCAGCCGGGCTGACACTGCCGCTGCGGCCCCGGCCGCCAGCAGCCCGGTCAGCAGACCCAAGCCGGCCCAGCCGCCGCAGGAGATGCCGCCCGCACCGGGCTCGTTCAGCCACAGGGTCAATGTCCCTGCCCCGTCCGAGACGGGCGCCGTCTCCAGAGGGGCGCTCCCCGGCGCATCCGCTGCTGTAACAGGCGAAGAAAAGACCTCCTCCCCATCGGAGGAGGTCCCTTCCGGCCTCATATCATTTGTATCAGGCATTTCCCTGCTCCCTCTTTTCCCAACTGAACTGCTCCCCGCACAGGCCCACAAAGATCAGCTTAGTGGTACCGATGGAGATAACGTCATAGTTCTGGATCGCAATGGCCTGGAGCACAGCATGGCCGTTGACCTTGATGAGGTTGCGCCCGGCGGAGGGCCCCACAAAATACAGATGCTCACCGCTGTCGTAGGCCACCATGGCGTGGTTCTGGCGGGAAATCTGCTGATCTCCCCGGATGCGCACATCCCCGGATTCCCGGCCAATATAGTTGTATCCGGCATGGAGCCGGTAATCGGTGCCGCGGGCAGGGCCCTCGATACACACCAGCCAGCCCACCACCGGCTCGGCGATATCGCCGTCGGCCTTGCCGCCGCCGATGACCGTAGGCACGTCAAAGGGGTTTGTCCCGCCGCCGGCGGGGCCGCTGCCGTCCGGCGGAGCCGTCGCGCCGAAATTGGCATTGTAGATGCCGCCCGCCCCGCCCATGGGGGCCTCGGTGGGGGCAAAGCCGCCGCTCAGCGGCTCGGTGGCTGTGAAGCCGCCTGTGCCTCCAGGGGTCTCAGTGGGGGCGAAACCGCCGCAGCGGGGACAGCGGGCGTTTTTGGCGCTGTCATAGGGATGGCCGCAGCTGGGACAGGTGACCATTGACGTCTTGATCTCCATAGTATCTTCCTCCTCGTTGGTTTAATCCGTGGGGTGTGAATGCAGCCTCTCAGGGCAGGGTGAGCTGAAACAGGCAGCTGGTATCGCCCAGGTAGAACCGGCTTCCCGCCGCCAGCTGCGCCGGGCAGCTGGGCGGCAGCTTCCGCCCGTCCCCCATGAAGGTGCCATAGGTGGAGTTCAAATCCATCAGCACCGGCACCCCCTGCTGCCAGCGGATGCAGCAGTGCCGGTGGCTGACGCCTGGGGTGCCCGAGGGAAATCGGACGGCGCAGGAGGGATCGCACCCAAACAGCAGCCCGTCCCGTCCCACCGGATAGGACTGCCCCCGCAGGGGGCCGGACAGCGCGGTGATGTACAGCGTATTGCCCTGCATAGGCTGGGGCGCAGGGCTCGTCCGGGGCGGAGGCGGGGCCTCGCTCCGCTGGGGCCAGATGAAGTCCGCTTTTTTGATCAAGATGGCCAGAACGAAGCCGACGGCTACCGGAAGCTGCAGCCCCGGCAGCAGGCCGCTGAAGGTACAGCACAGCATGCCCAGCTTTCCCAAGCCGGGACGGTTAAAATACCGCCCCAGCAGCAGGGGCAGCAGGCCCGCCACCGCCCCCAGCAGCATCAGCGCCGCAGCGCCCAGGATAAAATAGATGACGATCATCACACACCTCCGCCCCCGCCGGTTTCATTACGGACACTTTACCACGCGGTTCTGATACGGCGTCCATCCGATTTCCAAAAGCGCCACGCTCAATCGCGCTGAAGCCGAAAACTCTGAAAACGGCAGGGGACGCGTCGTAGATACGACGCGTCCCCTGCCGTTTTCGCTCAAAAACAGACGGTTATTCCATTCGGCGGGTCTGTTCCCTCCGGCGAACTCCTATTCCCCGCAGACCTCCACATTGTAGCGCAAAACCTTTTCCCCGCCGGGCGCGAGGCGAATGACATGGGGTTTGTCCGCCAGCTCACCGCTCTCGCCCTCAACGGCGGCGCAGCCGTGCCACGGCTCCAGGCAGATGTAAGGCGCGTTGGCGTTGGACATGGTCCAGAACGCCACTATGGGGAACTCTCCAAAATCCATGCGCACCCCCCGCCCGCCGTCTTTGTGGCGCAGGGTGACCTGTTTGGATTTCAGACCCTCAAAAATAATGGTGTCCAGCCGGTCAAATACAGCGTGGTCCAAGGCAATGGTATCGGTGCGGTCCAGAATGTGCTCCCGCTTGGCCGACATGTAGCCCTGGGCACTGGGCACAATAGACCAGGCGTCCTCCTCCTGCTCGAACACCAGCCGGTAATCCTCGAACCGCTCCCCCGCCCTCAGCGGGCAGTTGACGCCGGTGTGGCCGCCCACACAGAACAGCAGCTCCCCCGGGCCCGGATTCTTCACCTCAAACTGGGTATAAAACCCGTTGTCTGTCAGCTGGTGGCGCACCCGAAGCAAAAAGGGAAAGGGGTACTGCGCCAGCGTCTCGGGCGAATCCCTCAGCTCCAGCACCGCATAGTCCGCCCCCTGCTCCGCCACCGTGAACTCGCTCTGGCGGGCAAAGCCGTGACGGGCCATCTCATAGTGCTTCCCATTCACCGCCACCCTGCCGTCCGCCAGGCTGCCCACCACCGGAAACAGATGGGGATTCTGTCCCGTCCAGGAACTGGGGCTGCCGCCCCAGATATATTCCGTGCCCTGCTCATCCCGGAAGGACACCAGCTCGCCTCCCTTGGTGTCCGCCGCCGCGGCGTATCCGCCCCGCCTTAGTTCAATTCTCATGACTTACCTCTCCTTTCCTGCCTCCGCTCATCGCTCCGGCCACAGCTCCTCCGGGTACAGCCCCGCCGCCGTCATGGCTGCGATGGCCGCGGACACCGCCGGCTTGTCCTCGCGGTAGGTCACCCCGTACCATTTGTCCCGGCTGAGCAGCACCTTCACCCGGGCCTTTCCCTCCCGGATGAGCTGATCCACAACGCTGGGCAGAAAGTATTCGCCCTTCAGCGGGTTCTCCGCCGCAGCCTTGTCCAGAAATGCGGGGAAACGCCTCTCCGCCTCGTCCAAAAAGCTGCGGTTGAAGCCCCACAGGTTCATGGACACCGTAGTGTCCCCGGGCAGGGCGGTCCAGCTCTCCCCGCCGTCCTCGGTATAGCGGGCGTCCTCCCCGTCCTTTTCAATGCGGGTGCGCTCCACAATGTCCGCAAGCACGCCCTCCCCGTCCACGGCGCACACGCCGCGGGCCACGGAGCCGTGTTCGGTCACCGTGTTTTTCAGCAGATAGCCCACCATGGCGTATTCATACACGTCCCCGTCCGGGTGGGCGCACAGGTAGTCGTAGATCTTCCGGTATCCCTCCGGGCCGTAGTAATCGTCCGCATTGATGACGGCAAAGGGCCCGTCCACCACGTGCCGCGCCGCCAGCGCCGCCTGGGCGGTGCCCCAGGGCTTTTCCCGCCCGTCGGGGACGGCATAGCCCTCCGGCAGGTCGTCCATGCGCTGATAGACATACTCCGCCTTCATGTGCCGCTCCACCCGGCGGCCCACCCGCGCCTTGAATTCCTCCGCGATGGACTCCTTGATGACAAACACCACCGTCTCAAATCCCGCCCGGCGGGCATCATACATGGAGTAGTCCAGAATCACCTGGCCGTGCTCCCCCACCGGGTCCAGCTGCTTCAGGCCGCCGTACCGGCTGCCCATGCCCGCGGCCATAATGACCAGAACAGGCTTGTTCATCGTCCTCTCCCCTTCCATATGCTTCGGACCCGCCCTCGGACAGATCCTGTTGACACCATTCTAGCCCACCGCCCCCCATATTGGCAAGCGCCGGGGCAAAATAATTTTCCGCTCACTCCCGCCTGCGGTCCATGTGGTTGATCATGCTGGCCAGATAACCCGCGCCGAACCCGTTGTCGATGTTTACCACCGACACTCCGCTGGCGCAGGAGTTGAGCATGGACAGCAGGGCGGACAGGCCGTGGAAGGACGCCCCATATCCCACGCTGGTGGGGACGGCGATCACCGGGCAGTCGGCCAGCCCGCCGATGACGCTGGCCAGCGCCCCCTCCATCCCCGCGATGGCGATGATGACGCTGGCCCCCATGATCTCATCCAGGTGGGCCAGGGTGCGGTGCAGCCCCGCCACCCCCACGTCGTACAGCCGCTCCACCCGGTTGCCCAGCGCCTGGGCGGTGAGGGCGGCCTCCTCCGCCACGGGGATATCGCTGGTGCCGCCGGTGGCCACCACCACCGTGCCCAGCCCTCCCGGCGGAGGGAGCTGTCCGATGATGCCCACCCGGGCGTCCCGGTGGTAGTCCAGGGGATGGGAGCGGGCCACCGCAGCGGCGGCCTCCTCCCCCAGCCGGGTGATGAGAACGGGCCCCTGGCCCCGCTCCGCCATCACGTCCGCAATGCCCACGATCTGCTCCGGCGTCTTGCCTGCCCCGTAGATCACCTCCGCCGCCCCCTGGCGGGTCTTGCGGTGGAGGTCCACCTTGGCGTAGCCGATGTCCCGAAAGGGCTCGCTGCGCAGCCGCACCGCCGCCTCGTCCACCGACAGGCGGCCCTCCCGCACCCCTTCCAGCACCTGTCTCAGCTCATTGTCCATCCTGCCTCTCCCCTTCCGCCGCGCACGCCGTCCCGCCCATCGTCCGCAGCCGCTTCCCCGCTGGTTTCCTCCAATATACCATACCAGCCAAAAAAAGTCACGTTAAAATTCTCTCCCGCGCCAGGCCCTGCCGCCCATTTTCAAGCGGCGCAAGGAACGCCGCCCGCAGCCGCGGGCCCTCCGGCCGCGCCGTGCGCAGCGGTGCTGCGCTTGGCCTCCCAGCGTCTGCGGCAGCCGCCGGCCCCGGCCCGCTTTTCCGGCACGGCGCCCGGGAGCCGTTTCGCCGGCCGCGGTAAAAAAGGGCTTGCCAACCTCCCATTTTCGTTTATAATGTCCTTGGAGCCCAATCGGATCCCCGCACCCGGCCCGCCGGGCGGCTGCCCATGCGGATCTTGCCCGCGGCTCCGCAAACACAAATTCAGGAGGCGTTCGCCATGTTTGACTTTGAATACTTTGCACCCACCCGCGTGATCTTTGGCCGGAGCGCGGAGGAGCGCACCGGCGCGCTGCTGCGCGAGCTCGGCGTCAGCCGGGTCCTCATCCACTACGGCGGCGGCAGCGCGGTAAAGTCCGGCCTGCTGGGCCGCGTGACAGCCTCACTGGATGAGGCGGGCATCGCCCACGCCTCCCTGGGCGGCGTGGTGCCCAACCCCCGGGTGTCCAAGGTCCGGGAGGGGGCCCGGCTGGCCCTGCAGTTTGGCGCGGAACTCATTCTGGCGGTGGGCGGCGGCTCGGTCATCGACTCCTCCAAGGCCATCGGCTACGCCGCGGCAGAGCCGGAGCACGACGTATGGGAGATCTATGACCGCAAACGCGCCCCCAAGGCCTGTCTGCCGGTGGCCTGTGTGCTCACCATCGCCGCCGCGGGCAGCGAGATGAGCAACAGCAGCGTCATCACCAACGAGGAAACCGGGGAAAAGCGGGGCTGCCGCAGCAATCTGTGCCGCCCCAGGCTGGCAATCATGAACCCCGAACTCACCGCCTCCCTGCCCCCCTACCAGACGGCGGCGGGCTGCACCGACATCCTCATGCACACCCTGGAGCGCTACTTCACCCAAGGCGGAAACATGGAACTCACCGACCAGATCGCCGAGGGCCTCATGCGCACGGTGATGAAAAACGCCCTCATCCTCCGGGACGACCCCTCCAACTACGACGCCCGGGCGGAGGTGATGTGGGCCAGCTCCCTGTCCCATAACGACCTCACCGGCCTGGGCGCGGACGGTATGGACTTCGTATCCCACGGCCTGGAGCACGAGCTGGGCGGCATGTTCGACGTAACCCACGGCGCGGGGCTGTCCGCCGTCTGGCCCAGCTGGGCGCGGTACGTGTACAAGGACTGCCTGCCCCGGTTTGTCAAGTTTGCCCGCGATGTGATGGCGGTGGAGCCGGGGCCGTCCGATGAGGACACCGCCCTGAGGGGCATTGCCGCCCTTGAGGACTTCTTCCGCTCCATCCACATGCCCGTCACCCTGCGGGAGCTGGGGGTGGAGCCCACCGAGGAGCAGATTCTTGCCATGGCCGCCTCCTTTGCAAAAAGCTCCGGCGGTAAAAAAGGTACCGCCAAGGTGCTGTACGAGGCGGATATGGCCGCCATTTACCGCATGGCCCTATGATCCAGACCATACGCGCCCTGCTGCGCAGGCACAGGGAGATCATCAGCTACGTATTTTGGGGCGCCATGACCACCCTGGTAAATTATACCGCCTACTTTCTGCTGAGAAATCTCCTCCATATCCCGCTGGTGACCACCAATGTCATCGCCTGGGCTGTGAGCGTACTGTTCGCCTATGTCTCCAACAAGCTGTTTGTGTTTGAATCCAAAAGCTGGGCCTGGCGGGTGGCCCTGCGGGAGCTGTGGCAGATGACGGCCTCCCGGCTCTTCTCCCTGGGGCTGGAGACCGGAATTCTGTGGCTTTTTGTGGAACGGCTCCACTGCGGCGAGGTCATAGTCAAGCTGTGCGCCAATGTGCTGGTGGTTGTGGTCAACTACGTGCTGAGCAAATTCATCATTTTCAGGAAAAAGGCCGGCTGACAGCAGAACGGGCTGCCCTCAGCCGTGTTTGCAGAAGAGAGCCTGCAGGGAACTACCGAAAGGATCGTTGGGAGAACAAAAATACGGCCTTGCATCTACGATGCAAGGCCGTATTTTTCTATGGCGTAGGCTAAGCGTTATTGCCCTTTGACAGGATAAATCACATTGCCCTGCGGCAAACGTGTCGTAGGGCAATGTGATTTATCCTGTTTGGGGCAAAGTAATTTATCGTCCCGGCCCTTGGGCCGGACTGCCCCTACTCCATGGTGATATAGTGCAAAATGTTCCAAAAATCCTTATGTTAGGCAGGGAAAGGATAGTCCGAAGGACAAAAAAGCGGCCCCCATCCGAAGGATGGCAGGCCACTTTTTTCTATGTCGGAGGATGGTGT
>CAJUEG010000046.1 GCA_910584835.1 uncultured Oscillospiraceae bacterium | reverse complement strand
GAGTTCGACGGCCACAAGGTGGACTTCGACGAGGCCATGGCCCGGGGCGCCATGTACAAGGATTTTGAGCGCCACGCCTATGAAGAGGCGTGCAACCTGTTCAAGCAGGAGGTACAGTAAAATGCCCAACATGAGACCAGACAAGAACCCCATGCCCCACCAGGACCCCCAGGTCCGGGCCCGCAACTTTAACGAGGTGGCCCTGGGCTACACCCGCGAGCAGGCCATCGACGAGGCCCAGCGGTGCCTGAACTGCAAGAACATGCCCTGCGTGGCCGGGTGCCCGGTGAAAATCCATATCCCCGAGTTCATCGCCAAGGTGGCGGAGGGCGACTTTGAGGGGGCCTATCAGATCATCGCCAAGGATTCCGCCCTGCCCGCCGTGTGCGGCCGCGTCTGCCCCCAGGAGAGCCAGTGCGAGGCCAAGTGCGTCCGGGGCATCAGGAACGAGCCGGTGGGCATCGGCCGCCTGGAGCGGTTCGTGGCCGACTGGCACAACGCCAACGCCACCGGGAAGCCCCAAAAGCCCGCCCCCAACGGCCGCAAGGTGGCGGTCATCGGCTCCGGCCCGGCGGGGCTGACCTGCGCCGGCGATTTGGCCAAGAAGGGCTATGAGGTTACCGTGTTCGAGGCCCTCCACCTGGCGGGGGGCGTGCTGGTGTACGGCATCCCCGAGTTCCGTCTGCCCAAGTCCATCGTGCAGAAGGAGGTGGACACACTCAAGGAGCTGGGCGTCAAAATCGAGACCAATATGGTCATCGGCCGGGCCATCACCATCGACGAGCTGAAGGAGGAGTTCGGCTTTGAGGCGGTGTTCATCGGCTCCGGCGCGGGCCTGCCCAAGTTCATGAACATCCCCGGCGAGAACCTGAAGGGCGTCTACTCCGCCAACGAGTTCCTCACCCGGATCAACCTGATGAAGGCCTACAAGGACGGCGCCGACACCCCCATCCAGCACAGCCAAAAGGTGGCCGTGGTGGGCGGCGGCAACGTGGCCATGGACGCCGCCCGGTGCGCCAAGCGGCTGGGCGCGGAGGTGTACATCGTCTACCGCCGCTCCGAGGCCGAGCTGCCCGCCCGGGCCGAGGAGGTGGAGCACGCCAAGGAGGAGGGCATCATCTTCAAGACCCTCACCAACCCCACCGAGATCCTGGGCTACCACAACCCGGACGATCCCAGGGACCCGAAAAACGGCTCCGTGGCGGGCATCCGCTGCGTGGAGATGGAGCTGGGCGAGCCGGATTCCTCCGGCCGCCGCCGTCCCATCGTCAAGGAGGGCAGCCAGTTCGACATCGAGCTGGACTGCGTCATCATGGCTCTGGGCACCAGCCCCAATCCCCTCATCAAGTCCACCACCCAGGGGCTGGACACCGAGAAGTGGGGCGGCATCATCGCCGACGAGAACGGCCTCACCAGCCGGGAGAACGTGTACGCCGGCGGCGACGCGGTGACGGGGGCCGCCACCGTCATCCTGGCCATGGGCGCGGGCAAGACCGCCGCGAAAGCCATCGACGAGGCCCTTTCCAAGAAGTAAAAGGTGTGGTATAATGGCTGCCGGGGCTCGTGCCCCGGCAGTTATTTTGTGGAGCGTGTGGGGGGCATTTCAATGGAACCGCTCATTGACCATATCCATATCACCGTGGAAAACCTTGGCCGGGCGGAGCGGTACTATGACCAACTGCTGCCGCTGCTGGGATTCGATCCTTTACTGAAAGAGCATGATTCAGAGCCGGAACACGAATATCATATCGTTGAGTATCATAGTAACGCGCTGTCCATCGGGCTTGTGAACCGAAGGGACGCGTACAAATACGAAAAGGTGAGCAGGAGAAGGGCGGGGGCCCTGCACCACCTGGCGTTTCATGCCGGAAGCCCGGAGGAAGTAGACGCCCTGTATCTAAAAATCAAAGAGATACCGTCCGTAATTGTTCACGGGCCAAAATACTACCCGGAATACTGCCCTGACTATTATGCGTTCTTTTTTAAGGATTCAGAGGGAATTGAATACGAGATCGTCCATTTTGACCGGGCAGAGTATTTTCCAAAGCAGAAAGGCTGATCCCATGTTTTACGCCATCCTTGCCGCCGCCCATGGGGCCGCTTTTTGAACAAGGGGAATGTTGATGGACATAAGAAACGCACAATGGGACGACATCCTGGCGCTGGCATGCCTGGACCGCCACATCTCCTCACAGGAGCTGGAAACCAGCGTCCGGCTGGGCCGGGTGTATGTGGCGGAGGAGCGGGGGGAGCTGGCGGGCTGGCTGCGGTGGAACCTGTTCTGGGACAACACCCCGTTTATGAACCTGCTCTTTGTCCTGGGGGGCCGCCGGGGAACGGGGGGTGGCCGGGCGCTGGCGGAACACTGGGAGGGGCGGATGCGGCAGGCGGGCTATGAGACCGTCATGACCTCCACCCAGGCCAGCGAATACGCCCAGCACTTTTATGAGAGGCTGGGCTATGAGGCTGTGGGCGGGTTTCTGCCCCCCGGCGAGGGCTACGAGCTGATTTTCTGCAAAAAGCTGTGAGGGAGGGGCAGGCCTTATGATTATCTGGCTCAACGGCGCCTTCGGCGCGGGCAAGACCCAGACCGCCTGCGAGCTCCGCCGGAGGCTTCCCGGCTCCTGCGTCTATGACCCGGAGAACGCCGGGTTTTTCATCCGGGACAACCTGCCCCCCGGCCTGGAGCGGGACGATTTCCAGGACTTCCCCATGTGGCGCGCCTTCAACCTGGAGATGCTGGATTATGCCGCCTCCCGCTATGAGGGCCACATCATCGTCCCCATGACCGTCACCAAGCGGGCCTATTATGAGGAGCTGGTGGGCGGGCTGGCAAAAAAGCACGAGGTGCGCCACCTGATCCTGTGGGCGGGCCGGGAGACGCTGGAAAAACGGCTGGCTTCCCGGCTGGAGCGGCCAGACTCCTGGGGCTATCAGCAGATTGGGCGGTGCCTGGACGCCTTTACCACCCAGGTTACGGAGGAACGGGTTGACACAGACGGACTGACCCTGTGCCAGGTGGTGGAGAAGGTGGGGGCGGTGTGCGGCCTGGCGCTGGCCCAGGACGGGCGGGCCCTGTGCGCCGCGGGCTGGACCGGCTGGTTACCCAGATCAGGCATATTCGTTGAACGGAGGGAGACATATGGTCCAAGCGGTGATTTTTGATTTGGACGGCCTGCTGGTGGACACGGAGATCATCTGCTACCAGATTTTGAAGGAGATTCTGGCCCGGTTCGGCCACCCCTTTGCGCTGGAGGAGTACACCCGCAGCTTCAGCGGCAAGCCGGAGACCGTCAACGCCGCCCAGCTGGTGGAGGCGTACAAGCTCCCCTGGACGGCGGAGGAGGCGCTGGAGCGCATCCTGCGCAGAGAAGAGGAGCTCCACGCCCAGGGGGTGGAGCTGAAGCCCGGGGCAAAGGAGCTGCTGGCCTATTTACAGGAGACGGGGCGGGGGGTCGCCATGGCCTCCTCCAGCACCCGGGAGCGGGCGCTGAACCTGCTGGACCAGCACGGCGTCACGGGGTATTTCCAGCAGTTCGTCTTCGCGGGCGAGGTGGAGCGGGGCAAGCCCGCCCCGGACGTGTTCCTAAAGGCGTGCGAAAAGCTGGGCCGGGCCCCGGGGGACTGCCTGGTGCTGGAGGACAGCGAGGCGGGCATACAGGCCGCCTACGCCGCCGGGATTCCGGTGATCTGCGTGCCCGACCTGAAAACGCCGGAGCGGCGGTTTTTGGACCTGACGGCGGCGGTGTGCCCCTCCCTGGATAAAGTGATCCCCTATCTCTCAAATCAGAAAGGCTGATCTCATGTTTTACGCCATCCTGGCCGCCGCGCTGGTGGCCCTCGACCAAGCGGTCAAATATCTGGTGCGCACCGGCATCCCCCTGGGCGCCTCCGTCCCCTTTATCCCATACCTGCTGGAGCTCACCTATGTGCAGAACACCGGCGCGGCATTCTCCATGCTCCGCCAGCATACCTGGCTGCTCACCCTCACCTCCGCCGCGGTGGTGCTGGCGATGTGCTGGCTCAGCCTGAAGGGCTTCTTTAAAAACCGCCTGGGGCTGTTCTCCGCCGCCCTGGTGCTGGCCGGCGGGGTGGGCAACCTCATCGACCGGGCGGTGTTCGGCTTTGTCACCGATATGTTCAAAACCACCTTTATGGATTTCGCCGTGTTCAACGTGGCCGACTGCTGCATCACCGTCGGGGTGCCCCTGCTGTTTTTGTACGTGATGCTGTACGTGGGCAAGGACGAAAAAAAGGAGGGCGGGGACGATGACGCTGCCCAGCTTCCCCCTGACGGTCGCTGAGCCGGGGCGGGCGGACGCGGTGATCTCCGCCGCCCTGGACGGGCTCACCCGGTCCGCCGCCCAGCGCTGGCTGGAGGAGGGGCGGGTCACCCTGGGGGGGAGGCCGCTGAAAAAGAACGCGCGCCTCCAGCCGGGGGACGAGGTGCGCGTCACCCCGCCCCAGCCGGAGCCCATCGACGTCGCCCCCCAGGATATCCGCCTGGACGTGGCCTATGAGGACGGCGACGTCATCGTGGTGAACAAGCCCGTGGGGATGGTGGTCCACCCCGCGCCGGGCCACCCGGACGGCACCCTGGTCAACGCGCTGCTGTACCACTGCAAGGGCAGCCTGTCCGGCATCAACGGGGAGCTGCGCCCCGGCATTGTCCACCGCATCGACCGGGACACCTCGGGGCTGGTCATCGCGGCGAAAAACGACCGGGCCCACCTGGCCCTGGCCGCCCAGCTCCAGGACCACTCCCTGTTCCGGCTGTACCACGCCGTGGCGGCGGGGGGGTTCCGGGAGGACAGCGGCACCGTGTCCGCCCCCATCGGGCGGCACAAAACCGACCGCAAGCGGATGGCCGTCACGCCCGACGGGCGGGAGGCGGTGACCCACTGGCAGGTGGTGGACACCCAGAACGGCCGCAGCCACATCACCTGCCGCCTGGAGACGGGCCGCACCCACCAGATCCGGGTGCATATGGCCTATATCGGCCACCCCCTTCTGGGGGACACAGTGTATGGGGCGAAAAGGCCGGAGCCGGGGCTGGCGGGGCAGTGCCTCCACGCGGCCCGGCTCACCTTTACCCACCCGTCCACCGGGGAGCGGGTGGAGGTGGAGGCCCCGCTGCCGGGGTGGTTTGAGGCGGTTTTGAACCGATACGAATTGCGGTGACAGAAAGGAGCGGAACGGATGAACCTCAGACAGGTGAAGTATCTGATTTATGCCCTGGCCGCCGCCTGCGTGCCGATGGCGGTTCTGCTTGTCGTCACAAAATCCCTGGTGTTTCTCTGGCTGCTGCTGGCCCTTGCCGCGGCCGTTGTGGCGGTGAATATCAGGCTGTGGCGCTGTCCCTGCTGCGGCGGGCATCTTGACCGGGGCGTTCCCAAATACTGCCCCAACTGCGGCGAATATCTGGGCGATCTCCAATAAAGAGGCGAACTCAATGAAGCTCAAACAAGCCCGCAAGGTCCTGCTTGCCCTTTTGGGGGCCATGGCGCTGTCCATGATACTGGCCGCCCTGCTGGGCAGCATGCCGCTGGCCCTGCTGGCGGTCATCCTTCTGCTGGCCTTCATCAGCTACAGCTTCTCCCACTGGCGCTGCCCCCACTGCGGGGAGTATCTGGGCCGGGTGGGCAAGGGCATCCCGCTGTGCCCCTACTGCCATGAGCGGCTGGACAAATAAGAAGCCGCGCAGCGCACATCTCCGCGGCCATGACCGCCGCCGGCTGCGCACATGGCCTGCTGGCGCCGCTTCTAAGAATAACCCCTGACCTTTTGGGCACACTACCCAAAAACGGAAGGGGTTTTTTCTATGCTCAACCACCGCAAGGCCGCCGTCATCGGCTGCGGCTTCGTAGGGTCCTCCATCGCATTCAGCCTGATCCAGAGGGGGCTGTTCAGCGAGCTGGTGCTCATCGACGCCAACCAGGACAAGGCTGTGGGCGAGGCCATGGACCTGAGCCACGGCCTGCCCTATATCGCCGCCATGGACGTGCACGCCGGGAGCTATGACGACCTGTCCGACTGCGCCCTCATCGTGGTCACCGCCGGGGCCAACCAGAAGCCCGGCCAGACCCGGCTGGAGCTCATCGGCCAGAACGTGGCCATTTTGAACTCCATCATCCCCCAGATCACCGCCCGGCCCTTTGAGGGCATCCTGCTCATCGTGTCCAATCCCGTGGACGTGCTCACCTACGCCGCCTTCCGCATCTCCGGCTACCCCGCCCACCGGGTGATGGGGTCGGGCACGGTGCTGGACTCCGCCCGGCTGCGCTATCTGCTGGGGGAGCACCTGGACGTGGACAGCCGGTCCATCCACGCCGTCATCGTGGGGGAGCACGGAGACAGCGAGCTGGCAGTTTGGAGCGGGGCCAACGTGTCCGGCGTGCCCCTGGACGACTTCTGCGCCATGCGGGGGCACACCAGCCACCGGGAGGCGGAGCAGCGCCTCTATGAGGACGTGCGGGACAGCGCCTATGAGATCATCAAGCGCAAGGGGGCCACCTACTACGGCATCGCCATGGCGGTGGCCCGGATCGCCGAGTGCATCATGAAGGACGAGCGGGCCATCCTGCCCGTGTCGGTGGTGCTGGGCGGGCAGTACGGCCTGCGGGACCTGGCGCTGTCCATCCCGTCCATCATAGGGCGGCGGGGAGTGGAGCAGATCCTGGAGATCCCCCTGGCCGACGGCGAGCGGGAGGCGCTGAATGCCTCCGCCGCCCAGCTCCGGGAGGTCATCGGGGAGCTGGAGCTGCCGTAGGAGCGCAAACCCATTTTATTGCAAAAACAGCTTGCGCCCTGCGCGCGAATGGTGTAGAATGGGGGCGCCGAGGCAAATAAAAGCAGGGCGTGAAGTGTCGTTACCACCTCACGCCCCTATGCTGGAGAGTGCTCCTCCCACACAATAGCAATATGCTACGCCAATCCCCATTATAGCGGAAATCCCGCCGTTTTACAAGGGGGCTTGTGTCTGTGTATATCCGCGGTGTGGGGTATTCTATCCCGCGCCGCTTTGTGTTTGCCTCGATGGGAAGGCCCGCCGGGGGCCGGGAAGGAAAGTACCACCCCCATGGGCCGTACCATTGAGACAAGGGACATTATCAATACGAAGGAGAGAACGACATGAGGAAGAAACTGTTTTCCCTGGCGCTGGCCCTGGCGCTCTGCCTGGGCCTGACCGTCCCTGCGTTCGCGGCGGAGCTGAAGATTGTCCAGGTCCCCGCCCTCACCGTGGAGGAATATGAGGGTAAGGTAAAGTATGGCATCGGTTACTTCAACGAGGGCCTTGCGCAGCTGTGGGTATATGGGAAAGATGGGACAAAGACAGGCTATATCGACAAGACGGGTAAGGTGGTCATACCCGCTGAATATGACACGATCGGGGAATTCTCCGAGGGCTTGGCGGATGCAGAGAAAGACGGAAAATGGGGCTTTATCGACAAGACCGGAAAGGCAGTGATCCCCTTCCAATATTCCTGGGCTGAATATTTGTGGCCTGATGGTTCCTCCTCGACGTTCAGACCTTTTGGGGAGTTCCACGAGGGCTTGGCGACAGTGCTGAAGGACGGAAAATTTGGCTACATTGATAAAACCGGCAAGGAGGTAATTCCCCGCCAGTATCAAACAGCGATGTCTTTTTCTGAGGGCCTTGCGGCGGTGGAGAAAGACGGAAAATGGGGGTTTATCGACAAAACCGGCAAGGAGGTCATCCCCTTCCAATATAACGAAATTTCTTCCTTCTCCGAGGGCCTCGCGGCGGTACTTGTATCCGGGAAAGGGTGGGCCTTTATTGACAAGACCGGCAAGGAGGTCCTTTCCGTTCCGTATGACGACGTTTACTCCTTCTCCGAGGGCCTTGCGGCGGTGAAGGAGGACGGCAAATGGGGCTATATTGACAGGACCGGCAAGCTGGTCATCCCCTGCAAGTACGAAGGGGGCGCGACCCCCTTCTCCGGGGGCTTCGCGGTAGTATCTGATTTGTATAACGATGAGCAAGCCTCCAAGCCTCAGATGCGCCCTATGGCCGGCATCATTGACAAAACCGGCAAAGAGGTGGTTCCGCCCGAGGTGTATACGGAAAACGGCGCGGAATATATTCTTTTATACACCTCTAGTTCCAATATCCACGACGGTATTGCGCGGTTGACGGGCTTTTGTGTAAACGGCAGTGAGGATAATTCTATCGCCTATGGGGACGCTTCTCCGGTTTGTTTTGCCGTCACCGTAGACGCCAAGGTGGCCGACTGGGCGAGGGAACAGGTGGACAGCGCGGCGGTCAAGGGCCTGATGCCTAACAGCCTGGGGGATGATTTCACGGTGAACATCACCCGCGCCCAGTTCGCCGCCCTTTCCGTGAAGCTGTACGAGGCCATGAGCGGCGAGGAGGCCCCCGCCCCCGGCGGCAGCCCCTTTTCCGACACCGATGACCCCGCTGTCATCCAGGCCAACGCCCTGGGCATTGTGGACGGCAAGGGCGATGGGAAGTTTGCCCCTGACGATTTGGTGACCCGCCAGGAGGCCGCGCTGATGCTGTCCCGTGTATATACCAGGCTGGGCGGCGGGATTCCCAAGGTAGAGGCCACCACCTTTGCCGATAATAACAAGGTAGCGAGCTGGGCCATGGACGCGGTGGCGTTCATGTCGGATAACAAGATTGTCAACGGCAAGGGGGACAACAAATTCGACCCCCAGGGCAGCGCCAGCATCCAGGAGGCCATGGTGATCGCCCTGCGGATGTTTGAGAATCTGGACGTGGAGTAAACCGGGCTTTGGCCCGTCAGCCGTCCAGGAAACAGGCATAGAATAGAAGGAGCGCGTCGGTTTGCTGTTGACGCGCTCCTTATGAGGCCCCCGGCGTGTGCCGGGGGCCATTGCTGTTTAGTGCTGTCCGCTGCCGTGGTGGTTTTCGCCGTGGCGGCCGCTGCTCACAGGGGCGGCGGAGGGCACGGGCTCCAGGTCCGGGTTGAGGATCACATATGCCTCGGGGGCCTTGCCCGCGTACTGCACGCCGTCGTGCTCGTGGAGCTCCTGGTTGTCACAGCCGGGATGGGCGCACAACAGGCCGGGGTTCTCATAATATACCCGGACCACCCCACCGTCGATATGGCAGTGGTCATAGGGCACATCGCAGTCTCTGCCGCCGCACAGGGGATAGGAGCCGGAGGAGGTGCGCACGGCGCCGCCCACCACAGAGCCATCGCCTGCGGCGAAACCGTAGTCATAGAACTTCTGGCCGATCACGCCGCTGTTTGCCGGACTGCCGTCTTCGTCAAAAGTGGGGAGCTTTACGTCGTAGCTGTCCGTGCCGGGCGCATAGGAGCCTGTCGCGGCGCTCAAATCCATGCAGCCGCCCTCCGTGCAGCCGGCGGGTACGGTATACTCGGCGCCGTGCAGGCAATCGGAGCACTGATGGGTAAAGGTAAAGCTGTGACCGCCGGGATCCGCTGCGGTGTGGTTGGCGCTGACGAATTGGTCCGGCCCAAAGCTGTGATCCTCCTCGGTTTTTGTTCTTGAAACGACCACCAGTTCCTCACAATTGACACACCATTTGCATGTAAGGTCAATCACTGTGTGGGCAGTTTCGGATATTGAGGAGTGAATTTTACCCCGCCCCGCGTTGATGACGCGCAGGTGCGGGCAGGCGGACGGCTGCGCAGACGCGGCCGGTTTGCCGCTGAGCTCCTCGTCCAACACGCGATGCATAAGCTCTGCCATTTGCTCTTCGATCTTATCATGGGCCGCGTCCAAGATAGACTGGTCAAAAATTTCCACCTGGATTCCAACGGTTTCTGCCGGCTCGCCGGCGTTCCCGGCGGGTTCGTCTGCGGCGGGCGCGGGATCGGGGGAGGGCTGTGCAGGATCGGCGGCGAACGCCACGGCCACGCCGCCCACCAGCAGAACGGACAGCGCCAGGCCCAGCGCGGTCGTCTTTTTGTACTTCATAATGGCAAAAATCCTTTCCTCGGTCAGTTTCCGACCGAACGTGTGAGAGAAGGCGGGGCCTCCCCCCTGGGTGGCCAGGGAAACCAGCGCCTGGGCATAGTCCGCCCGCCTGTCCGGCCCCAGCTTTTTCACCGCCGCCCGGTCGCAGGCCAGCTCGATATCCCGGCGCAGAAGCCGGGACATGAGCCACACCGCCGGGTTCCACCAGTGGACGGTGAGGGCCAGCGCCATGGCGTAGTGCCACAGGTTGTCCCGGCGAGAGGCGTGCACCCCCTCGTGGGCCAGCACGCACTCCAGCTCCGCCCCGGAGAGGCCGGGGGTGAGGACCACCGTGGGCCGCACCGCGCCGAAGGTGAGGGGCGCGCCCTCCATGGGGCCCTCCCGGAGGCGGGCGCACCGGGGCAGGGAGGCGTACCGCGGGTCGTCCCGGCCGATGGGGATGGCACAGGCCACCGCCCGGTGGGTGCGGCGCCAGCTGAGTACGTACCGCGCGGCCAGAGCCAGCCCCGCCGCCAGCCAGACGGCGGCCAGAACCGATTCCCAGGGAAACCCGGCGGGCTGGGGTCCGGGGGCGTATGGCTGCGGCGCGGATGAGAGGAGAGGCGGGGACACGGAGAAGCCGTCCTCCGGGAGGATGTACAGCGGCGGCTGGGCTGACGCGGAGGCGGGGGGCAGCAGCCCCCACAGGGACAGCGCGCTCTCCGGGGCGGCGGGGGTGAGCAGGCGGAACAGGCACAGCGCCCACAGGCACAGCCGGGCCTCGGGGAGGAAGCGGTCCTTTAAAGTCCGGCGCAGAAGGGCGGCGGCCAGAATCAGCGCTGTGCCGTACAGGGTGTTTTGGAGCAGCTGGGTCACGCCGCCCACCTCATTTCAGGTTTTGGATCAGCGCCCGGAGCTGCTGGGCCTCCGCCGGGGTGAGGTCCTTTTCGCTGAGAAAGGAGGAGAGAAATTGGGCTCTGGAGCCGCCGAACAGCCGGGCGATGAGGCTGTCCGTCTCCAGCCGCTGGACCTCCTGGCGGGTGACCAGCGGCGTGCAGACAAAGCCCGGGTCGGACCGGGCCACAGCCCCCTTGTCTATGAGCTTTTTGATGACGGTGTAGGTGGTGTTGCGGTTCCAGCCGCAGCGGTCCGCCAGCGTTTTCGCCAGCGCTCCCGCCGTCTGGGGCCCGCCGTCCCACAGCGGCTCCATCACCTTCAGCTCCGAGTCGTACAGCTTTTCCATGGATATGACCTCCTTCTGCGCCGCCTGGGGCCGGGAGGCGCAAAATGACTATTGCAGTAGTGGTTCTGGAGGAATACTACCACAATAGTCACTTCCTGTCAAGCAATTTTCCACGGGTTTACAAACAGCCGACGAGATGGTATACTCTTCTACATACTTAGAGGTGCTGGGGGCGGAGAAATGGGCGCTTTGGTGTTTGTGGCAGGCTATTATGGAATCTGCCTTTGCGCGCTGTACGAGGGCGGCGCCGCTGGACAGGTCAGGAAGCTGCATCGGGAGCTTTCGGTCCGGCAGAGGGTGGTGGCCGTGCTGGCAGTCATATTTGGCGTGGTTCTGACGGTTTATTGGATGGGTCAGAATCAATTTGTCTATTATTGGGATTATGGCGAGTACTGGCGCATGTCCGTCCAAAGGATGGACTATCTGTTCAGCCATAACATTTTAGACGCTTTGGTCTCGTTTTTTGCGTCGGTGAACGGGGATGACTATAATAATTTTCTGCCGTCGGTGGCGGC
Source organism: uncultured Oscillospiraceae bacterium (assembly GCA_910584835.1). Taxonomy (GTDB): domain Bacteria; phylum Bacillota; class Clostridia; order Oscillospirales; family Oscillospiraceae; genus Enterenecus. The sequence goes on along the minus strand of CAJUEG010000046.1, from coordinate 8,294 downwards.
GCTGCCACTGAAGATATTTGGCTGCGAGTTCTCCACCTATGTGCTGATCAATCATGTGATGTTTTTGCTGCCGGCCGTTTTGGTCCAAGGGCTGTGCGCGGAGAAGCTGGCCTCCGGCGGGAGTACGAAAGCGGGCCGGGCCTTCAGCGCTGCGGTGGCGCTGGGAACGCTTTTTCCCGGGAACTATTACGCGATGTATCAGGGGTATATCGACGTGGCGGTGCTGCTGCCGGTTTCCATCGCGATATATCTGCTGATCGACTTTGACTTCCGAAAGGCGACAGCGTCAAAAGACATTGCCGTAGCGGCGATCCTTCTGATTGCGTGGATCTCCCGGCGGTATGTGGTTTATTTTATCATCGGCTACGTGGCGGCGCTGGCGGTAAAAGCGGCGGTCCTGCTCTGGAAAGAGAGGGACCGGGGCGCGTTCCTCTGTGTGGTAAAGCATTTCTGCATCATCGGAGGCGTCAGCATTGGAGCGCTGCTGATCTATTTTAGGCAATTCCTGCTCCGCGCTCTTATGACGGACTACGGAGAGATGTACAGCGCGTACAACGCGCCGCTGCTGAGAAAGGTTCGGGATCTGACCAACACCTTTGGGCTTGTGGTCCTTCTGGCCGCAGCGGCGGCAGGGGTCCTGTGTTTTGTGTACAGGAAAAACAGGGCCAATTTTGCCGCCCTTCTGGCGCTGGCGGCGGTGGAGACCATCGCCTTTTGGCAGACGCAGAGCATGGGCGTCCATCACCGGCTGCTGGTCAATGTGCCGCTGTTTTTGTGCTGTATGCTGGCGTGGGGGCTTGGGACGGAGAAGGACGGCGCGTCCAAGGGCGGGAGATGGCTGGGTCAGAACGGCGCCGCCGTCCTATGCTCGCTGGTGCTGGCGGTCAATTTCTGCCAGGCGATGCTTCCTGTTTCCGCGGCCGGGCTTGCCAGAGGGTTGTTCTCGGAAAAATATCAGCCAATGCGGCGGGGAGATATAGACCAGCTGGAAGCGCTGGCGGAATATTTAAACGGGGAGACACTGAATACGGATCAAATGATCTATGTGGCGGCCAGCGGGGCGGTGCTGAACTGCGATATCCTCCGAAAGCTGTATGCGCCGGACACGATGAACGCGGTCCCCAACATGTACAACACGAGCGACGTGGACCTGAGAGACGGATTCCCCGCCGCCCTTCTGACGGCGGAATATATTGTGACTACGGACCCGGTCCAGACCCATCTGGCCTCCGGGCAGGAGGTGGTCAGCTATCCGGCGGAGCTGATCCAGGACGGGTCATCATACATGGGCCGTCATTTTGAAGAGATCCGGCGTTTTGAACTGGATGGCGGCGTTACCGCGAAGGTGTACCTCAGGACCAGTGAGTGGGAGCCTGACGACCTGGAACAGATGAGAGAGCATTTCAACGCCCTGTATCCGGGACACGAGGAGATGTTCGGCGGACGGATTGGATGAGGGGCGCGCCGGGAAAACAAGAGACGGACGAGGTAAAACCCCGTCCGTCTTTTTTTGATTCCAATGTGGAGGCAGAGCCTCACTTCACGATCTCGCCCCGGGCCTTCTTCTCCTCAATCTCCTTGAGGGCGTCCTTGTAGGACAGGTTGACCCGGCCCTTCTCGTCGATGTCGGTGACCTTCACCCAGATCATGTCGCCGATGTTGATGACGTCCTCCACCTTGGCCACACGGTGGTTGGCCAGCTTGGAGATGTGCACCATGCCGTCCTTGCCGGGGGCCAGCTCCACGAAGGCGCCGAACTGGAGGATGCGCACCACCTTGCCGTAGTACAGCGCGCCCACCTCGGGGACGAACACGATGGTGTCGATCATCTTCTTGGCGATCTCACAGGCCTCGGCGTTGGGGGAGGCGATGTGGATGGTGCCGTCCTCCTCAATGTCGATCTGGGCGCCGGACTCGGCGGTGATCTTCTGGATCACGCTGCCGCCCTTGCCGATGACCTCCCGGATCTTGTCCGGGTCAATCTTCACGGTGATCATCTTGGGGGCGTAGCGGCTGACCTCGGGCCGGGGCTGCGCGATGCAGGGCAGCATGATCTCGTCCAGGATGGCGAACCGGGCGTCCTTGGTGATGTCCAGCGCCTCCTTGATGATGGCGTGGGACAGGCCGTCGTTCTTGATGTCCATCTGGATGGCAGTGATGCCCTTCTTGGTGCCGGCGACCTTGAAGTCCATCTCGCCGTGGAAGTCCTCCACGCCCTGGATGTCGATGAAGGTGGTGAAGCCGCCGTCATCGTCCTGAATCAGGCCGCAGGAGATGCCCGCCACAGGGGCTGAGATGGGCACGCCCGCATCCATCAGAGCCAGGGTGGAGCCGCAGATGGAGCCCTGGGAGGTGGAGCCGTTGGAACTCAGAACCTCGGACACCACCCGGATGGCATAGGGGAATTCGTCCGCAGAGGGGATGACGGGCTCCAGGGCCCGCTCGGCCAGGGCGCCGTGGCCCTTCTCCCGGCGGTTGGTGGACCGGGCGGCCCGGGCCTCGCCAGTGGAGTAGGCGGGGAAGTTGTAGTGGTGCATATACCGCTTCTCCTCCTCCTCCCAGATGGTGTCCAGCTTCTGGGCGGCGGAAAGGGTGTTCAGGGTACAGATGGACAGCACCTGGGTCTGGCCGCGGGTGAACAGGCCGGAGCCGTGGACGCGGGGCAGCACCCCGACTTCGGCGGCCAGGGGACGGATCTCATTTTTGGCGCGGCCGTCCACCCGGTGGCCCTCCAGCAGCCAGGCCTTGACGATCTTCTTCTGGAACTTGTAGGTGATCTCCTCCAGGAACTGGTCCATGTCGGGGTGGTCCTCCAGATACTTCTCGTGCCACTTCTCGATCATGGCATTCCAGCGGTCCTCCCGGACGTTCTTGTCGTCGGTGTCCATGGCGGCCTTGGCCTCGTCCATGAAGTCGGCGGTGATCTTGTCGAACAGCTCCTGGTCGAAGGCGGCGTGGTCGTAGGTCATCTTCTCTTTGCCGATCTCGCTGACCATCTGGTTGATGAGGGCCACCTGCTTCTGGATCTCCTCGTGAGCCTTGACGATGGCGTCGTACATGATGGGGTCGGGCAGCTCCTTGGCCCCGGCCTCGATCATGATGACCTTGCCCGCCGTGGCGGCCACGGTCAGGTCCAACTGGGAGCTGTGCTTCTGCTCGGTGGTGGGATTGCAGACCAGCCGGCCGTCCACATAGCCCATCTCCACACAGCCGATGGGGCCCGCCCAGGGGATGCAGGACACGGCCAGGCAGGCGGACACGCCGATCATGGCGGTGACCTCGGGGGAGCAGTCCCGATCGACGCTCATGACGGTGCAGGTGCACACCACGTCGTTGCGGAAGTCGTAGGGGAACAGGGGGCGGATGGAGCGGTCGATGACCCGGCTGGCCAGCACGGCGGGCAGAGAGGGCTGGCCCTCGCGGCGCATAAAGCTGCCGGGGATGCGGCCCACGGCGTACAGCTTTTCCTCAAAGTCCACGGACAGGGGGAAGAAGTCCACGCCGTCCCGGGGGCGGGGGGCCACGGTGACGGCCACCAGCACGGTGGTCTCGCCGTAGGTGACCATGGCGGAGGCGGTGGCCAGCTCGGCCACCTTGCCCATCTGAATCTTCAGCGGGCGGCCGCACAGGTCCATGGACCAGGTGCGCTCGTTGGCAAACTGCTTGTGGGTGATGACGGTTGACATTTGGGTGTGCTCCTTTCGATTGTGTGTGAATGGAGCTGCGTTGTCACGCTCGGATTGGCCGCGCGGCCGGGTCGCTTTCGCTTCGATTCGGATAAAAAACAGATTTGCTGCGCAAAGCTTGGTTTTTCATCCTCACTCCGCTCCAAGCTCCCCTGCGCGGCTATCCTCGCGCTTCCTTTTAGCACTTGAACACAGGCCCAGCCTATTGGCAAGACCCATGTTCAACTGCTAAAAGCGCGGCTCCGGGTGGATGGGGCTATCTGCGGGAGAAGGTGCGCAGAATTTTGCGCAGGCTGTAAACGGAAAGGACGACGAGCGCCAAATCAAGGGCAAGCATGAGGACGCCGGCAATGGGTTTGCCGTCTTTCAGCATTATAACGCCTCCCACCGCCATCAGCGCGAACACGGCGGCAAAAAACAGCGCCATCAGCGTCAGGATCAAAACGCGCAGCCACTTGGGCCGGCGGTGGTCGGAGGCGGCGGACACGCCGCCCTCCAGCACCAGCTCCCCCAGGATTTCCATGAAAATCTCGGCAATAGCGTCCATACAATTCTCCCCTGCAAACGGACAGGACGGCGCGTCGTCGGCGCAAAGTCCGCTGAGCTCCGTTTCCGCCTTTGGCGAAAACTACGCCCGCTCCCTTGTGCCTCCTCTCCCCACAAAGCCGAAGGCCGGCTTTGCGGGGGCCCCTTTCGGGAACGCGCCGTCCTTGTTGAAATCTTACTTTCTGATGCCCAGCTTGGCGATGATGGCGCGGTAGCGCTCAATGTCCTTCTTCGCCAGGTAGTCCAGCAGCTTGCGGCGCTTACCGATCATCTTGTACAGGCCGCGGCGGCTGTGGTTGTCGTGGATGTGCACCCGCAGGTGCTCGGTGAGCTCCTGGATGCGGGCGGTGAGGATGGCGATCTGCACCTCGGGGGAGCCGGTGTCGGTCTCGTGGGTGCGGTTGGCCTCGATGACGGAGGTCTTCTGGTCCTTGCGGATCATGGGGTATTCCACCTTTCCTTTATTTTACCCTGACCGCTGGGTGATGGGCGGGCAGATGCCCCGCGTAAAACGCGGCGTTGTCCCAAAACTAAGCAGGCGGGCGCGTCCCTGGGGGACGTACTGGCAAAGCATATCATAGTTTGACCATTTTGTAAAGAATAATTTCCAACCGTGCGAAATTTCAGCCAGAATTTCCGCTTTGAGAGAGGGAATGGCGGGAAAACTGTGCATATTTTCAGCGCGGGGCAGAAATACTGTGAAAAAGAAGCGCGAGGATAGACACATAGGGGCGGATGGACCGGAGCGGACGCTGCTTTGGCGAAATCCGAGCGTGACAAGGAGGCGGAGCCATGGGCATATTCGGGACAAAAAAACAGACGCCGCCCCCCCACCCGCGCCGGGAGCCCAGGTTTGACTGCCCGCTGACGGCGGACAGCATTGCCGGAGTATTTGACAAATGCGCCGACTTCAACCGGCGCACCCTCTACCTGAACAACGACCCGGAGCGGCAGGTGGAGATGCTGTTCATCGCCGGACAGGTGCGCAACGAGCGGGCCTGCGACTATGTGCTGCGGCCCCTCACCCAGAACGAGGCGCTGCGGCAGGCCCCCGACATGGACGCCGCCTTCGACCTGATGCTCAAGGGGGGGCTGTACTCCCTGGTGGTCCAGAGCCGGGACACGGCGGACCAGGTGATCTTCGACCTCATCGACGGGTCGGTGGCCCTGTTTTTCCCGGGAAAGGCGCAGGCGCTTACCCTGTCGGCGGGGACGGAGGAAAAGCGGTCCGTCTCCAACCCGGAGAACGAGCCGGACGTGAAGGGGGCCCGGGACTCCTTCGTGGAGAGCCTGCGCACCAACACGTCGCTGGTGCGGCGGCGGTTCCGGGCCCCGGAGCTGAAGATCGAGGAGCAGATCGTGGGGCGGCAGTCGGTGACGCCGGTGGACGTATTATATGTGGAAGGCATTGCCGACCCCGGGCTGGCGGCACAGGTGAAGGCCAGGCTGGAGCAGATCGACATCGACGCGCTGCTTATGACGGGGAGCCTGGAGCAGTACGCCGCCGACGAGAGCCGCACCGCCTTTCCCCTCACCGCCTACACCGAGCGGCCGGACCGATTCTGCACCGGGCTGGCGGAGGGCCGGGTGGGGGTCATCGTGGACGGCATCCCCATGGGATGGCTGTTCCCCGCCACCCTGGACAGCTTCTTCCGCACCGGCCAGGACCGGAGCACCAGCTGGGCGGTGGCGGGGGCGCTGTCCATCCTGCGGTATGTGTGCATGCTCATCACCCTGTTCCTGCCGGGGCTGTACGCGGCGGCGGTGCTGTTCGACCCGGAGCTCATCCCGGTGAAGCTGTCCCTGTCCATCATCGCCGCCAAGGCGGACGTGCCCTTCTCCACGCTGACCGAGATCCTGGTGATGCTGCTGGCCTTCGAGGTGCTCCAGGAGGCGGGGCTGCGCCTGCCCTCCTCCATCGGGCAGACCGTGTCCATTTTGGGCGGGCTGGTGGTGGGCTCGGCGGCGGTGGAGGCCAAGCTGGTGTCCCCCGCGGTGCTGGTGGTGGTGGCCATCGCCGGCATCGCCGGGTACACCGCCCCCAGCCAGGATTTCGCCGGGGCGCTGCGCATCTGGCGGTTCCTCATCACCCTGGCCGGGGGGCTGATGGGGCTGACGGGACTGGTGCTGGCAGGAACCGCGCTGGTGTACCGGCTGGCCCAGCTGTCCACCTTCGGGGTGGCCTACCTCACCCCCTTCGCCTCCAACGCCGGAAAGCAGAAGGAGGGGCATGTGGTGCTCCGGGAGCCGCTGCCCGACGTGAAAACCAGGCCGGACTATCTGAATACGCAGAACAGGAGGAACCAGGGGTGAGAAAGTGGCTGCTGCTTTGCGCCGCCCTGGCGGTGCTGCTGGCGGGGTGGCGGCCCGCCGCCAAGGAGCCGGAGGGGCTGGCCCTGGTGCGGGTGCTGGGGGTGGACGGCCCGGGGCCGGTGAGGCTGACCGCGGTGTGCGGCGGCGAGGACCAGGGGGACCAGAGCCGGGGAAGCTGCGCCGGGGCGGACTTCGACGGGGCGCTGGCCGGGCTGCCCTGGGCGGGGAGGGAGGAGCTGTCCCTCACCAGCGTCTCCTATATTATAGTAGGGCGGAACGTGGAGCTGCGGGAGGTGCTGCTGTGCGTGCTGCGCAACAGGGAGCTGGGGGCCTCCGCCACCGTTTGGCTGGCGGAGGAGGGGGCGTCAGATCTGCTGGCGGGGTGCGGCGACCCGGCCTCGGGGCTGGACCTGCTGGCCCGGCAGGGCTGCGGCGCCCCCACCGCGGCGGAGGCGCTGGCCAGGCTGGAGCGGGGGGAGGTGCTTACCCTGCCCCTGCTGGCGGGGGATGGGCCCGCCCTCATTGACTGGGAAGAATGGAGGACGACCCCATGAAAAGCGAAAGGCTGTCCGCCCGGCAGCTGTCGGTGGCGGTGATGGTGGGCGGGCTGTCCGCCGGGGCGGCCGCCGCGGGGCGGAGCGACTGGCGGTGGCTGCTGGCCGCGGCGGCCCTGGGGACGGCGGCGGGCTGGCTGCTGCTGCGCAAAGTGGGGCGCAGGCCCCTCCACCCTATATTGCGGGCGCTGTACGGCGGCTGGGCGGTGGTGCTGATGGCCCAGGCCCTGGGACGGACGGCGCAGCGGCTACAGCCGGCGGGGGGGCAGGGGAGCGCGGTATGGCTGGTGCTGCTGCTGGCGCTGCCCCTGGCCTGGATGGGCTGGGGGGAGACGGGCGCCTTCTTCCGGGCGGCTGAGGTGCTCTGGCTGGGGACGCTGGCAGCGGCGGCGGCGATCCTCCTGCTGGGCCTTCCACGGGTAAACTGGGAATGGGCGCTGGAACCGGGGGGAAGCTGGAGCGGCTCGCTGCTGGCGGGAACCCTGCCCATGGCCGCGGGGCTGTATGTGCTGCCCCATCTATATAAGGTAGAGGACGGGCCGGATGGGGCGAGCCGGGGGCTGGGTTGGCTGGCGGCGCTGGGCGGGGTGTGCGCGGCGCTGGGACTGCTGACGGCGGGACTGCTCAGCCCAAGGGTGGCGGCGCAGCTGGAGGGGCCGTTTTTTACGGCGGCGGGGCTGCTGGGAGACAGCGCCCGGCTGGAGGGGCTGGTGTCCGCCCTGTGGCTGCTGCCCGATTTGACCTGGATGGGCCTGCTGGCCCGTTCCTGGGGGGAGAAGCGGCTGCCCGCGCTGGCGGTTCTGGCGGCGGCGGGACTGACCGTGACCGGGATGGCGGCGGTGACCGGGGAAGCGGCCGCCATAGGCTGCCTGGCACTGGCGATTTTGACGGCGATCCTCCCACAGGGACGGGAAAAATAGTGGCCGCAGGGAGAGGGAAACCCCTATATTTTGTAGCGAAAATGAGCGCAGAAAAAAAGATGAAAAAATGCAAAAATAGGTGTTGACAAAGGCGCCATGGTCTGGTATATTAACTGAGCGCCAAGGGGGAGAGCCCGTGAGGGAAACCGAACGGGGAAAAAGTTTTGGAAGGGCCAAAAAAAGGGCTTGACAAAGCTTCTGAGGCGTGGTAGAATAACGAAGTTCCGCATGGCGAGGGTTTTGAAGCGGTGCGGGGCGAAGGGATTGCACCTTGT
>CAJUEG010000045.1 GCA_910584835.1 uncultured Oscillospiraceae bacterium | reverse complement strand
CAGCATACCCACCAGGCCGTACACCACCGACGGGATACCCGCCAGCAGGCTGACCGCCCCCTCCACCAAGGTTTTGATCCTGGGCGGGGCCAGCTTGGCCAGATATACCGCCGTGAGGAAGCCCACCGGCACGCCGAACAAAATTGCCCCTGCCGTGCCGTACACGCTGGTGAGGATGAAGGGCAGAATGCCGAAGGACGGCTGAGCCGCCGTGGACGCCCAGGTGTCTCCCAGCAGGAACGCGAACAGGCCGATCTGCCGGATGGCGGGGATGCCGGACAGCACCAGGTACACTGTGATGAGCAGCACACAGCCCACCGTAATCAGGCCCAGGAGCAGGAATATCCCGTGAATGACCGTCTCCGCGAGCTGTTGACGCTTTCGCATAATCGTTGCCTCCTGTCATGCGGAAGCGGCGGCAGTTTATTCCGCCGCCGCTCCCCGATGGGTTTCAGTGGACCGCCACCGCGCCCTCCTTGGCGATCAGCTCTGCGGCGCTGGAGGAAGTCGCGAAGTCAAAGAACGCCTGGGCCGCCTCGGAGAGGGGGGCGTCCGTCTTGGTCACCAGGACGAAGGGCCGCTGAATTACATAACTGCCGTCCTTCACGGTGTCCTCGGTGGGAGCCACCCCGGCCACGGTAAGCGCCTTCACGTTGTCCGTGACAGAGGCCAGGGAGGCATAGCCGATGGCGTCCGGGTTTTGGGAGACGGCGGTGATTACGTCGCCGGTGGAGGTCAGCTCCTGGCGGTACTGGCAGGCGTCCCCGGTGCCGGTGATGGACTCGAAGCCGTCCCGGGTGCCGCTGCCCGCCTCCCGGCCGATGAGGACCACGCTGGCGTCATTGCCGCCCACATCCTTCCAGTTGGCGATCTCGCCGGTGTAGAGCTTGGCGATGGTGTCCACGTCCAGGTCGGAAACCGGGTTGTCCGGGTGGACGATGACCGCGATGCCGTCCAGAGCCAGGACGGTGGCGGTCAGGCCGCCGGCGGCCTCCTCGTCCTTCAGATTGCGGCTGCTCAGGCCGATGTCGCAGCGGCCCTCCTGGACCGCCTGGATGCCGGAGCCGGAGCCGGTGGGGTTGTACGTAAAAGTCACGCCGCTGTGCTCATTCTGGAAAGCCTCCCCCAGCGCCCCGATGACCCGCTCCATAGAGGTGGAGCCGTCGGTGGTCACTGTGCCGGACATTTTCTGCTGCTGGGAGCAGCCGGCCAGGGCTGTGACGGAGAGGGCGGCGGCCAGCGCGATGCCAATCCACTTTTGAATCTTCTTCATTCTGAATTACTCCTTGTTCTTGTTTTAGTCTGCGGGGGACAGGACCCGTCCGCAAGTTCAAGGATACAGCCTGAATGTAAAGTCCAAAAGAGAGCTTTGGTAAAGACTGCGTAAAATCTTAAAATGTCAGGATTCGTTGAGCAGCATGGCCGCCATTGTCCAGATGCTGATGATATCATTGGGTCAGGGCATATTTATGCTGATATTCCCGAAACCGCTCCCGGAATTCCTCGCTGTCGTTTCGGATATCGCGCAGGGATTGGTGCAGGTTCAGGTTGTCGTGGGCCACGTCGATGACGCACCCGGCGATGTTGGAACAGTGGTCCGCCGTGCGCTCCAGGTTGGTCAGCAGGTCCAGCCAGGCGAATCCCGCGCCGATGGTGCACTCTCCCTTTTGCAGGCGGAGGATGTGACGGGTGCGCAGCTGCTCCTTGAGCTGGTCGATGACCTGCTCCAGCGGCTCCACCCGAGCGGCGGCGTCCAGGTCGTTTTTCAGGAAAGCGGCGAGGGACAGGTCCAGAATGTCGCGGACTGAGGCGGAGATCACCGCCAGCTCCCCCGCGGCGGCGTCGGTGAGGGACAGCCCTTTATTCCGCAGCTCCTCCGCGGACTCCAGCAGATTCACCGCGTGGTCCGCGATGCGCTCAAAGTCGCCGATGATTTTCAGCAGCTTTGCCGCCTCGCGGCTGTCTGCTTCGCTGATGCGGCGGGTGCTCAAATTCACCAGATAGGTGCCCAGAATATCCTCATAGTGATCGGTTTTGTCCTCCTTCTCCCGGATAGATGCGGCCAGTTCCGGCGAATAGCCGTTCAGGGCGTCCAACGCGCCTTTCAGGGCCGCCACCGAGGTCTCGGCCATATGGTTGGCCACCCTGTGGCACCGCTCCAGGGCGATGGAGGGGGTGGCGAACAGGCGCTCGTCCAGCTCGGAGAAGGTTTCCGGCTGCTTGGCGTCCGGGACGAGGACGGTGACCAGCCGCTCCAGAAAACCGGACAGGGGCAGCATCAGCAGGGTGCACAGAACATTGAACACTGAATGGGCTACGGCGATGCCCAGCCGGGAGGCCCCTTCGTCCAGCAGGAGGGGGTGCAGGAAGGCCCGGAGCAGGCAGAACGCCGTCAGCCACACTGCCGTGCCGATGATGTTAAAGGAGAGGTGAACCAGGGCGGCCCGCTTGGCGTTCTTATTGGCCCCCACAGAGGAGATCATGGCCGTCACGCAGGTGCCGATGTTCTGCCCCATGATGATGGGGATGGCCGCGCCATAGGAGACCTGCCCGGTGGCCGCCAGTGCCTGCAGGATGCCCACGGAGGCGGAGCTGGACTGGATGACCGCCGTCAGCACCGCCCCGGCCAGCACCCCCAGCACCGGGTTTTTGAACAGGATAAACAGCTGCTGAAAAGCGGGGACGTCCCGCAGGCCGGACACCGCGCCGGACATGGTCTCCATCCCGAACATCAGTGTGGCGAAGCCCAGCAGAATCAGGCCGGTGTCTTTTTTCTTGGCGCCTTTGAGGAACATATAAAAAATGATCCCGATGAAGGCCAGAACCGGTGTAAAGGAGGACGGCTTTAAAAGCTGCACAAACAGGCTTCCGCCGTCGATCCCTGCCAGGCTGAGAATCCAGGCCGTGACGGTGGTGCCGATGTTGGCGCCCATGATGATATTGATGGCCTGCTTCAGGGTCATCAGGCCGGAGTTGACGAAGCCCACCACCATGACAGTGGTGGCGGAGGAGCTCTGTATGACCGCCGTGACGCCCAGGCCCGTCAGCAGCCCGGCCAGCCGGCCGGTAGTCAGCTTTTCCAGCAGGGCGCGCAGCTGTCCTCCCGCCCTGCGCTCCAGGGCCTGTCCCATAAGGTTCATGCCGAACAGAAACAGGCTCAGCCCGCCGATCAGGGTGAGCAAATCAAAAATGTCCATGCCGTCATTCCTCCCGCAATATTCTTATCCGATTCTTACCACGGTATTTTAACAATCCAATGTAAAATCTGTTATCAGGGCCATGTAAAATCTATGTAAAGTCCGGCGGCCAGCCAAGTAATTGACCGGCTGCGGGGGAGTTATTCTCTTTTAAAATTACAGTATAACAAACAGCCGCCGGGTTCATTCCGCATTTTTGGAGGCCGGCGCATGTCTCCCTCCGGTGCGAACGCTGGGGTCTTGCAATTACGGCCCCATGCGTTTTCAAATTTGCCGGTTCCAGCCGGACAACACACGAGCTGGACCGGCCTGAGCGTAAAAGCATCGACGCCCTGCCGTTAAAGCACAGGTCTGCGGCGCCGGAAAAAGAATGCTGTCTGGAATTGCGCTGGAATATTGTGGGACACGCCCTCATAGGATTGGGATACAAAGGCGGTGAAGGGCATGGACGAAAGAAAACCTTGGCGGGAGGCGGCGGCGGTGCTGCCGCGCGCTGTGCGGAATGGGTTGAACGCCCTGGGGGAGGAGAGGCTGGACCAGGCGGAAGAGTTCCGCCTGCGGCGGGGATGCCCCATGACGGTCCTTCTGCCCAAGGGGGAGGTGGAGACGGATGGCCCACCCATCGGAGAGGACGAGCTGCGGCAGGTGGTGGAAAACGCCACCCAGTCCTCCGCCCATACGGCGTTGGACAGGGTGCGGCAGGGCTTTGTCACCCTTCGGGGCGGGCACCGGATCGGTATGTGCGGGTCGGTGGCGAGAGAGGGGGGGAGGATCGTTACCCTCCGGGAGCTGTCCTCCTTATCCGTCCGGGTGGCGCGGAGCGTACCTGGGATGGCGGGGCCTCTTTTGCAGCGGCTGACGGATAAGGGGCAGGTTTTAAGCACTTTAATTCTGGCCCCTCCGGGTGCGGGAAAGACCACTCTGCTCCGGGATCTGGTGCGGGCCTTTTCCGATGGGGAAGGGGGCGAGCCCCTGCGGGTGTCGGTGGCCGATGAGCGGGGAGAGATTGCCGCGCTGTGGCGGGGAACGCCCCAGCTGTACGTAGGCCGCCGCACCGATGTGCTGGACGGCTGTTCTAAAGCGGAGGGGCTGTCCATTCTCATCCGGGGAATGAACCCGCAGGTGGCGGCGGTGGACGAGCTTGGCAGCTCTGAGGATGTTCAGGCCGTCGCCGAAGCGGCAGGGTGCGGCGTGGCCGTGCTGGCCACCGCCCACGGAACTGGACTGGACGACCTGCGCCGCCGTCCCGCCTGCCGGGAGCTGCTGGAGCTGGGCGTATTCCGGCGCCTGGTCATCCTGGAGCGCCGGGGCGGGGTTCGGGCTGTGCGCACGGAGGATCTGCCATGATCCGGCTGATGGGAGCGGTGCTGATCATCGCCGGGTGCGGAGGGATGGGGCTGTGCGCGGCGGCCAGGCTGGAGGGACGGGTCCGGGACCTGGGCGAGCTGGCGGCGGGGCTGGACACCCTCCGGCGGGAGCTGGGCTGGCGGCTGAGCCCTCTGCCCGACGGGCTGTACGCGGCCGGGCGGGCGCTCCGCGGCCCGGCGGCGGATTTTTTCACCCGCTGCGCCCAAAGGGCAGGCGCGCCGGACGGACAGCCGTTCCAGGAGGTGTGGCGGGCGGAGCTGGACGCCGCCCCGCTGCGGCTGAAGCCGGAGGACCGGGCGCTGCTGGACCGGCTGGGCCCGGTGCTGGGCCGGTATGATGGCGGCAGCCAGCGGCAGGCTCTGGAGGAGGGTGCGGCGGGGCTGCGCGCCCTCCAGGGGGCGGCGGCGGACGAGCGCAGCCGCCTGGGCCGGGTATACGGCGTGCTGGGAATAACGGCGGGACTGTTCGCGGCCATTGTGCTGTTCTGACGGCAGGCCCCGTAAAGCTTTTAACCTACACAGGAGGACGGATGATGGACGTGGACCTTATCTTCAAAATTGCGGCAATCGGTATTCTGGTGTCGGTGCTCAACCAGGTGCTCACCCGGTCCGGCCGGGATGAGATGGCCACCATGACCACCCTGGTGGCGCTGGTGGTGGTGCTGATGATCGTGGTGCAGCAGATCAATGATCTGTTCACTCTGGTGAAGGATCTCTTCGGGCTGTGAGCGCCATGCTGAAAATCGCGGCGGCGGCGGTGGCGGCGGCGCTGTGCGCCGTGGTGGTGCGCAAGCAGTCGCCGGAGATCGCCCTGGTGCTGGGGGCGGGGGCGTGCGCCGTCATTGTGCTGTACTGCTCCGGGGCGCTGGAGGCGGTGATGGGGCTGGCGGACAAGCTGGCCGAGACCGGCGGGCTGTCCGCCCAGGTGGTGGAGCCGGTGATCAAGACGGCGGGCATCGCCATCGCCGCCCGGCTGGCCTCCGGGTTCTGCAAGGATGCTCAGGAGGAGGGAATCGGCTCGGCGGTGGAGCTGGCGGGGACGGCGCTGGCCCTGGCGGCGGCGCTGCCGCTGATGACGGCGGTGCTGGATGTGCTGACCCAGCTGCTGTGAGGGGGGAGCGGAATGAAGCGGAAATGTGGCGTGCTGCTGGCGCTGGCGCTGCTGCCCGCCCTGTGCCTGCCTGTACGGGCCATCTACAGCCAGAGGACGGACGGAACGGAGGAGCTGATCGATGTGGACGAGCTCCGGCGGGCGGCGGAGGAGAGCGGCGGCACGGCGGAGTATGGGGCCACTCTGGACGAGGGGCTGGAGAACTTGCTGGATACGGGCACCCGGGAGCTGGGGGGCGCGCTGAGAAGAGCGGGCCGGTCCGGGGCGCTGCTGCTGGCCATTGTGCTGTTCTGCTCCCTGGCCGAGTCGGTGGGGGAGCTGGGCCGGGGGAGCGTGAAGGCAGCCTCCCTGGCCGGGACGCTGGCGGTGGCGGCGGTGGCGGCGGCGGACGTGAACTCCCTGCTGGGCATGGGGACGGGCAGCATTGAGCGGATGACCTCCTTCGCCAACGTGCTGCTGCCCACGGCGGCGGTTTTGACGGCGGCCACCGGGGCGGTTACCGGGGCGGCGGCCAGGCAGATGGCGGCGGCGCTGTTCTCCGACGTGCTCATCAGCCTGATCAACGGACTGCTGGTGCCCCTGCTGTACGGATATATCGCCGCGTCGGTGATCCAGGCGGCGCTGGAGCGGGAGGAGCTGAAACGGATGGCGGATCTGCTGAAATGGGCGGTGACAACCCTGATTACCATTGTGATGACGGCCTTTGTAGGCTACCTTACCGCCAGCGGGGTGGTGGCCGGGGCGGCGGACGCGGCGGCGGTGAAGGCCGCCCGGTTTGCCATCTCGGGGGCCATCCCGGTGGTGGGCGGCATTTTGTCCGATGCGGCGGAGACGGTGCTGGCCTCGGCAGGGGTGCTGCGGGGGACGGTGGGGGTGTTCGGCATGATCACGGTGCTGGGCGTATGCCTTGTGCCGCTGCTCCAGATGGCGGTGCACTATCTGGCCTATAAGCTGGTGGCCGCTTTATCGTGTGCCTTTGGCGGCGGGCCGGTGGGTACGCTGGTGGACCGGCTCAGCTCCGCCTTCGGGCTGGTGCTTGGGATGACGGGGGCATGCTGCCTGCTGCTGCTCATCGCCCTGGTGTCCTGCGTGTCGGTGGGCGCGGCGTGATGGGGGCGGTGCGCGGCTGGCTGCTGGGGGTGACGGCCACCGCCCTGGTGGTGGCGCTGGCCGATACTCTGGCGCCTGAGGGAAGCATAAAGAAGGTATGCCGTCTGGCGGGCGGGCTGGCATTGCTGCTGGCGGCGCTCAGCCCGCTCACAGGGGTGCTCGGCGGGGATCGGATCACCGGGGCAGCCGGGGGATGGCGGGAGCGGGCCCATCGCTATGAACTGGAGCTGGCGGAGGAGAGCGGGCGGATGTATCTGGCTATCATAGAGCGGGAGACCGCCGCATATGTTATGGACAAGGCGAAGGAATTTGGCTTTGAATGTGCGGTGGAGGTGACCTGCGGCTATGACGAGCAGGCCGTACCCTGCCCCTGGGAGATCACCGCCCGGGGGAGCTGGACGCAGGAGCAGCGCTCCCGGCTGGAGCGGCTGCTGGAGGAGGAGCTGGGCGTGCCCGCCCAGCGGCAACATTACGAGGAGATACTGCCATGAGGGTCCAATGGAAGCCGGAGCAGCTGTGGAAGCTGCTGGACAAGTACAAATACGTGCTGCTGGCGCTGGCGGCAGGGGCGGCGCTGCTGCTGTGGCCCGCGGGGGGAGAGGAGAAGCCGGCCCCAAGCGCCCCGGACGGCGCGGCGGAGGACTTCGACCTGGCGGCCCTGGAGGAGAAGCTCTCCCGCACTTTGTCCCAGGTGGAGGGGGCGGGGAAGGTGACGGTTACCCTTACCCTCAAAAGCGGTATGGAGCAGGTGCCCGTCACAGACCGTACCACCGCCTCCGGCGAGAGGGAGAACCGAACGGAGGAAAAGACGGTGGTGGTGGGAACCGGATCGGACCAGGAGGCGGTGGTGCGCCTGCGGCGGTACCCGGTGTTCCAGGGAGCGCTGGTGGTGTGCGAGGGAGCGGACCAGGCGGAGGTGCGCCTGGCCATGACCCAGGCGGTGTCGGCGCTCACGGGGCTGGGGACGGACCGGGTCACCATATGCAAGGGCACGGGATAGAACTAATGTTTCACGTGAAACAAAACATGAACTGGAGGGCGGAACAATGAGTGTGTGGAAACGAAATGCGGTCGTAGTGGCCATCGTACTCTTTGTAGGGGCGGCGGTCTATCTGAACTGGTCCTATGGCAGGGAGGCGGCGGCCAACAACGGCGCCTCCGACCCGGATGGGAACGGGAAGCTGCTGGGCCAGGCGGCTCTGGTCAACGGCAAGGAGAGCGATAAACAGGGGGATGACGGAAAAACCGGCGCGCAGCCCTCCGCTGACGCCAGCGCCCAGCCCAGCGCGGCGGGGGAGCAGACGGGCTATTTTGCTTCCGCCCGGCTCAACCGCCAGCAGGCCCGGGACAGCGCCTTACAGCTGCTTCAGCAGGCGGCTGCGGACGCGGGAGCCCAGCAGGATATCATTGACGAGGCAAACGCCTCCATCCAGGCCATGGCGGCGCTCACCATGTCGGAGGCCAATGTGGAAAACCTGATCACCGCCAAGGGATACGGCGACTGCGTGTGCTTCATCAACGACAACAGCGCCAGCGTGGTGGTGTCGTCCACGGAAAACGGCCTGAGCGAGAACGACGTGACCAAGATCATGGAGATCGTCAAGAAGGAGACCGGGCTGACGGCGGATAAAATCACGGTGATTGAGAACGAGCCATAAGCAAGAAGCGCGGAGAAGCGGTCAGCGAGGGAGCTTGGACCGGAGCGAGGCCGCCCGGATATCAGGCCGAGGCGGAGGGAAAGGGACCGAGCGCCCTGACCGCTTCGCAGCGTGACAGGGAAGAAGCGCGGAGGATAGCCGCGCAGGGGAGCTTGGAGCGGCGTGAGGGCAAAAGCAAGGGCCACGCAGTGGGACTGGGTTTTGCCCGAATCGGAGCGAAAGCGACCCGGCGGCGCGGCCAATCCGCAGCATGACAGCGTCGGAGCAAGCTCCGTATCGCTCGCTTCCGGCTTTGCCGAAAGCTCTCTCACTTCGCTGCTCCTCCTTTCCCCACAAAGCCAAGGGACGGCTTTGCGGGGACCCCAGCAAGAAGTGCTGAGCCGTCGTGAGCAGCGAAGACAAAGCCCCAGCCTCCGCGCGGCAAAATAAGCATTGTAATTTGCGGGACAGGGTGCTATAATAGCTTCAGCATGAGTGAAGGAGCGTGAGGCTATATGGCCGACGGCAAGGAATATATCTCCCACGAGGGCGAACTGGGCAGCGTCAGTATTTCCGAGGAGGTGCTGGCCGTCATTGCCGCCGCCGCCGCAGTGGACGTGGAGGGTGTGAGCTGCCTGGGCAACGGTGTGGGCCGGGATCTGGCCGACCCCGCCAACCGCAAGGCTTTGACCCGGGGCGTGCGCCTGTGGGTGGAGGACGACCGGGTGAGCGTGGATTTGCCCATCCTGGTCCGGTACGGTTACGTGGTCACCGACGTGGCCCGGGCGGTACAGGACGCGGTGTTCAGCGCCGTGGAGAACACCAGCGGGCTGGAGGTGGCCCAGGTGAACGTCACAGTGGTGGGCGTGAGCTTCCAGAAGTAAAGGACATGGCCGGGAGCCGGGGCTTGTGCCCCGGCTCTTTTCGCCGTGGGCACAGCCCGTTTTAGAAAAAAGGGGTTTCCTTTTTGAGGATATTCGTGTATAATAGAGCGAATATACAAAATGGGCTGTTGTGCCCGTCAGGACGCATACCGGCGGAATGCCCGCCGGGGGAGGAGGAGTCCCATGAACAGAAGTACCGCCCGGGAAATCGCCGTCCACTTTGCCTTTGAACTGGCATTTTCCGACGAGAGGGCCGAAGCGCTTTTAGAGCGGGAGCTTACGCCCGAGGCATTTGCCCTGCGGGGCAGGGAGGAGTCCATCTATGCCCAATTCCCCGGCGAGGGAGAGCTGGATTACATCACCCGTCTGGTGCGGGGCGTGGGCGGTCACGGCGCGGAGCTGGACGGCTATATCGACAAATACGCCAAGGGCTGGAAGTTTTCCCGCATTGACCGGGTGGCATCCGCCATCATGCGGGTGGCCATGTACGAGATTTTATATATGCCCGACGTGCCCAACAAGGCGGCCATCAACGAAGCGGTTGAAATCGCCAAGAAGTACGTGGACGACGACGTGGTCAAATTTATCAACGGCATCCTGGGTTCCTTTGTGCGCACCGAGCTGCCGGAGCAGGGGTGAAGAACATGGACGCACAGTGCCTGGGCTTTGACACCAGCAACTACACTACCTCCGCCGCCGTGTTCGGCGGGGGAAAGGCGGAGAACCGGGGAAGGCTGCTCACCGTGCCCGAGGGGGCGCTGGGCCTGCGGCAGAGCGACGCGCTGTTTCAGCACGTGAAGCGGCTGCACCTGATGGTGGAGCAGCTGCGCGCCGACGGGGCGGTGGAGTCTATCGCCGCCGTGGGGGCGTCCACCCGCCCCCGGGAGGTGGAGGGGTCCTATATGCCCTGCTTCCTGGTGGGCGAGGGGGAGGGCCGGGCCTTGGCTGCGGCGCTGGGGGTCCCCTTCTACCCCTGCTCCCACCAGCAGGGCCATGTGGCCGCCGCGGCGTGGTCGGCGGGGCGGGAGGACCTGCTGGACAAGCCCCATCTGGCCTGGCACCTGTCCGGCGGCACCACGGAGCTTCTCCGGGTGGAGCCGGTGGGCCACACCGTCCGGGCCGAGGTGGTCGGCGGCACCAGCGACATCGCCGCGGGCCAGCTCATCGACCGCACGGGGGTGCTGCTGGGCCTGTCCTTCCCGGCGGGCAAGGCACTGGACGCGCTGTACCCCGAGGCGGACGCGGCGCTGGATTTCCGCGTCAAGCTGAACGGGCTTACCTTTTCCCTGTCCGGCATGGAGAACCAGGTAAAGGCGCTGGCGGAAAAGGGGGAGAAGCCCGCCAATATCGCCCGTTTTGCCCTGGACACCATTGCCGGCGTGGTGATCCGCGCCACCCACGAGGCCCAGAGGCGCTGGCCTGGGCTGCCGGTGCTGTGCTCCGGCGGGGTGGCCTCCAACCGGCAGCTGCGCGCCGCCATGGAGCGCGCCTGCGGGGCGGTGTTTGCCCAGCCCCAATACTCCACCGATAACGCCCTGGGCGTGGCCATTCTCACCCACCGGGCGCTGGAGCGGGGGGTGCGGGCGTGAATACCGCCGGCGTTCCGGTCTATACTGTATCTCAGGTCAACGGCTATGTGAAGGACCTGATGGACGACGACCCCCTGCTCACCGGCCTTCTGGTGCGGGGGGAGGTGTCCAATTACAAGTGCTATCCCTCCGGCCACCACTACTTTTCCCTGAAGGACGAGAACGCCTCCCTGCGGTGCGTCATGTTCCGGGGAGAGGCGGCAAGGCTGCGCTTCCGCCCCGCCAACGGGATGCGGGTGGTGGCCTTTGGCCGGGTGTCGGCCTATCCCCGGGACGGGCAGTACCAGCTCTACTGCGCCGAGCTGATGGAGGACGGGCGGGGGGCGCTGGACGAGGCGTTCGAGCGCCTGCGCCGCCGGCTGGAGGCGGAGGGGCTGTTCAGCGGGGAGAATAAGCGGGCCCTTCCCAAATACCCGAAAAAGATTGCCCTGGTCACCTCCCCGGCGGGGGCGGCGGTGCGGGATATGCTGCGCATTCTGGGGGCCCGGTGGCCGCTGGCCCAGGTGCTGGTGGTCCCGGTACGGGTGCAGGGGACGGAGGCGGCGGGGGAGATCGCCGCCGCCATCCACCGCCTCAACAACCGGGCGGACATCGACCTCATCATCACCGGGCGGGGGGGCGGCTCCCGGGAGGACCTGTGGGCCTTTAACGAGGAGGCAGTGGCCCGGGCCATTTACCTCTCCAATATCCCGGTGATCTCCGCGGTGGGCCACGAGCCGGACGTGACCATCGCCGACTATGTGGCGGACCTGCGGGCGGCCACCCCATCCAACGGGGCGGAGCTGGCGGTGCCCGACCAGATGGAGGAGCGGGGCAGGCTGGAGCATCTGGCCGCCCGGCTGGCCCAGGCGCTGACGGGCAGGCTGGCAGCGGGCCGGCGGGAGCTGGCTCGTCTGCAAAGCAGCCGCGCCCTGCGCAGCCTGAAAGCGCCGATTCAGGACCGGCGGCTGGCGGTGGACGCTTTGCGCCGGCGGCTGGCGCTGGCCCTCCGGGGCAAGGCGGACGGCGGCAGAGGGACGCTGGCGGCCTGTCAGGCCCGGCTGCCTTTGGCGCTGCAGGCCCGGATTGTGAAAAAAAGGGCCCAAATGGGGCGGCTGTCGGCGGGGCTGGACGCGCTCAGCCCGCTGAAGGTGCTGGGCCGGGGGTATTCCATCGCCCGGCGGGGGGAGGACGTGGTATCCTCCGCCACCCAGGTGGAGGTGGGGGACCGGCTGGACGTGCTGGTGGCCAACGGTGTGCTGAATTGTGTTGTGGAGGATAAGGAGGAGAGGATATGGCGATAAAAAAGCAATCCTTTGAGGAGGCCATAGGCCGCCTGGAGGCCATTGTGGCCCAGCTGGAGAAGGGCGAGTGCGGCCTGGACCAGTCACTGAAGCTGTTTGAGGAAGGGGCCAGGCTGGCGGGCCAGTGCGAGGAGCTGCTGGACCAGGCGGAGCAGAAGGTAAATCTCCTCCTGGCCAGCGATGAGGAGGTTCCCTTTGCGGGGGAGGAAGCCGATGGAGTTTGACAGGGAATACCGGGAGGCGCTGAGCCTGACGGAAAGCGAACTGAGGGGCTGCTTCGGGGAGGACGGCCCCCAGCGGGAGCTGCTGGACGCCATGCGGTACAGCCTGCTGGCCGGGGGCAAGCGGGTGCGGCCGGTGCTGACGCTGAAATTCTGCGAGGCGGTGTGCGGGGAGATGAAGCCGGCGCTGGACTATGCCTGTGGAGTGGAAATGCTTCACACCTATTCCCTCATCCACGACGACCTGCCCTGCATGGATAACGACGAGCTGCGCCGGGGCAAGCCCACCTGCCATGTGAAATACGGGGAATGGCTGGCCCTGCTGGCCGGGGACGCGCTGCAGGCGGCGGCATTTGAGCGGCTGGCCGCCTCCCGGCGAACCGCACCGCCGGCCAATGGAAAGGCATGTGCCGTTCTGGCCCGTGCCGCGGGCTGCGGCGGTATGTGCGGGGGACAGTATCTGGACATTGTAAACGAGGGCCGAGAGCTGGATGAGGAGGACCTAAACCGGATCCACATCCGAAAAACCTCCGCGCTGCTGGAAGCGGCCTGCCTGCTGGGGCTGACGGCATCCCCGACGGAGCCGTCTGAACAGCAGTGGGCGGCGGCGGAGCAGTACGCCCGCCTGCTGGGGCTGGCCTTCCAGATCCGGGACGATATGCTGGACGTGGAGTCCACAGAGGAGGAGCTGGGCAAGCCCATCGGGTCGGATGCGGACAATGGGAAAACCACCTTTGCCACGCTGTACGGCCTGGACAAATGCCGGGAGATGGTGGAAGCGCTGACGGAGAAGGCCAAGCAGAGCGTGCAGGGGGCCTTTGAAAGCCCGGAGTTCCTGTGCGCCCTGGCCGACTCGCTTGCCCGGCGGAAAAACTGAGGGAAACGCGGCAAGAAACCGCGAATGTCCATAGACATCCATAGACAGAGGAGAGATGCGAGATGGTGTGCCCAATACTGTTGATCGCCATTGCCGCCTGGGCGGCGGCCCAGGCGCTGAAATTGGTGATCGCCACGGCGGTCTATCGGAAATTTGACATCACCTATCTCACCACAGGGGGAGGTATGCCCAGTTCCCACTCAGCGCTGGTGTGCGCTACCGCCGTGTCCTGCGGCATGAAAATCGGGTTTGATTCTCCGGTGTTCGCGGTGGCGGCGGTGCTGGCCTTCATCGTCATGTACGACGCAGCCCATGTCCGCCGGGAGACGGGGGAACAGGCCAAGGTGCTCAATTATATTATGCATAATTGGGAGGAGTTCAAGCCCGAGGACTTTGAACGGGACCTGAAGGAGCTCATCGGCCACACCCCTCTCCAGGTGGCGGTGGGCTCGGTGCTGGGCATCGCGGTGGGGCTGGCAGGCAGCCTGATCGCCTTTGGGCTGTGAGCGGAAAGGAACTGACAGAAGAGGAGGCGCGGCCATGGGCCCCGAGCAGCTGAATACCCTCACCGACATTCAGGCGAAGCTTCTGTGCGACCAGCTGCGGGAGCAGATCATCGAAAGCGTGTCCAAGACTGGAGGTCACCTGGCCTCCAGCCTGGGTGTGGTGGAGGCCACGGTGGCCGTCCATCGGGTATTTGACTTGGAGACAGACCGGCTGGTGTTTGACGTGGGCCACCAGTGCTATGCCCACAAGATTTTGACCCAGCGGGGGGGACAGATGGACCGGCTGCGCAAGCTGGGGGGGCTGTCCGGCTTTCCCAAGCCCCGGGAGCACCGGGCGGACGCCTTCATCGCCGGACACGCTTCCAACGCGGTATCGGTGGCTCTGGGCATGGCCCGGGCCAGGACTCTGAATAAGGAGGACTACTGTGTCCTGGCCATGCTGGGGGACGGCGCCATGACCGGCGGGCTGGCCTACGAGGGTCTGTCCGACGCGGGACAGAGCGGGGAGCAGCTGGTGGTCATCCTCAACGACAACGGGATGTCCATCACCAAAAACGTGGGCGGTGTGGCGCAGCACCTGGCCCAGCAGCGGCTCAAGCCTCAGTACCTGCAGTTTAAAAAGCTCTACCGAAGGGTCACCGGCGCCACAGCGGTGGGCCGGGGGCTGTACCGCTTTACCCACAAGGCCAAGCAGGCGGTAAAAAACGCCGTCCTCCACTGCAGCATGTTCGAGGATATGGGCTTTACTTATCTGGGCCCGGTGGACGGCCATGACGTGAATTACCTCACCCGCCTGCTGCGCTACGCCAAGGAGCTGAACGGCCCGGTACTGCTCCACATCAAGACTGTAAAGGGGAAAGGCTATCCACCTGCGGAGCGGGAGCCGGACCGCTTTCACGGGGTGGGACCTTTCCATATTGAGGACGGGACGCCCCTGTGCGAGGGCGGGGAGACCTTCTCATCCGTGTTTGGGGACACCCTTCGTCAACTGGCCCGGGAGCGGGACGACGTGGCCGCCATCACCGCCGCCATGCCCGACGGCACGGGGCTGGTGGGCTTTTCCAAGGAGTTCCCGGACCGCTTTTTCGACGTGGGCATTGCCGAGGGGCACGCGGTCTCTATGGCGGCGGGGATGGCCAAGCAGCGTGTGGTGCCGGTGGCGGCCATCTACTCCACCTTTCTGCAGCGGTCCTATGACATGCTGATCCATGACGTGGCAATCCAGGGCCTCCACGTGGTGCTGTGTGTAGACCGGGCGGGGCTGTCCGGCGAGGACGGGGAGACCCACCACGGCGTGTTTGACATCGCCTATTTGGGCTCCGTGCCGGGGATGAAGATTTACTGCCCCGCAAGCTTTGAAGAGCTGCGCGCCATGGTGCGCTACGCGGTGGAGAAGGTGCGGGGCCCGGCGGCGGTGCGCTATCCCAAGGGAGGCGAGGGAGAATTTCGTGCTCTCTGCGGCATTGAAGGGGCCAGCGTCATCCGGCCCGGCACAGGCGTGACCATCGCCGCCTATGGGACGATGGTAAACGAGGCGCTGGAGGCCGCCCGGTTGTTGGAAGGAAGGGGAAAATCCGCCCAGGTGGTGAAGCTCAACAGCATTTCCCCCCTGGATGTGGACACCGTGGCCGCCTGCGTCCAAAAGACCGGGCGGCTGGTGGTGGCGGAGGAGTGTGTGGACGCGGGCTGCGTGGGGCGGCGCATCGCCGCCGAGTTCGCCCTGCGGGGTATGCCTGGCGTGCGTCTGGCCCTGGTGAACCTGGGGGACCGTTTCGTCCGGCAGGGCACCGTGGCGGAGCTGCGCGCCCTGTGCGGCATCGACGGGGCGTCCATCGCCCGCCGGGCGCTGGAGGTGATGGACGGTGGCTAAAAAGCGGGTGGACCTGCTTCTGGTGGAGCGGGGCCTGGCGGAAACCCGCCAGAAGGCCCAGGCCATTGTCATGGCGGGACAGGTATACACCGGGGAGCGCCGCTGCGACAAGCCGGGGCTCACACTGGATGAGGACGCGCCCCTGGAAGTCCGGGGCGGGCTGCGCTATGTCAGCCGGGGGGGCCTGAAGCTGGAAAAGGCCATGCAGGTCTTTCCCATCACTCTGACGGATAAGACTGCCGCCGATATCGGGGCGTCTACCGGCGGTTTTACCGACTGTATGCTGCAAAACGGCGCGAAAAAGGTGTACGCCGTGGACGTGGGCTACGGCCAGCTGGCCTGGTCCATCCGAAACGATCCCCGGGTGGTATGTTTGGAGCGCACCAACGCCCGGTATCTGACCCGGGAGCAAATTCCCGAGCCTCTGGACTTTGCCTCTATCGACGTATCCTTTATCTCCTTGGGGCTGATTCTCCCCGCCCTGCGGCCTTTGATGGCCCAGGAAGGGCAGGTGGCGGCTCTGGTGAAGCCCCAGTTTGAGGCGGGCAGGGACAAGGTGGGCAAAAAGGGTGTGGTCCGGGACCCGGCGGTCCATTTGGAAGTGCTGGAGCGTTTTTTGGAGCACGCTGCTCAGGCGGATTTTTCTGTAAAGGGTTTGGACTTTTCACCAATTCGGGGGCCGGAGGGAAACATCGAATACCTGGGCTTCCTCCAAGCGGGGACAGGAGAACGGGCTGCGCTGGATTTGAAGGAATTGGTGGATCGATCCCATCAGGTGCTGAAGGGGTGAGGCAAGCATGAAAATCGTACTCAGCCCCAACCCCTTCCGGGACCGTGGGCTGCGCTCCGCCCAGGCGGCCCAGCGCATTTTGGAGAACGCCGGAGCGCGCACTGCCATCTGTCTGCCCTTTGAGGTGGAGCAGGGCGGGAGGCTGGACCTGCCGGCCAGCGTGCCGTTGGGTGATCTGGACGCAGAGCTGTCCGACGCCGATATTCTGGTGTGCTTCGGCGGGGACGGCACCATCCTCCACGCCGCCCACGAGGCCAACGCCAGAGGCATCCCGGTGCTGGGCATCAATTTGGGCAGCATCGGTTTTATGGCGGAGCTGGAGCACAGCGAGCTATCCCTGCTGCCCCGGCTGGCCGGGGGGCGGTTCAGCATTGAGCGGAGAATGATGCTGGACGTGTCCGTGCGCAGGGAGGGGCACAGCGTGTATACCGAGCAGGCGCTCAACGATGCGGTGGTGACAAAAGGCGCGGTGGCCAGGGTGCTGGACCTGGAGGTGACAGGGGATCGGGCGGTCATTTCGTCTTTTGCCGGAGACGGACTGGTGGTGGCCACACCCACCGGCTCCACCGCCTATTCACTGGCGGCGGGGGGGCCCATCGTGGAGCCAACGGCGGAGAACATCATTATCACACCCATCTGCGGCCACTCCCTCCATGCCAAGCCTTTCGTGCTGGGGGCGGGGCGTGCCGTGGGGGTCCGGCTGACGCCCGGGGGCAAGAAGACCGCCTACCTGTCGGTGGACGGGGGAAGGGCGTTCCGCATCCAGCCGGGGGATTGGGTGGAGTGCCGCCGCTCCAAGCAGGCCACCCAGCTGGTAAAGCTCACCGGGCGGAGCTTTTATGAGCGGATCAATCAAAAACTGGGAAAGGCGTGAGAGGTTTGAAGAGCAGGCGGCAGGCGGAAATTCTGCGGATCATCCGCGACCAGGATATCGAGACCCAGGAGCAGATGCTGTACCAGCTTGACCGGCGGGGAATCCGGGCCACCCAGGCCACCATTTCCCGGGACATCAAGGAGCTGAACCTGGTGAAGCAGCCGGGGAAAGGCGGAAACTACCGCTATGTGGCCTCCGGCCCCAAGCCGGCGGAGCACAGCTTTGCCGGGAGGCTGAAGAACATCTTCAAAGAGGGGGTGGCCTCCTGTGAGGCGGCCCAGAACATCGTGGTGGTCAAGACCATGCCAGGGCTGGCCCCGGCGGCGGCGGCCGCGCTGGACGGCATGGAGCTGGAGGGCTTTGTGGGTTCGCTGGCGGGGGACGACACCGCCATCCTCATCATGCGCACCAACCAGGTGGCGGAGGAGCTGACCCGGGAAATCGAATCCATGCTGGAGGGGTGACGGAGCGTGCTCAGCTTGCTGCATATTGAGAATATCGCGGTGATCTCCCAGGCGGATATCACCTTTGACCAGGGATTCAACGTCCTCACCGGCGAGACCGGCGCGGGCAAATCCATTGTCATCGACTCCATCGGGGCCATTATTGGGGAGCGCACCAGCCGGGACCTGATCCGCACCGGGGCAAAATCCGCCCGGGTGTCCGCCCTGTTCCAGGACCTGCCCGCCCTGCCCTGGTTTGAGGAGCAGGGGATCGGCCCCGATGAGAACGGGGAGCTGCTTATTGAGCGCTCCATCCAGGCGGACGGCAAAAACGTCTGCCGGGTAAACGGACGGCCCCTGCTGGTCACCCAGCTGCGGGAGCTGGGCCGGCAGCTGGTGAACGTCCACGGCCAGCACGACGGCCAGCAGCTGCTGGACGAGGAGTGCCACCTGGGCTATCTGGACAGCTTCGGCGATACCCAGGACAGCCTGGCGGCCTTTTCCGCGGCCTACGGCCGGGTGCGGGAGCTGCGCCGGGAGCGGGACAGGCTCCAGATGGACGACGGGGAGAAGGCCCGGCGGATGGACACCCTCACCTACCAGATAGAGGAGCTGGAAAAGGCGGAGCTGCGGGAGGGGGAGGACGAGGAGCTCTCCCAGCGCCGGGAGGTGCTGCGCAACGCCGAGCGGCTCACCGACGCGGTGGACGGGGCCTGGCAGGCCCTCACCGGCGGGGAGGACGGCGAGGGGGCGGTGTCCCTTCTGATGGAGGCGGAGAACCGCCTGTCCCAGGGGGGCCGCTATAGCGATGATTTGAAAGAGCTGTCGGAGAAAGCGGGCCAGCTGCGCTGCGACGCGGACGACCTGGCGGAACTGGTGCGGGACCTGCGGGGGACGCTGGACTTCTACCCCGGCGAGCTGGACGAGATTGAGGAGCGGCTGGACCGCCTGTACCGGCTGAAAAAGAAATACGGCGGCACCGTGGAGGAGATGCTGGCCTACCTGGAAAAATGCCGCAGGGAGCTGGACGCCATCCAGTTTTCGGAGGACCGGCTGAACCGTCTGGACAAGGAGCTGGAAAAGGCGCTGGGGCAGGCGGTGAAGCTTGGGGAAGAGCTGTCCGGCCGGCGGCACGCGGCGGCGGAGGAGCTGGCCGGGCGCATCCAGTGGGAGCTGAAGCAGCTGGACATGCCCAAGGTGCGCTTCCAAGTGGAGTTTGCCCCCAAGGATGCCCCCGACGGCATGGACGCCACCGGCATGGATACGGTGCGCTTCCTCATGTCCGCCAACCTGGGGGAGGCGCTCAAGCCCATCAATAAGATCGCCTCCGGCGGCGAGCTGTCCCGGATCATGCTGGCGCTGAAAAATGTGCTGGCGGAGACGGAGCAGGTGTCTACCCTCATCTTCGACGAGGTGGACACCGGCGTATCCGGCCGGGCGGCGGTGAAGGTGGCCCAAAAGCTGTTTGAGGTGTCCAAGGGCCGGCAGGTTCTGTGCGTCACCCACCTGCCCCAGATCGCCGCCATGGGGGATGTGCACTTCTCCGTGGAGAAGGGGGAGGCGGACGGGCGCACCTTCACCCAGGTGGAGCGTCTGGACCGCCCCCGGTGCCGGGAGGAGCTGGCAAGGCTCAGCGGAGGCCAGGCCACGGCGGTGATGCTGGAGGGGGCCGAGGAGCTGCTGGCCACGGCCCAAGACTACAAGACGGGAGCCAAGAAGAAGCGATGATCAAAGCGGCATTTTTCGATATAGACGGGACGCTGGTGTCCTTTGCCCAGAAATTTCTGTCCGATCAGCTGATGGCGGATCTGAATGCCCTGCGGGAGCGGGGGATCAAAATTTTCCTCAGCACCGGCCGGGCCCTGCAGGACCTGGAGACCACCGGGATGCTCCGGGGGACGCGGTTCGACGGCTATGTGACCATCAACGGGCAGTACTGCTGCGACGGGGCGGGCGTCCCCTTCCGGGACCGGCCCATCGACCTGGAGGATATGCGGGGGGCCTACCAGGTGCTTCTCAGCAGCCCCGAGATACCCGCCCTGCTGGAGGGGAACGGGGAGAGCTACCTCACCCAGATCAACGACCGGGTGCGGGACATCTACCAATTTCTCCACACCACGCTGTACCCGGTATGCCCTCTGGAGTGGATGCTGAAGGGGAAGGTATATCAGTTTGTCCCCTTCGTCCCGCCAAACGAGGAGGGGCCGTTTCTGGACGCCATGCCGGGGTGCACCTACACCCGCTGGCACCCCATGGGTATCGACGTGATCCCCAAGGACGGCGGCAAGGACGTGGGCGTCCGGGCGGCGATGGAGCGCTATGGCCTGTCATCGGAGGAGGTCATAGCCTTTGGCGACGGGGAGAACGACATGACCATGCTGGCGCTGGCGGGGACAAGCGTGGCCATGGGCAACGGCGAGGAACAGGTAAAGGCCATGGCCAGCTATGTCACCGATACGGTGGAGAACGGCGGCGTGTCCAAGGCGCTGCGGCATTTTGGGCTGCTGCGGGAATAAATGATTTGACAAAAGGTGCCCGCTGTGATATCATCCTGTCAACGTGAGGATGAGGACCAGTAGCCATCGGCTTCCTGTTCAGAGAGCCCCCGGTTTGGTGGAAGGGGGAGAGGAGCCCATGGTAAATACCCCTCGGAGCGGCCGCCTGAACGGGGTTTTCCCCCAGTAGGGCCGGACGGGCGCGCCCGGTACAGCGCCGGGGTCCTGATGGGGACCCCCTGAGGCCGTTTTTGTGAGGAAGCGGCAAAACAGAGGTGGTACCGCGAGCTTTCGCCCTCTGTCCCGAAGGGACAGGGGGCGTTTTG
>CAJUEG010000044.1 GCA_910584835.1 uncultured Oscillospiraceae bacterium | reverse complement strand
GGCCCGGTGTTTTTCAAGGTTCACCGGGGGCAAGGGACAACCCCCTCACTACTTATCCAGATTCGTGAGGGGGTTGACAACCAAAAATTTTAAGTTTCCATCAAACGGCGCAATTTCTCCAGCACCTTATGGCGGCGTTTATTTACTGCATTCTGGGAAATGCCAAGGGTTTTGGCATATTCCCGTTCCGTTTTCTGTTCATAAAAAAGTGCGTGAATAAGAAACTGCTCTGGAAGTGTAAGCTGAGACAAGCAGAATTGTAGTTTTTCCCGAAGCAGGTTGCCCATTACGGAATCCTCGACACTGGGGGATTTTGAATCCGGGATATTGTCCACCCCCAGTATATCTTTGGTATCAAGGGCATCGTAGGAAGTCACGCCATTGTATGTATCCTTTTCCTGCACTGCGGAGCAGCGGCGGCGCATACGGTAATAGGTTAGATACACCTCCTCGGTCACTTCAACCAGGGCACCTGGGACTTTAATATAGTAATTCTTTCCTTCTGCCATAGGGCAGACCTCCTGTATCTTCTGAAATTTGGGTGAAAACTTTGATTTCAGAAGCCGGAGGGCCCCGGCAGTGGGGCGGTTGGGTTCGGCACCTTTCCTCACAATCTGGCAGCATTTTGTGTCGGATTATGGGGAAAAATGTCGAATAAAAAAGGGCCGCAAATGCTTTTCGCATCTGCGGCCCTTTTGCAAAGATGGTTAACTTTCTACGAGCATTTCTCTGAGCGTTATCAGGCAGTAAATAGAATTTGTTGAACGCCTGGAATTTAAAATAAAGCAACAGCACATACAGTGTGTTGGACGAACATGGGAAACTGGGGATTCGCTACCTATTCGCCCCTTAGTAAAACATTACATGAACTTTTAAAATAATGTTGGAAGCTCATTGATCATCCTTTCTTGCCTGCCTCCCCCTCGGGGAAGATGATCTTGTTGACGAAGAAGAAGATCACCATGGAGATGCCGCCGTTGAGGATGGTGGTGCCGATGTTGTAGATAAAGTCGGGGACGACCAGCCCGGCCACCGCCACCCACACGCAGTTGATAGAGTTACGATGCAGTTGATGGCAATAAATGCGATGACATACCACACAATCTGCTTGCCCAGGTTGCCCATGCTGCGGAATACGAAGTTCTTCTGGATGGGGAAATTGATGATCTCGCCGATGGCCATGGCGATCATGTAGGCTGTGAAGTAGCCCAAGTTTCCGCCCACAATCGCCTGCCCCGCGTTGTTATACTTCACGGCGTAGCCGAAAATATTCCAGTCAAAGTTCACCCCGAACAGGCTGACGGGGATACCCGGCCAACCGAATTTCACGTCCTTCAGGTTCTCGAAGGCATAGGGCAGACCTTGCAGGATGAAATACTTCATCACAGTGATCAGATTGCTGACGATGACGAACAGCCCGCCCTCCCGAATCCACTTGGCGGCTTTGGGATGCTCGCCTGCAAACCTTTCCCAGATATTCAATTTCAGCTGCGGCTCGCTCATAGTACGTTCTCTTTTTAGTTTACTCGTTTTGACTCAGGTGTTTCTCAAGCCTGGCGTTCAGAACCAGATTCTTTAAAAATGCACAGATCATGCGCACAAGCCCGATGATCCAAAATCCCTTGAACTCCATTACCAAGGCGTCTACCATGCCCATGCTCACCATACCACCTGTCATCTTTGCCAACGCCCGCAAAGGCATATTATAGATAAAAAAGAGGTTCAGATCCGGCTTGCCTCGCTTCAGGCTCCCGCTCAAAAGCATAGTGAGTATTCCCCAGATTATCCATGCAAGCGGGCTTCTGGCGTGGTTCAGTTCCCCAAAGGTGATGTTGCGGTCGATTTGCACCTGTCCGTTTGGGATGGAACGGCCCAACAAGGCCTCAAACTCCTCTGCGGTCACATTCTGTATTTTTGCACTGGCGTAAGAGGGAAGCTTTTCCATCCCTTGGGGCGGCTTTGCGCCAGTGCCCTCCACTTCGACGATGGCGGTGAGACGGATATCCTCACAGGAGACACCTATGTTCAGCGTGTATGGCCCGCCTTCTACCTCCCACCCGCCAGTCTCCACGTTCCAATAACGGAACGCTGTCCCGTCCAGCGGGATAACCACGGTCTTGGCCTCGCCGGACTCCAAGAATACCTTGGCAAAACCTTTGAGCTGCCGCTTTGGGCCGATCAGCCTGCTGTCCGGCTTTTCCACGTAGAGCTGAATAATTTCCGCCCCTGCCATTCCTCCGACATTTTCCACTACAAGGGATACTCTATGGGCATCCGCCTGTAAATTGCGGTAGGCAAAGTCAGTGTAGCTCAGTCCAAACCCAAATGGGAACGCTACCGGCACCTCTGCAGACTGGTAGTAACGGTATCCAACAAAGAGACCTTCACGGTATTCCACCGTGCGGCCAGGGGTACCGAACCACTTTATGGCTGGGGTGTCCTCATAGCGTAATGGCCAGGTCTCTGCCAACTTACCCGATGGGTTCCGCCTACCTGTCAAAAGATCGGCCACGGCTCCTGCACCGGCCTGACCGCCCAGTCCAGCCCAGAGAAGCGCCTTGCACTTCTGGATCCAATATGTTTCCACCGGTGCGCCGCAAAACAGTACCACCGCGATATTACGATTTATGCTTGCAATTGATTTGAGTAGATCGACTTGGTTCTGCGCTAAACGCATATGCTGTCGATCCATCCCCTCGCTCTCCCGGATTTCGTCCAACCCCAAGCACAGCACCACCACATCTGATTGTTTTGACAGCAACTCGGCATTAATCCGCTTTTCCTCATCTGATTTCCCGTAGCGATCAAAGCCCGGGGCGTAGCCTGTAATTTCAAGGCCGGACTTTTCCAATGCCTTCCGCAGATTGTCAAGCTGGGTAGGGTTGACGAGGCTGGAACCTGCCCCCTGATACCGAGGGACATCCGCAAATGCCCCAATGATAGCTACACTTCGGCCTGGTCTCAGTGGCAATAGATGGTTCTCGTTTTTCAACAGTACGGCACACTCGCCGGCGGCCTTGCGGGCCAGGGCGTGATGCGCATCCTTAGCAAATATTTTAGGCGCCTGATCCAGCGTCCTGCGGGTCTCAAAAACAAGGGGAAGCAGCTCTTCCAGCCGCTGATCGATGTAGGCCGCTGACAGCTCCCCTCGTTCCACCGCCCGGAGCAGTTCCCGGACGGAATCCCCGCCTGGTGCAGGCATTTCCAGGGTGGAACCAAGCCGGACACCTTGAACATGATCGTTGCTGCCGCCCCAATCAGTGACTACCACGCCGTCAAAGCCCCACTCCCCTCGAAGGATATCCATCAGCAGGTATCCATTCTCGTTGGCATAGTCGCCATTGACACGGTTATAGGCAGTCATGATGCTCCGGGGTTTTCCCTCTTTGACGGCGATTTCAAAACCCGCCAGGTAGATCTCGCGCAGGGTGCGCTCGTCCACCACACTGTTAATAGCCATCCGTCGCAACTCCTGGGAGTTGACAGCGAAATGTTTCGGGCAGGCGGAAACCCCCTTGGACTGAATGCCCCGAACAAAGGCAGCTGCCAGCTTTCCTGAAAGAAAGGGATCCTCGCTAAAATACTCAAAGTTTCTCCCACACAGCGGACTGCGCTTGATGTTGAGACCGGGTCCCAGCAGAACCGCAACGTCCTGCGCGGCGGCCTCTTCCCCCAAGGCCACACCAATCTCCTCTTCCAGCGCCAGATCCCATGCAGCGGCAGCCGCCGATGCAGTTGGGAAGCAAGTGGCTGCCACGCTGGGGTTCAACCCCAGGTGATCGCTCTCTCCCGCTTGCTTGCGGATGCCATTAGGACCGTCTGACAGCCACATCTGGGGAATGCCAAGTCGGGGAATCTCCCGGGTTTTAAAGGTTTCTGCTCCAGACAGCAGAGTGCACTTCTCCTCCAGTGTCATCCGATTGATAATCGTTTTTACATCCATGGATAACGCCCTCCTTAGCAGGGAAGGGAGGTAACTTTCCTTGGTAAGCTACCTCCCTTCTCTTTGTGATGTCAAACGGACTAATCCGTTTCTTTTTTTCCTTTGCGGCACACCAGAATGCCCCAGACAACAATCCCCGCAAGAGCCACGCAGTCCACCGCAATCACGGCGATCTTCCACCAAGCGGGGGCGTAATGATCCACCTCGCCGTTCATAGCGTTGGAATTGGCCACAGTATACAGGATGTTCTTCACACTGTTCCGCAAAACCGCCAGATCTGCCGTATCCTCTTGATTGCACCAGTTGGGTTGGATCACGTCAGGCAAGGTCATGTCATTACCCAGGTTCAGGTCGCCCCCGGCGTACGCCATCTGCTTCAGGTTCATATAGGAGGTGGTGTTGAAGTCAGTGATCACCATCCCCCGGAACCCCCACTCGTTCCGCAGGATCTGGGTGCAAAGCCGGTGATCGCCACCGGTCCAGCGGGTACCGATGCGGTTAAAAGAGCTCATGATGGCGGTAGTTCCGCCCTCCTTCACCGCGATTTCAAAAGGCTTCAGGTATATTTCCCGCATGGCCTGCTCTGTCACCCAGGTTCCGCTTCCGTTGGACGAGCGGTGGGTCTCCTGCTCGTTCAGGGCGAAATGCTTGACAAAGCAGTACACACCCTGGCTGGCACATCCGCGGATCTCGGCGGCGGCCATCTTGCCATTAAACACGCCGTCCTCCGAGAAGTATTCAAAGTTGCGACCGCCGAAGGGGCTTCTATGGATATTGACACCTGGGGCGTACCACCCAGAATAAGGCAGGTTATTGCCCTTCCCATCCGCACCTACCAGACCCTCGCTGCCCACCATAGCCCCAAGCTCCTCCATAAGTTCTTGGTTCCAGGTGGAACCCATTACCACCTCAGCGCAGTAATAGCAGGTGTCCCAGTAGGTGCCGCTCTGATCCATGAAGTTGGTGAAACCAGTAGGGCCGTCGGTGTCATTAGTGAGAGGTTTTCCAATAGTTTTCAGTTCATTGCTCTTGAAAGCCCCCATGTTACACAGGTTTACCAACTCCGAAACGGACAGGCGGCTGATCAACTCGTTCCAACGCTCATCATCGTAGGAGACAATATCCCCTCGCCCATCTCGCACCACGCTCCCATCCCCGTCATAGGTAATCAGGTCGTGGAGAGTAAGGGAACTGGATGTATTGCCGAAAGCGGGGATCTCCTCGTTGTAATATCCGTCCGCATCTGGGTTGTTGTGTTCCATGCTCTTCAGTGCAGCCAAAAAGGCACTGTCAATGGTTCGATCTGCCTCCCCGGGGGGCTGGGGCATCGTCCCCTCCCAGTCGGCTCGGGACAACAGGGTTTGCAGGTGATAGTCTGAACTGTCCAAATCTACGTCGGTGTAGCGGTTCTCCACCGTATTGCCAGTGACGGGATCCTCATAGATTACAATGTCCTCCTCTATCTGGAAGGGGATCTCCAGCGCTCGGTCATGGGCATTTCGGCTGATATATAGAGCGTACTCCCCGGCATCCAGCTCATAGCAGGCGTCCCAGTTACCGTTGGCGTCCCGGTAGTCATAGGAGGCCAGGTAGTAGGGGTTGAAGTTCAACTCTACCACCGTATCCTCCCCGGGGCGCAGCTCCTCTGTTTTGGCAAAGTCCAGCAGCACCACCTCAGACTTCTCGATCCCACCCTCGTAGTAAGGTGCGTGGCCATAGAGCTGAATCACATCCTTCCCTGCGGCATTTCCAATGTTTTTCACCCGCACCCGGAGGGTAAACTGGCTATCTGCGTCCGAGAGAGAGACGTTCTCAATCTCGGAGGCGTCCTCCACCGACCACTCGAACTCCGTGTAGCTCAGTCCGTAGCCGAAGGGGTAGATCACCTCCCGCTCATACCACGCTTCGTCCGCCGCGCCCCGGGTTTCATAGTACCGATAGCCTACGTAAATGCTCTCCTCATAATCTACA
Source organism: uncultured Oscillospiraceae bacterium (assembly GCA_910584835.1). Lineage (GTDB taxonomy): Bacteria > Bacillota > Clostridia > Oscillospirales > Oscillospiraceae > Enterenecus. The sequence goes on along the minus strand of CAJUEG010000044.1, from coordinate 14,971 downwards.
AAGTAGTAATTGTCAGCCCCTGTGCCCAAGTAGCGGTCGCCGCTGCCGTCCGCACTGCCAGGGATCAGATTGTCGCCGAAGTTGGCCCACACGGGGCTGTTCTTGAAACTGGCGGCGTAAGTATCCACCGTCCTGCCCGAGGGATTCACCTCGCCGTTAAGGATGCGGCCCAAGGCCATAGTTCCTGTGGCCCCAGGAAAGCCTATCCACAAGGCGGAATCAATTTTCTCCTGATAGGCGTAGTGATCCGGATTCTCCAGGAAGCCCAGCTCCATGGCCGCCCCGCTGTTAATCACCACCACCACCTTGCCGAAGCCCGCCCCGCATACCGCCTCCAGCAGGTCTGTTTCGTTCTGATCCAGCTGGAGATAGTGATCGTCCTCATTGCGCGCTCCGGATACGCCCGTCATGCTCCGAGGCAGGTCAAAGCCTTCGCCGCCGATGCGGGTCAGGACTACCAGGGCCACGTCGCCGTACTCCATATAGCTGTTTTTGACTACATCGGTATACATGGCCTGGGGCGTTTCTCCGGTGCTGTAGAACACAGAGTCGCCGGTGTCCAAGTCATTGGAATTCTCTGAACGAGGATCACCGGACTGTTTGTCATCCTCATAGAAAGCCTTCAGCGTAGGATTGACGGAAAACCCGGCGGCTTCCAAGCTCTGGTAAAGATCCACGGCCTGGGATTTGTCCCCGCCAGAGGAGCCGGAACCGCCATAGGCAAGATTAACACTGTTTTTACCGAATACGCTGATCTTGCTGTTGCTATCCAGCGGCAGGGCGTGATCATCGTTTTTGAGCAGAACAAAGCCCTCTTCACACACCCGCTGGTTCATTGCATTGGCAGCAGCGTATACCTCTGCTTTGTCGGCATAGGTCTGGGTGTACAGCGCCTGGGTGCCATCCTTGTAGACTGCAACATCACGGCCCAGCAGGGAGGAAATTATATCCACCATTACCACCTGGGTGAGTAGGGTGGCCACAGCCAGGAAAACAATCAGAACGGAGCTGACCACCGCCCAGATGCGGACGCCGCTGTTTTTCTTCTTTCCTTTCATAGCATTCACCCGTTCAATACTGGACAGGAAGGCCCTGGACGCCGTCCCAGCTTACCACAGCATTGGTAGTGATTTTAATGCAGTCCACCATGGGTGCGGTACCCTGGTAAGTCCCTACGCCCTCCCCCATGGGATTGACGCTATTGTTGGTTACCAAACGGATGGTGTTGGCTCCTTCCGTCAGGTTGACGCCGCTGATCACAATGCCATCGGTGAAAGCACCGCCGCTTTCCAGCGACACGGGAGCATAGTTCAGAGCGATCCCGTTAACCTCTACGAGATAAGTTTCAGGGGTCAAATTGATGTTCTCCATCTCCCCGGCAATGGACAGAGTCAGGGTGGCATCGCTCACCGCCTCGCTGCTGGCCAGATAGAACTCCAGAGCGAGACCATTCTTATAGAGGTAGGAAACAAACTTCCCACCGCTGGCCCCCTGATTTTTCATGTCGTTAACGATCATGGATGCACCTGCCGCCGAACCAGACATACCGGGGCCCTCTTTACCCGCCAGGTTGGTGTGTTCCGCCTCAAAGATATAGGTGGAGAAACCAGACTTGGTCTTGATCCACTTGGCGTACACAGTCATGTCCCCGGTTACCGGGGTGCCAACGGAAAAGGTTGCCGTGCCAGCTTCGTCAGTGTACCAACCGTCAAAGTCGAACTCCTCCCGCTGGGGGGTCAGTGCAATCTCCCGGACGGACTCACCTTCTTTGACCTGCTGGGTATAAGTGTCAGGCAGCTGGCCATAGTAGTTCAGGCTGTAGGTCACGCTGTGGTAGGCGGCCCCATTCTCCTTCCAGAAGGCATACAGTTCCAGAGGTTCAGCGACCACCGCCTCGAAGTCGTAGGGCACGGTGCAGGCAGCGTCGGTATACCAGCCGCCGAAGGCGTGGCCTTCCCGGGTGGGATCCGCAGGGGCGGTCACAGCCGCGTCCTTCTCTGCGGCTGTGACGATGTCCGCCGGCGCACCGTCATAGTTCAGGTGGAAGGTCACCTGCGCACCCTGCTCCGTCACCACCACATAGAAGGAGTCGCTCTTGCCTCCGAAGGTCACTTTGACCTGCTTTCGCCCAGAGGAACTGGTTTTGACCGTGCCAATCTCCACAGCAGGATCAGTCATGGGGATTTCCTCGGTGGTGTCGTCCCTATAGCTGACCTTGATTACACCACCCTCCGGAGAAAACTCTTCTCCTACCCAGTAGGTTGTCTTTTCGGGTTCGGTGACTATCTCTACCTTGCCCACCTTTTTCTCGGGGCTGCCGCTGTCGGAGGGCTTGACCGTCTCGGTAGGAGCGGCGGACTGGAGCGGGGCGCTTCCGGACCCCGGCTGATCCGCGCCGCAGGCGGACAGACCAAGAGCCAGCGCGCCGCACAGCAGAAGAGAGAACAGTTTTGTATGCTTTTTCATGATATTCCTCCTCGTCAGATGTTCCGTAAAGGGGCCGGACGGCCCCGCCTCCAAAGACGGGACCGTCCGATTTTGTTCGATCCGTCGCAACGGGCTTTTGATTGGATGGGATGTAGTTTTACACGATGTGAACAGTGATGGTCAGCCGGCAGTACACCCAGCCGTCCAAGGTGCCCTTGGCTTGGATGACATAGTCGCCGGGGGTTGTGGGCGTACCCATGATCTCCCCCGCCTCGTTCACGGTCATGCCGGGGATCTCATCCATTTCTACGATTTTTACATCGCATACGTCGGGGCTGACGGCATCAAAATCGGTCTTGAGGATCTGCTCGCCTCGGCTACCGAAGAAGCTGACGGAACCTACCATCTCGCCCGCAGTGTAGGTCAGTTCCTTGTTGAGCTGGTAGGCATACCCGTTGAGGATGGCATTGCTGTTGGCGTTGGAGTATAGGACACGTTGCGCGGCCTTGCGCACATTGAACCACTGGGTGGCGGAGGGAACGGTTTCGTAAGCGGAAGCGCCCGCGTTGTCGCCCGCCTTGCGCAGGTCGTTGGCGGCTGCGGCATCAGCGGCATTGGGGGCCACCAGCACGGTATTCTGCTCAGCGCTCCAGGTGCCCTCGGTGGAGGAAGAGTCGCCGCCCTTGCCTTTTCCGATGAGCTTATTCATGCCGCCCAAAGGAAGTTCGTTGCCGGCGCGGGTCATCAGGTTGGTGTAGCGGTATTCTGCGTAGTCCATGTAGTCTGTGACGTTATGTCCGCAGAAGCCCCACTCGTCCCGGGTCAGCAGTTCCAAAAGGGCGTAGTTGTCCGAACAGGTGGACTTGCCAATGCGGTTAAAAGCGGTCATAAAAGCGGAGTTATTGCCCTCTTTGACGGCAATCTCATAAGGTTTGGCGTAAATTTCCCGGATGGCCTGCTCGGTGGCCCAAGTCATCACGCCACCGTTGGTGTTCCGGTTGGTCTCCTGGTTGTTCATCATGAAGTGCTTGGTATAGGTGACCAGGCCTTTCTCAGTACAGGCCTTGCACAGGGCGGCCAGTAGTTTACCGGACAGCAGACCGTCCTCGGACAGGTACTCAAAGTTTCGGCCGCCAAAGGGGCTGCGGTGGATGTTAGTAGAAAAGCCGTATAGGCCATTCACATTAAAAAACAGGGCCTCATTGCCGGTCATGACACCAATCTGCCGCAGCAGATCCACATTCCAGGTGCAGCCCCACACGGCGGGAGTGACCCAGTTGGTGCCCATCTGATCTTCGGGGGGCTGGGCGCCACCGAACATCCCGCCGTTCCAGAAGGGGTGGGCTGCGGCGTCATAGGCACCGTTTTGCTTCTTGCCAATGGTCTCCACGCCGGGCTGGCCGAAGCCACCGTAGGAAACGATGGTGGTCAGCTCCTCCCAGGTGAGCTGGTTCATGTACTCGTCCCATTTCTGGGTGCCCTCATCGGTAGCAGCTGTGGCCACACCGCCCACCACGGTAGGCTCAGTGTAGGACAGCCCCATTAGGTCGGCCAGCTGGATAGCGGTCTTGCCATCTTCATCCCGCTCACCCTTGTTCTGGGTCCAGGTAGACGGTACCTGAGAGACATACCAGGGATCCTCCTCTGTATCGTCGCAGCTGAAGAAGGTTTTCTGGCTATCCAGTTCGTCCATCTCGACCTGGCTCCAGGTGCGCTCCTCCCGATTCAGGGGGGTGGGGAGCTCCAGACCACTACCACGGCTCATCAGATTGTTCTCCAGGGTATCGTTGGTGGACTTGTAGTCCTCCAGCCCCTCGTCGCCTCCAAACAGGGGACGGATCTCGGCGCCGGTGGTGTAGTCAGTGGTACACTGGATATCGGAGGGAATGGTGCGGGTGATGGAGGCAATCTCATCGTGGGCGTTGGAGCGGATGGACAGTACGTAGTCCCCCGCCTCCAACTCATAACCACGGAAGCCGTTGTCGTTTGCATCGTTCCAGTCAAAGGAGGCCATATCCTGGGCCACCAGCTGGAGGGTTACGACCTCGCTCTCACCAGGCTGGAGCAGGTTGGTTTTGGCGAATGCACCCAAGTTCACATGGGCCTTCTCAATGCCGGCCTCGGTGTAGGGGGCGGTGTAGTACAGCTGAACCACGTCCTTACCAGCCATATCGCCGGTGTTGGTGACCTTCACCCTCACAGTGATGATGGAAGCAGGATCAGTAATCTCTCCGGTCTCGGCTACACCATCAAACTCCTGAGTGAAGGTGGTGTAGCTCAGACCATAGCCGAAGGGGTAGACCACGTTAGCCTTGTACCACTCATCGCCCGCGTCATGGCCCTTGGTTTCATAGTAGCGGTAGCCCACGTATATACCTTCTCGGTATTCCACGGAATGGTAATCAGTGGCGGTGTCACCCACGTAGATGTTGTTATCCATGCGGGAGCCGTCCGCCTCCAGGTTTTGGGCGTTGGAGCCGAAGTTTGTAAAGGTGGGATCCTGGGTGAAATCTACCGCGTAGGTGTCTGCGGTGCGACCGGAAGGGCAGACACTGCCGTTGAGGATGCGGCCGATGGCGGCGGCACCATCGTTGCCAGTGTGGCCTACCCACAGGATGGCGTCCACGCCCAGGTTGCTGTCTGTCTTGGCCTCGTTGACCTCTCCCAGTTCCATGGCGTTGGAAGAATTGACAATAAGGATGACCTTGTCGAATCGTTCCTTGACGTAGCGGATAAGGGACTTCTCCACATCAGTGAGCTCCAGCATATGGGCGTTCTCGTCGGCGTTCTGATCGGGCTCATAGCCGAAGGTCTTTTCGTCTGAGCCTTCCGATCCGGAGCGGGACACCATCACCAGGGCCGCGTCGTTGTAGGAGCCGTATGTATAGGTAATTGACTCAGGGATGTCCTCCGGCTTCACCTCAGCAGATTTGCTGCTGTAGAAGGAGAGCAGCCGCTGGTTAACGCGGAACCCGGCCTCCTCCATGCCCATCTGGAGAGTGGTCATGGGCACGCCGTACTGTCCAGGGCGGCCAGAACCGGAGCCACCGCCGCCCATCATGATGTTGGCAGTCTTATATCCGAACATGGAGACGTTCAGCTCATTCTCCCCCAAGGGGAGGCAGTTGTCGTTCTTCAGGAGGACGAAGCCCTCCTCCGCCACCTGGATGTTGACCATCTTAGCTGCGGCCCGTTCCTCATCCAAAGTAGCAAAGTCGGTGTAATACTTGCCTCCGTACTCAACAAAGCCGGCCTGTGTGCCGGTAACAGAGACCTTGCCGTTCTCCACAGGCAAGGGGCCTGGGGCAATGGAGGCCTCCTCACTGGGATCCAAGCTGGGATTGGCGGTGTCCTCCGGATCGCACCCGGCCAGCGGGAGCACCAGAGCGAAACAGCAGAGCAATGCAATCAGGGATGTGAGCCAATGTCGGTTTCTTTTCATCTTTTTTCCTCCTTGTTACAATTTGCTGAATCTATCCTTGCTTTTCTCAGCGGTTTTAGTATAGTCATGCCAAAGAACAGATTCAACTGATTGCACACACTCTTGCATTTAGACAACATATTCTTATTTTGACAGCTGCTCTTTAACAAAAAAGGACGTCCTGACTTAGCAGGACGTCCTTTTTGGGGATAAATTGATAGGATGCTATTGATTCATGGGGAAGACCAACTCCATCTCGAAAATCCCGCCCTCCAGCTTCAGTGTGCAATTTCCCCGATATCGTTCACAGATGCGCTTGATGCTTTTCAGGCCGAATCCATGATATCGCTTGTCTCCCTTTGTCGTGACAGGAAGTCCGTCCCGCAACTGCTGGTCGTGGTCGAAGTAATTCTCCTCGTGGACAATAATCTTGCCACCCTGTGTCATGGTGGACAGGCAGATGAGCCGTTTGCTTTCTACCGTCAAGCCGTCCACCGCCTCGATGGCGTTGTCCAAGATGTTACAGAAGAGGGAGAAGATATCCTCTTCTGTGAGGAAAGAGAGCTTTTCCCCATCCATGACACAGGTAAGCTTGATCCCTTTCTTCTCGCACAAAAGGCTTTTTCTGGTAAGCGCAATGTCCAGCGCCTTGTTTCCCGTTTTGAAAATGGAGTCGTAGATGTTGATGCTCTCCGACAACTCCGCGATCTGCCGCTCGCTGAGCTGTCCGTCCAGCATGGAAAACTGGTGTTTCAGATCGTGGCATTTGATGTTGATAAGCTCCGTGATATCCTTTTCAATCTCATACTGTTCCCGGTTGGCTTCTGCCATTCGAGACACCATGTCCTTTTCCAGCTCCGCCTTTTTGGCCGCGAGCCAGCCAAATTCCACGTAAAAGACCAGCACTGCGGTGATGATAGAGAAAAAGATGATATAACCGATAACGTTTGCCATGCCAGCGGCGGCCCGCATGGCGAAGGAGTTTAAAAAAATGGTGATCAGAATGGCAATAAAGCTCACCCCAACCTGGACACGGCTGTTCAACATGGTACCCCGGTAGTCTGCGCCGCGGATAAGCGTGCGATAAAGTACCACATAGAAGACGGCAGTGATGACCACCAATGCGACACAATCCAAGATTACATTGTCCCAGCGGTAAACGTATTTTGTGAGCAAAAGGTAGGTGCGCTGGCTCATGTGCTGCATACAGTATCCGGCCGTAGCACAAAACAGCATAGCCCAAATGTCACACGAGAAGCACACGCCAACGGCAGCTATCGAGAGCATATACAGCACGAAGCTGTCCATGGTACGCACCACCAGCCCCGCGACCTCGTCCAGCTCAAGGCTTCTCAGCCCTACGTCAAAGCCAAATTTATATGCAAAGATCACAGCGGCACACAGCGCCATACGCAGGGCAAAATGATCGCGCCGTGGCATTTTCTGCGCCACCAAGTACACGCCGATCATAAGGGCCATAAGATAGCCGAAGGAGCCCCAAAACTGTGAAAACGTCATTTCCGTCCCTCCCTTGTCCCAGAATTCAACGGTAATACTCGTCCAGCGCCCGCAGGAAATCCTTTTTCCTTGGGTGGGAGATGGACAGCTCATGGTCACCCACAATTACCATGTAGTCCTGGATGCGCTTCACATACCGCATATTGACCAAGTAGCAACTGTTGCAACGATAAAACCCGAACTCCCCCAGGGCCTGCTCCACTTGCTTCATGGTGCCATATCCAGACAGCATCCCATGGGCAGTATGGTAGATAATATCGTGCCTGGAGATCTCTACATAGAGCAGGTCGTTGACGCTGAGCCTCATCATGCCAGTCGTCGTGGACAGCTTGAGACATTTGTTCCCCAGGCGGTAGCAGTAGTTCACCACTTTCCGTATTTTCAGCAGGAAAGCATTATATTCCAGCGGCTTTAGAATATAGTCCATCGCCCCCACTTCATAGCCGTTAATGGCATAGCGGGAGAGGTTGGTGATAAAAACCAGCGCGACGGTTTGGTCGATGTCCCGGAGCTTCTGCGCCACCCGCATCCCGTTGAGGCCCGGCATTTCAATGTCCATAAAAACAATGTCAAACTGAGATCGGAAGTCCGAGAGAAACTGCTCACCGTCTGTGTAATGCGTACTCTCAAAGTGTTCGTCATGCTCCGTCTCAAACCGATTCAGGCATTCCCGCAGTTGGTCGGCCGCTTTGCGCTCGTCTTCCACAATGGCAACACTGATCATTGGCCCGCCTCCTTTTTCCACTTTGGCTTTATTCTACTATAATTTTTCGAGAAAATCCATATGAAATCATAACAGAGTAAAATTCTGTGCCTTTTGGCACTGTTGTGCCGTTATTCGGGTGCCCATTCCAGGACGTCAAATCTGCAAATAGTATTATTTCAATTGATAGAGGTTGGAGGACAAGCTCCCATTTTCCCGCCAGCGGCTGGACTTCTCCACCAGACCGGCCTTTACCAAATCGCTGAGTGCCCGTTTCACGGTCGAGCGGGACAGGCTCACCCCGGCGGCAATCGTCTTGATCCCCGGCCAGCAGGTGCCCTCCTTGTTGGCGTGATCCTTCAGGTAGATGTACACCGCCTTGGCCCGGTGGCTCAACTCCTGGTCATTGTAGATGGACTCATAGTAGGCCAAGGTATCACCCTCCTTCCCCGGGCGGCGGCCCATCCTGCTTTTTGAGAGAATCAGGGATCGTCGCCAGCGGCTGGCTCTCCTGTTTCTCCTGCCGGTGGTGCCTGTCATCTTTCTGCCCAGTCCGTCCCTCCCGCGGGGGACGGACTTTTTCTTCCGCTTTCGATGCCAGCCAGTACCGAGCCTTGATGGCCTCCTCCAGCTCCTGCCGTCCGGCGTAGTACACCTTCCGCTGGCCATGCTCCGGGGTCTGATACGGTTCCCCGAAGGTGATGCCCCAGTCCAAAAACAATCGCAGCCGGGTTTTCATCGGATGCGCCCCGGTTTTCATCACTACAAACTCTCCCTTGGGGATGGACTTCAGCTCGTCCGGCGTCATTAAAGGACGCTCCCCCATCTGGAGCGTCCGGCTGTCCTCGCCCTTGCTCCGGCTGATGTAGCCGGACTGTACCGTGTAGCTGCCCAGGGCCTTGGACAGCACATCGGCGGTCTGGCTGTTGGGAGCAAACCCGCCGAAGATGGTGTCCTGCACATTGTCCTGGATGATCTCCGAGCCCTCCTTGCCATAGTTCTTCTCCAGTTGTGCCAGCGACTGGATGATGGGCACCAGTGTGAGACGGCGGGAACGCCCGGCACTGAACAGCGGGAGGATGTCGAAAGGCGGCATGGTACCCAGCTCGTCGCAAAACAGCACCACCCGGTTCTTCAGCTTGCCGCCGTTCTCGTCAGCCACGGAGAACAGCTCCCGCGCCAAGTTCTGAATCATCAGGCCCGCCATGAAATTCTTCGTCTGATCCTCCTCGGGGAGAATCAGGAAGATGGCGGATTTTTTACTTGTGAAGGTCTCGGCGTCCAGGGGGCTGTCGAAGCAGATGGTCTGCTCCAGTTCCGTGTCCAGGAAAGCGTTCAGCCGGGACAGCACGGTGGACAGTACCGACGCCATGGCCTGCTCCGAGGTGTTCAGCGCGGCCCCGGCGAACCACCGGGCTTTGTGTTCGGAAGGGAGTCGTCCCATCAGCACCTGGAAACAGCTTTTCCCCTTGGTGCCGGAGGGCTCCAGCAAATCCTGCACCAGCTTGAACACCGACACGATGTGGCGGCGCTCCCGGGGCTGGCCGTCGATCTCCCTGGGCGGCAGAAACTCCGCCAGCAGCAAGATCACAGCGGTGAGAAGGCCCTCTGCGGAATCGTAAAAAAAGGCGTTCTGCCCATAGCTGCCGCTGTCCCCGTCCGGGCTGATGATGGTTTTGGAGAGGATCTTGGCGTACTTCTCCGCCTTGGCCCGGGCGGCCAGATCGTCCGGGTGGGCCACCGCCTGATCCATGTAGGCGTTCACCAACGTCAGGAAGTTGAACCCGTCCGAGCGGGTGGGGTTGCGCAGGTCGATCACCGACACCGCGTAGCCATAGCAGTTTTGCGCGATGGCCCCATAGTTTCGCGCCAGGTCGCCTTTGGTATCCAGGGCCAGGAAGCTCATGCCGCAGGCGCAGGCGTATTCCAGGTTGGGGTAGAGGAAGAAGGCCGTCTTGCCCACGCCGGACGCGCCGATCATCAGGCAGTGGATGTCGTCTTTATCCACCAGGGCGGTGATTTTCCCCTTCTTCCCCTGGGAGCCCAGCACCAGCCCCTGGGCACAGGGCAGTTCCTTGCCTTGCCGCCACTGGGCTGGTTGGAAGGGGACGCGGGCGAAGGTTTTGCTGATTTCCTGTGGAGTGGCCCAGCGGGCGGTGCCGTGCTGGCCGTCGCCCACGGGTTTGGACTTGATGCTGTCCAGGGAACCCCGCCCGGACAAAAAAGAAACGCCGCCAATGACCAGCAGGGCCAGGGCGGCGACGATCAGAATGATAAACTGTTGGGGCATGGCGCACCCTGCCTTTCATGATAGTTTCTGTTCAAATTGCTGCTCCTCCGTCTGTTGAAAATTGGCGCACAGATCCTCGTTCCAATCTTTATTGACGGGTACCCGCGCATCTACCGTCAGCCCGCGCTCCCGCACAACCCCTGCCAGCCGCCGCGTGGCAAGCTGCCCCGCCTGATCGTTGTCCAGGCACAGGAGGACGTTTTCAATATTGGGGTGCCGCTCCAGCATCCCCAGCAGCGGCTGGGAGGACGTGCCGCACAGGGCCACATAGCTGTGTACCGCCCAGTTGCTGTCATGAAATTTTGAGATGAAGGACAGCATATCAATGGGCGCCTCGAACACCAGCAGGTGCCCGCTGGTACCCGGCCAGTTGAATGCGTATTTGAAATCGCTGCCCTCCACCGTCATGCGGAAGGACTTCCCCTGGCTGTTGGTGCTGCGCTTGTGGGCGTGGCGGGCTTTGCCCTCCGGATCCATCCCCACAAAGACTGCGTTGTGATATTTTTGATCCTCATAGATCAGTCCCAGCCGGACGAAGGTGGTGAGCACCTCTCTGTCCAGGCAGCGGTGCTTGAGCAGATAGGCAAACACCCGCCGATTGTTCTCGTTGGCGGGCGGCAGTTCAAAGGGCTTTTTCACTTTTTCCCGTGGGGTGCTCACCTGGGGGCAGAGCTGGCCGGCATCCTCGTTGAGCAGCGTCAGCACCGCCTCCGCATAGTTCATCCCGTAGAACTCCTTGAGAAAGGACACAGGGCCGCCGCCCTTCTCGGTGGCATGGTCGTACCACTCGCTGCCCCGGATGGTGACGCTGTGGTTGCTGGCCATGCGGAACTCCGACCCTTCGCGGATCAGCAGTTCCCCTTTGAATCGGAGGAACTCCACCAGGTCTACCGCATTGGCCCGGAGTTTTTGTGCTTCTGTGAAATGGATGTAGGGCATTTGCTTACCTCCCTTGCTTTTTGGAAAAAATGCCGTATAATTTTTGTATCCAGAATATTTGGACGGTGATTTATGATGGGTGACCACAAGGTGTTCCAGATGAGCTTCCCCAAAGTGTACGGCCTGCTGGTAAGCAAGGCCCAGAAGAAGGGCCGCGCCAAGGCCGAGGTAGATACCGTGACCCGCTGGCTGACGGGCTACACCCAGCCGGAGCTGGACAGCCTGCTGGCGTCAGATATCACCTACGGTGATTTCTTCCGCCAAGCGCCGAGGCCCAACCCGGATCGGGTGTTGATCCGCGGCGTGGTCTGCGGCGTCCGGGTGGAGGAGGTGGCTGACCCACTGATGCGGGAGGCCCGCTATCTGGACAAGCTGGTGGACGAGCTGGCCAAGGGAAAACCGCTGGAGAAGGTGCTGCGCACGTCGGACACGGCCAGCGGGGCATGAGTGATCCTTACATCGTCTGTCCCTGTTCCTCGTGATCGTCCGGCTTGTGTCCCATGGCGATCTTCTTCTCCCGGATTTTCCGTCTGAGCTTGCTGTCCACCGCCAACCGCATCCCGAGTACAGGCTGGGGACGCTGCTCCTGGAAGATGCGGCCCATGTGGTAGAGGAGTGAAGCGGTGGACGAAAAAATGGAGCTGTACACGCGGTTCAGATAATATTGGGCGTACTGATTGCCCTGCTGGGCGGACAGCCCCAGCCAGTGGACGGCCTGTCCCTGATCCTGGGAAACGTCCTGTCCCAGCAGATATGCCTTGCCCAGCGTGTACTGGGCAAACTGATTCCCGTCCTCCGCGTACTCCGTGAGCAGTTCCAGCGCCCGCTCCACGTCCTTGGGCACTGTTTCGGCGCCGAGGAGCAGGAGCTTGCCCAGTTGATACTTTGCCAGCGCGTTGCCGCGCTCGACAGCCTTTTCCAGCCATGGCAGAGCCGCCGCTTCGTCCTGTTCCGTGCCCACCCCATAGAGGATCATCCAGCCGATGCGGTACTGGAGCTTGTCGTCCGGGGATCTGCCCGCCATGATCTGAAACCCGGTGAACGCCTGGCGGAAATACCGGGCGGCACGTTCTTCGTCGGCCTCGCAGCCCAGCCCGTCCCGGTACAGCTTGCCCAGCTCGTAGGCGGCATAAGGAAAGGTGACCGCCTTGGCGTACAGCTCCCGCGCCGCGGCATAGTCCTGCTCCACGCCTTTGCCGTCCCGATACAGTCCGGCCAAGGTGTACTGCGCGTACTTGTACCCGGCGTCCGCGGACTTTTCCAGCCACCGGGCGGCCTCCCCGTAGTCCTGCTCCGTGCCCAGCCCTGCGGCGTACAGCTTGCCGATGCGGTATTCAGTGGCGCGATCTGGCACGGATCTTTCCGCTTCCAAAAACGCGGCCAGCGCCTTGGCGAACCATTCCTGCGCCAGCTCTGGATCACGTTCCCCACCCAGGCCCTCGGCGTACATCCGGCCCAGGTCGGCCATGGCCAGGGCATTCCCGGCATCGGCCTCCTGGGTGAGTAGATCAAACGCCGCCGCGTAATCAGGTGGACTGTCCTCATCACCCTGCATCAGCTGACGGGTGGCACGGTAGCTGCGGGTCCATCGGGTGTGGTAAGAAGCCTCCCCAGTATCGGCAGTCGCGTCCGCAGTTACATCATCGAACGACCCATCCACAGGTTCATCATCAGATGGTTCATCCACAGATTCGGCCTGATTGGTGATATCGGGCAGGGGCATATCACCCAGCCGCACAGCTTCCTCGATGACGATATTTTTGATTCGCTTGAACGCCTTTTGCCGGACGAGCGGCTCACGCGGCGGCAGATCGTCCTTGTACGTCCGCAGCACTTCCTCCCGTTCCTGATACCACAGGTCATAGGCGGCGGCGATGCGGGGATCCTTCTCCAACTCGGTCACGACTTCATCAACCAGTGACTTCACTGCTGGCGGCAGGTAGCCGTACTGCTTCTTCCCGGAGCAGTGCTGGAGGCGCTGGGCCAGCTCCACCATAAGCTGCTGGATGCGCTGGTTCTCCAGCGTCCCAGTCTGCATCTCGGTGACGAGCTGCGCCATGACTTCTCCAGCGTCTTCGGTGAGGTCATCCCGCCGTTGGGTCTGCCGCTGGTAGATGGCATAGAGGTCTTGCTGAAAAATCTCTTTTGCCAGCTTGGACTTGATGTCCGCGATACCCTGCTTGGTGAGGAAGCCGGACTTGCCATCGGCGCTGTAGCACACCATGTGGACGTGAGGGTGGTGGCCCTCGTCATGAAAGGCGGCGTACCAGCGGAACTGCGCGTCGGGGATCTTCATTGCCTTCGCCATATCCATGGCATGGGCGGACAGCAGCTTGCGCCACCGTTCGGCGTTGTCGTACCCCAGCCGTGCGGCATCCTCCCGGCGCAGGGAGACGATGGGCAGCCACACCACGCCGGGATGATGGGCCACCTCGTCCGCCACCTGAGACAGTATCAGAGGGCCGTCATCGGTGGTGAATAGGCCGTGCGCCCCCAGCTTCTGGACGCGGGGGCGGTTGGCGATATAGTCCACGTAGTTTTCCTTCTTGGCAATCGCCTCGTAGTTGTCCTCAATGGCGCGAGTGATGAACTCCGAGGCATTTCCCCGGGTGGGCGCGGCTTGATAGTCCTCATACTCAAACAACCCCTTGCTGGACGGGAATTCCCGGAGGAGCTGCTCTACCAGTTTGGCCTGTTTGTCCGTAGCGGGGAGCGCAGCCTTGCCTGGATCAACGCGCTCCACACCCTCCCGGGTAGACACATACTTGACGTAGTTGCCCAGGTGGGCGGCAGCCTTCTCACCGCCGCCCTTGATGTGCGGGCACTTGAAAATGACGCGCGGCGTAAATTCACCCCCCATGTCTTTTCTCTGTACTAAACTCTTAGAGAGACTACCTTCAGGGCAGTCCACCATGAACCGACACTCGGTTCAGCTGATGGGTATAGGAGCCCCCTGGCGGACGATCAAACTTTTTGCGCGGTCACTCGTCCTCGTGCTTTTTCAGCGTGTCCTTGAACGTGATACTGCCGTTGGTTTTTTTCACTTCCTGGACGCACTGCCAGCGCAGGGCGTCCAGCTGGCTGGCGTCGATCTCCAGCCCCGCTGCCAGCACGTGCATCATCATGCTGATTTCCACCGTCAGCTTGAACAGCAGACGGGCGATCCTCTCCTCGCTGCACTGGATGGTGCCGCGCATGGCGTGGACGAAAATGGGCGGCAGAAAATCCGCCACGTCCTCAGCGGCCAGGTAGTCGCAGTAAAAACGCACCGCGCTTTCCATGAACTCGTTCTGGCTCCGGCAGTTGGCGCACGGCATAGCCGCCTTGATTTTCCTGTCGGTATCCGGGTCGATCCGCATCAGGAACTTTACTTTTTCTTCTGTCATCTATAAACACCTCCAAAATATCGGTCAAAATAGGTTTGATAGCACTTCTGAAACTCAAAAACTGCGGCAACCACCGCAGTTTTTGTTCTGTTGATAGCAGGTTTGATTGCACTGCCTAAAAAGCGATGGCATCGGATATCGGAGAAAAAGTGACGCAAAGTCGTTGAACCTCCCCGTAAAGCCGAAACCCGGCCCGCATTGCGGGCCGGTGTGAGAGGCGGTGATAGCACCGCTTTATCCAGCAGAAAAATCGAACGTCTGGATTGCCCTGGCGGCCCCGCCTGCAT